>JBOHKB010000108.1:0-8936 GCA_050728815.1 Propylenella sp.
TGTTTATAAGAGAAAGGAGCTTGACGCAGTCATTCTCCCTGACTCCAGCGTCGACGAGGTGGCGGTGGGCCCGCGGCTCCGCCACGCCATGGACGCGAAGGACTGCGTCAACGTGTTCGTCTCGGAAGGCGCCAACGCCGCGAAAATCGTGGAGGAAATGCTTGCGCGCGGCGAGGACGTGCAGCGAGACGCCTTCGGCCATGTGGCGCTCGACAAAGTGAATGTCGGCGACTGGTTCTCGAAACGATTGGCCAAGCTCGTCGGCGCCGACCGCGTCATGGTGCAGAAATCCGGCTACTTCGCCCGTTCCGCCAAGGCCAACGAGGAGGACCGGAAGCTCATCCGCGAAATGGCGCATGTGGCCGTCGATTGCGGACTGAACGGCAAGGCCGGCCTGATCGGCCACGACGAGGAGCGCGGCGGCGAGCTACGCGCGATCGAGCTGCCGCGCGTGAAGGGCGGCAAGTCTTTCGACGCGTCCGCGCCGTGGTTCCGCGAGATGCTCTCCGCCATCGGACAGCCGATGGGCGAGCCGGCCAAGCACTGACGGAGCGCTTTCATATGACCCGCAGCGAGGCACTCGAGCCGATCGTCAAGAGCGTCCCGGTCATTCCCGTCGTCATCCTTGACGACGCCGCAACGGCGGTCCCGCTCGCGCGGACGCTGGTCGGAGCCGGCCTCCCCGTCGTCGAAATCACGCTCCGGACAGACGCCGCGCTAAAGGCCATCGCCGCCATCGCCAATGAGGTGGAGGGAGCGATCGTCGGCGCCGGCACGGTGCTGAACAGCGGCCAATTCGCCGCCGCCGAGAAGGCCGGAGCGCGCTACATGGTGTCGCCCGGCTCGACCGCCGACGTGCTTGCCGCCGCGCGCGATTCCGAAGTTCCGCTGATGCCGGGCGGGATCACGCCGTCGGAAGCGATGAAGCTGATGGACGAGGGCTATACGATCCAGAAATTCTTTCCGGCCGAGCCGGCTGGCGGGATCGCGTATCTGAACGCGCTCGCCTCGCCGCTCGCGGCGATCCGCTTCTGCCCGACCGGCGGCATCAACGCGGCGAATGCAGCTGCCTATCTCGCGCTCCCCAACGTAGCCTGCGTGGGCGGCGTCTGGGTCACGCCGCGCGACGCCATCGCCGCGGGCGATTGGGCGCGTATCGGGAAGCTTGCGCGCGAGGCGGCGGCGCTCAGGAAGCGCGGATGAAGGCGGCGACCTTTGCCGCGCTTGAGGAATTGCGCGGCCATCGCGCCGCGATGGGCAATCCGCATCTGCGAGAACTCTTCGCCGCCGACCCCGAACGCTTCGAGCGCTTTTCGCTGACCGTCGGCGACTTCACCCTCGACTACTCGAAAAATCGAATCGCGCCGGAGACGATTCTGCTCCTCGTTCAGCTGGCACAGCGCGCCGAAGTTGAGGAACAGCGCGAGGCGATGTTCGCCGGCAAGCCGATCAACCAGACGGAAGGGCGCGCAGTTCTACACGCCGCGCTGCGGGCTCCGCCCGATGCGGATGTCCGCGTCGAGGACGAGAACGTCGTGCCGCTCGTGCACGAGACGCTCGACCGCTTCTGCCGCTTCGCCGACGATATTCGCGCCGGCGAAATCCGCGGCGTCGCCGCCGACCGCTTTTCGGACGTCGTCAACATCGGAATCGGCGGCTCCGATCTCGGGCCGGCCATGGCGACTGAGGCGCTATCGCCCTATCGCGGCCTCGGTCCAAAGCTGCACTTCGTTTCCAACGTCGACGGCGCGCATCTCTCCGATACGCTCTCGGGGCTCGACGCTGAGCGCACGCTCCTCCTGGTCGCCTCGAAAACCTTCACCACGTCGGAGACGATGACCAACGCCGCCTCGGCGCGCGCCTGGCTCAGCTATCGCCTCGGCGAGGAGGCGGTCGGCGAGCACTTCGCAGCGATCTCCACAAACCTCGACAAAGTCGCCGCGTTCGGCATTCGTCCCGACCGGGTTTTTGGTTTCTGGGATTGGGTGGGCGGCCGCTACTCGATCTGGTCGGCGATTGGGCTCCCGCTCGCCATCTCGATCGGCGGAGACAATTTCCGCCGCTTCCTCGCCGGCGCGCGCAAGATGGACGAGCATTTTCGCGACGCGCCGCTCGGCGAGAACATGCCCGTCGTCATGGCGCTCCTCGGCATCTGGTACCGCAACGTTTTGGACTTACGCACGCACGCGGTGCTCCCCTATGACCAGCGGCTCTCGCGCTTTCCTGCCTATCTTCAGCAGCTCGACATGGAATCGAACGGCAAGCGGGTGACGCGGCAGTCAACGCTCGTCGAATACCGCACCGGGCCGATTGTCTGGGGCGAGCCCGGCACAAACGGCCAGCACGCCTTCTACCAGCTTCTCCACCAGGGGACGGAAATCGTGCCTGCCGACTTCCTCGTCGCCGCCGAGCCGCATGAGGATATGGGCGACCACCACGCCAAGCTCGTCGCCAACTGCTTGGCGCAGACCGAGGCGCTCGCCTTCGGCAAGACGGAGGCTGATGTGCGCGCCGAGCTGGAGCAGTCCGGCCTCTCGGCTGCGCAGATCGAGAAGCTCGTCCTGCACAAGACGTTTCCCGGCAACCGCCCGACCAACACGCTCATCTACCGGAAGCTCGATCCGGAGACGCTCGGCATGCTGATCGCGCTCTACGAGCACAAGGTGTTCGTGCAGGGCGCGATATGGGACATCAATTCCTTCGACCAATGGGGCGTGGAGCTCGGGAAGGCGCTTGCCACACGGCTGCTGCCGGTGGTCGCCGGGGTGGCGCCGGCCGACGCGCTTGACGCCTCCACGCGCGGGCTCGTCGCGCGCTATCGCGCGCTGAAGGGCGGCGGTTGGGAATAGCGGCGGTCTGTCCCGCGCTGGGCTGGACCTTAGAACAATTCCAATCTAGCCTTCCGGCATGATCCCCGGTTTTCACGAGCGCAAGCGCTTCTCCGATTTGAGCGAACGCGAAATCCTCGCGCTCGCGATCGCCTCCGAGGAAGAGGACAGCCGCATCTACGCCACCTACGCGGAGCGACTGCGCCCGGATTTTCCGCAGAGCGCGGCGATGTTCGACGGAATGGTGGCGGAGGAGGACCAGCACCGGCGGCGGCTGATCGAGATCTACCGCCGGCGCTTCGGCGAGACGATCCCCGTCATCCGCCGCGATCACGTCTCCGGCTTCTATCACCGGCGGCCCTACTGGCTGGTGAGCCAGCTCGGCCTCCCGCGCGTGCGCGAGGAGGTCGGGCTGATGGAGGAGGAGGCGCGCAGCTTCTACACCAAGGCCGCGCAGCGGACGACTGACGCTGAGACGCGCAAGCTCCTTGGCGATCTTGCTGCGGCCGAGGCCGGGCACGTAGTAACGGCGGAGCGGCTGGAGGAGGAGCTTCTCGGCGGGAATGCGCGCGCGGAGGAAGACGCCGTCGCGCATCGCCGCTTCCTCCTGACCTACGTGCAACCTGGTCTGGCGGGGCTGATGGACGGCTCCGTGTCGACGCTTGCGCCGGTATTCGCCGCCGCCTTCGCCACGCACGATCCGTGGCAGACTTTTCTCGTCGGACTTGCCGCCTCGATCGGTGCCGGCATCTCGATGGGCTTCACCGAGGCGCTGTCCGACGATGGGGCGCTGACCGGCCGCGGCTCCCCGGTGGCGCGCGGCTTTGCCTGCGGCGTGATGACCACGCTCGGCGGCCTCGGCCACGCCCTCCCCTACCTCATCCCGGAATTCTGGACCGCGACCGTCATCGCCATCGTGGTTGTCGTCTTCGAGCTGTTCGCGATCGCCTGGATCCGCTGGCGCTACATGCAGTCGCCGTTCTTCAGCGCGGCGCTGCAGATCGTGCTCGGCGGGGCATTGGTCTTCGCCGCCGGGATCATCATCGGCAGCGCCTAGCGCGCCGCCGCGCGAGGCCCTACAACGCCCCTCGTAAGCTGGAGGCGGGGGCAATGGACACTATTGCGCCGGCGGAGAAGGCGCCGCCGCTCCGGATGCGGTTCTCGGGCAGAGAGGGCGATTTCTTCCGCATCCTCCTCAGCGGCAGCCTCCTGCAAATCCCGACGTTCGGCTTCTACCGGTTCTGGCTGACCACCAACGTGCGGCGGCACATCTGGTCGCACACACAGATCGGCGAGGACGCCGTCGAGTACACGGGCCGCGCCACGGAGCTCCTCTTCGGCTTCCTCTTTGCTCTCGCAATTCTGGTTCCGGTCTACGTCCTCTACTTCATCGTCGCAATCGAAGCGGAGCGGATGCAGGCCTTCGCCAGCGTTCCCCTGGTCGCGGTCACCTACGTGCTCGGCTACTACGCTTCCTACCGCGCGCGCCGCTACCGCGCGACGCGCACGGTCTTCCGCGGGGTCCGCTTCTGGATGACCGGGTCCGGCTGGGCCTTTCTCGGCCGCGCAGTTCTCTGGGACATCGCGACGCTGCTGACGGTCGGCCTCCTCTATCCGTGGCGGAGGGCGGCGCTCGAACGCTACAAGATGGGCAACACCCACTTTGGGACGCTGCAAGGCGCGTTTGTCGGGAACGGCGCAACGCTCTTCAAGCGCGGCGGATGGATCTGGGGCCTTTACCTAGTGCTCGCGGCGCTGTTCGCCCTTCCGGCGCTGCGGGAGCAATGGTTGATCGCTGTGCCGCTCGGCATCCTGCTTGCGGTGACCGCGCCGGTTCTCTTCCCGGTCTTCCGGGCGATAGAGCTTCGCTGGTGGCTGGAGAGCGCCCGGCTTGGCCCGGTCACGGCGGCGAGCGATCTAAGGATCGGCGCCGTCTTCTGGTGCTACGCAAAAACGGTGCTCATCGCGATCGCCTACAGCCTGGCCGCGGGCGCGGCAATCGGGGTGATCGCCGCCATCGCCGGCGTGATTGTCTTCATGGCCGTCGGCGGGGAGGCGGAGAATTTGCGGCAGCTGCCGGTGTTCCTCTCCATCATCGCCGGCGTTGGCGGGGCAATCCTCTATCTCGCCTTCCTGCTCGGTTTCGACATCATCCGCCGACTTTTCCTGGATCGTGGGATCTGGGCGGTGTCGATCGACTCCGTCACGCTCAGCAATATCGAGGCGATGGATGCCGCGATCGCGGCGGGGGGCGAGGTGCCCGGGGGACTTGGCGAAGGGTTGCTCGAAGCGCTCGACGTGGGCGGAGGGTTCTGAACGGTGCGACGAGCGCAGCGCCGCTTTGCCACGCCGATTTCGCGGATTTTCAACTCGTCATTCGCTATTCACTGCTCGCGATGCCGAACGAGGACGCTTTCTTTTTCGACGGAGCCAGCGCAAAGCGCCGGGCCGTCCGGCTTAGCTTCGACACCGACGGGCTGAACATCGTCGAGGATGGTAAGCCCCTCGCCTTCTGGCGGTTCGCCGACCTTCGCCTGGCGGATGCGCCAAAGGGCGCCCCGCTCCGCATCTCCGCCGTGAGCGCGCCGGAACTGGCGCGGCTCGAAATCCGCGACGCTGGACTGGCCAAGGCGATCGCGCTTCGCTGTCCTGACCTCAAGCGGCGCAGGCTGACCGGCGAGGTGAGCACGCGGCGGATCCTGTTCTGGTCTGCCGCGGCGGCCATCTCGCTGGTTCTGACGGTGGTCTACCTTGTCCCTGCCTTTGCCGACCGGCTGGCGCCGCTTGTCCCCATCCCGCTCGAGCGCCGTATCGGCGATGCGGTGGACCGGCAGGTCCGCGCGGTCATCGGCGGCGAGACGTGCGGCGGGGAGAACGGTGCCGCGGCTCTTGCCCGGCTGCAGGAAGAGCTCGCCGCCGCTGCCGACCTTCCCATGCCGATCGAGATTGCCGTGCTCTCGTCGAGCACGCCGAACGCCGTCGCGCTCCCCGGCGGCCGCGTCTATCTGTTCGAGGGCCTGCTGAAGCTCGCCGAGAACCCGGACGAGGTGGCCGGCGTGCTTGCCCACGAACTCGGCCATGTGGCGAGCCGGGACGGATTGAGAAAGCTGCTGCAGACGAGCGGCAGCGCTTTCCTGCTCGGCCTGCTGTTCGGCGACGTGACCGGCGGCGGCGTGATCGTGTTCGGAGCGCAGGTGCTGATCGATAGCCGCTATTCGCGGCAAGCCGAAACGGCGGCCGACGATTTTGCCGCCGATCTCATGCTGGCGCTCGGACGCCCACCCGCCGCGCTTGGCGCCATTCTCGACCGGCTCGGCGCCGGGATCGGGAACGCGCTTGCCTTCATCTCCAGCCATCCCGTGACTGCCGAGCGCATGCGCGTATTGGAGGCAAGGAAGCAGCCGGCGACGGGTGCGCCGCTTCTCAGCGCGGCGGAGTGGACCGCACTAAAGGCAATTTGCGGTGCTGACGGAGACGGCGACACTTAGGCAGACCACCTCCCCCGGTTGTCTTTGACGTGACGATCACGCAGAATCGGAGCAGTGAAGCGCACTCATCGGGGGGCGGATGAACGTCATCGCTCAAGACGAGCCACCGCCGTTGCGCATGCAGTTTTCCGGCGAGGAGCGGGCGCTGTTTCACATCCTTCTGCGCGGCGGCCTGCTCCAGATTCCCACCTTCGGGTTTTACCGATTCTGGCTGACCACCGATGTCCGCCGCCACATATGGTCGCATACGGAGATCGGCGAAGACGCATTCGAATATGTCGGCAGGGCCAGGGACCTACTAATGGGATTTCTCATCGCCACGGCCGTGCTCGTCCCGATCTATGTCGTCTACACCCTGCTGGCGCTGGAGGCCGAGAGGATCGTCCTGTTCGGCAGCCTGGCACTTCTGAGCCTGATGTACGGGCTTGCCTACTTCGCTCTCTACCGGGCGAGGCACTATCGGGCGTCACGAACCGCCTTCCGCGGCGTCCGCCTCTGGATGAGCGGCTCTGGGTGGGCCTATGTCGGCCGCGCTCTGTTCTGGGACGTACTAACGCTTCTCACGATTGGGTTCGCTTATCCGTGGCGAGCCGCGGCGCTCGCGCGATACAAGATGCGCCATACGCACTATGGGACGCTCGACGGTGCTTTTGTTGCGACCGGCTGGACGTTCTTCAAGCGCGCGGCCTGGGTGTGGGTCGGCTTCCTGACGGTCTTCTTCGCTTCCGCGTTCATGGCTGATCAGGCCAGCGTGACATGGCTCCGGATAGCCGGGGCCTTGCTCGCACTGACGGCATCTCTGTTATTACCGATCTTGCGCGCGATCGAGCTTCGATGGTGGCTGAACGGTCTCCGCCTTGGTCCGATCTCGGCCCACAGCGACCTCCGGATTGGAAGAGTCTTCTGGTGCTACGCACGGACAACGCTGTGGACTGTTGCGATCGCGTCGCTAGTCAGCGTCGGCATCGGCTTGACGGTTCTGATCGCTCGAAACGTAATGGTGGCGCTCGGCGCAACGCCGGGCGATGTGCCCGGCCTCATCCAGATCCCTGTTGCGACGGTCGGAATTGCGACGCTGGCAGCGATCTATCTGGGCCTGCTGCTCGCCATCGACATTGCTTACCGCCTCTTTCTCGATCGTGGTTTATGGGCAGCCTGCGTCGAGTCGGTAACGCTGAGCAACCTGGGCGCGCTGCAGGCCGTCGAGGCAAGTGGCGGCGCCAGTCCGAGCGGTTTCGGAGAAGGCTTGCTCGATGGGCTGGACGTGAGCGGCGGGTTCTGACGAAAGGCCATGGCTCACACCAGAATCTGCTTCTCCGCCACGGTAGTATCCGCGTTCAGCCGGTAAACCAGCGGCACGCCGGTGGCGATCTCAAGCTTGGTCACCGCGTCGGTCGAAAGCTTGTCGAGCACCATCACGAGCGAGCGGAGCGAATTGCCGTGGGCGGAGACGAGCACGCGCCGCCCGCGCATCACGTCGGGCAGAATTCGCGTGAGATAATAAGGCCATACGCGCGCGCCGGTGTCGCGCAGGCTCTCACCCCCCGGCGGATTGGTGGCGTAGGAGCGGCGCCAGAGGTGCACCTGCTCCTCGCCCCACCTCTTCCGCGCATCGTCCTTGTTGAGGCCGACCAAGTCCCCGTAGTCGCGTTCATTAAGAGCCTGATCCCGATATTCTTCCAGTCCAGTCTGCCCAAGCTCCTCGAGCATCAGCTTCAGCGTGTTCTGCGCGCGGATGAGCGCGCTCGCATAAGCCACGTCGAAGCGCAGGCCGGCGGCCTTCAGCTTGCGCCCGGCCGAATGCGCCTCCTCGACCCCAAGCTCGGAGAGATCGATGTCGCGCCAGCCGGTGAAGAGATTCTTCAGGTTCCATTCGCTCTGGCCGTGGCGCACGAGCACGAGGAGGCGGTCGGACATCGGTTTGTTTCCTGAAATGGCTCAGTGCAGCCCTAAGACATCGGCCATGTCATAGAGGCCGGGCTTCTTGTCGAAAGCCCAAAGTGCGGCGCGAATGGCGCCGCGGGCAAAGTTGTCGCGGCTCTCGGCGCGATGCGAGAGCTCGATGCGCTCGCCCTCGCCGGCGAAGATCACCGTGTGGTCGCCGACGACCGACCCGCCGCGCAGCGTGGCGAAGCCAATGGCGCCTTCCGGGCGCGCGCCAGTGTGCCCGTCGCGGCTGCGGATGGATCTTTTTGCCAGATCGACCGCCCTCCCCTCAGCCGCCGCGCGGCCAAGGAGCAGCGCCGTCCCCGACGGCGCATCGACCTTGTGGCGGTGGTGCATCTCCAGAATCTCGATGTCGTAGCCGGGACCAAGCGTCGCCGCCGCGCGGCGCACCAGCGAGGCAAGTAGATTGACCCCGAGACTCATGTTGCCGGACTTCACGATGCGGCAGTGGCGCGCCGCGGCCTGCAGCAGCGCTTCGTCCTCCGCGCCAAGCCCGGTTGTTCCGATCACGTGCACGATGCGGGCCTGGGCGGAAAGCTCGACATAGGCAAGCGTCGCCGCCGGGGCGGTGAAATCGAGCAGCGCGTCGGCTTTGGCGAAGGCGGGAACAGGATCGGCGGCGACCGCGACGCCGGCAGCGCCGGCGCCGGCAAGGATGCCGGCATCCTCGCCC
>JBOHKB010000109.1:0-8183 GCA_050728815.1 Propylenella sp.
CATCCCGATGGCGCGCGGAATCGCGCCTTCCGACCTCCGCGCGACGCTTCGCGTGGCGCGCCGCATGGCCGGAGTGCGGCCCGACATCGTCCATGCGCACGGCGCGAAGGGCGGCGTCTACGGACGCCTCGCCGCCGCGCTGCAACGCCGCCGCGGCGGGCCGGTCGCCGCCTTCTATGCGCCGCACGGCGGCAGCCTGCACTACGAGCGGCGCTCCCTCGAGGGCCGCGTCTATTTCGCGGTCGAGCGGGCGCTAGAACGCGTCACCGACGGCATCATCCATGTTTCGGCCTTTGAGGCGGAGACCTATCGCCAAAAGGTCGGTGCGCCGCGCTGTCCGGCGCATGTCGTGCGGAACGGGCTGCGGCCCGAAGAATTCGAACTCATCGACCCCGCGCTGGATGCCGCCGACTTCCTGTTCATCGGCGAGCTGCGCGAACTGAAGGGCGTCGACCTCTTCATTGAGGCGCTGGCTATCCTCGAAGGCGAGGGACTTGCGCCGCGCGGCCTCATCGTCGGACCCGCCACGCCGGAGGAGAGCCGCCGCTATCGCGACCTCGCCAATGCGAAGGTTCACGCGAACCGCGTCGCCTTCCGTCCGCCGATGCCGGCGCGAGAAGCGTTTTCGCTGGGGCGCACGGTGGTGCTGCCGTCGCGGGCGGAATCGATGCCCTACATCGTGCTGGAGGCAGCGGCAGCCGGCATGTCGCTCGTCACGACGAACGTCGGCGGCATCCCGGAAGTGTTCGCCGGCGAGGCCGAGCGGCTCCTGCCGCCGGGCGATGCGGTGGCCCTCGCTGCCGCCATGCGGGCGGCGCTCGCCGAACCTGAGCGCCTCGCCGGCGAGGCGATGCTACGGCGCGCGAGGGTGAAGCAAAATTTTTCCCTTGCCTCCTCCGCCGCGCGGATCGAAGGCATCTACCGGGACGCGCTCGAAGCGCGCTATAGCGTGCTTCGGGCGAACTCGGTCGCGGAGGCCAACGCCTCGCGTTGACGCGGCTTCCGCTGTTTCGGGCCTGATCGTCCGCATTGCCAGTTCGTGTCCGATCGCATAGCCCGCTCCTCCATGTCCGACCGTATCTCGCATCTCGACCGGCTCGAAGCTGAGAGCATCCACATCATCCGGGAGGTCGCGGCCGAGTGCCGCAATCCGGTGATGCTCTATTCGATCGGCAAGGACTCTTCCGTGATGCTGCATCTGGCGCGGAAGGCCTTCTTCCCCGCCACACCGCCTTTCCCGCTGATGCACATCGACACGACGTGGAAGTTCCGCGACATGATCGCCTTCCGCGACAAGACCGCCGCCGACGCCGGGATGCGGCTGATCGTCCACAAGAACGAGGAAGGCGTCGCCGCGGGGCTCAATCCTTTCGATCACGGCCCGAACTACACGCGGGTCATGAAGACGGAGGCGCTGAAGCAGGCGCTCGAGCGCCACCGCTTCGACGCGGCGTTCGGCGGCGCCCGCCGCGACGAGGAAAAATCGCGCGCCAAGGAGCGCATCTTCTCGTTCCGCTCGGCGACCCACGCCTGGGACCCGAAGAACCAGCGCCCGGAGCTTTGGCGGCTCTACAACACGCGCGTCAACGAGGGCGAGTCGATGCGCGTCTTCCCGCTCTCGAACTGGACCGAGCTGGACGTGTGGGCCTACATCCTGCGCGAAAAGATCGCCATCGTGCCGCTCTATTTTGCCGCCGAACGGCCGGTCGTCGTGCGCAACGGACAATGGATCATGGTGGACGACGGGCGGCTCCCGCTCGCGCCCGGCGAGCGGCCTGAGATGCGGCGCGTCCGCTTCCGCACACTCGGCTGCTATCCGCTGACCGGCGCAATCGAGTCGAGTGCCGCGACACTCGAGGCGATCGTCGCCGAGATGATGGCGATCCGCACCTCGGAGCGCGGCGGCAGGCTGATCGACAAAGAGGCCTCCGCCTCCATGGAGCGCAAGAAGCGCGAAGGCTATTTCTGATGGGCGGCCTTGCTCCTCCGATGTCATCCTCGGGCGCGCGAAGCGCGATCCGAGGACCCAGAGGGTCTAGTCGTCCGGGTTCTCGGGTCGGCGCACAGCGCCGCCCGGGAATGACCGCATTTCCGGACTCGGCGTCGTGGAACGCGTCGCCGCGATGAACAAGGAGGCCTTCTCGCTCGAAGCGGTCGCCGCCGCGGCAAGCGCCGATACGCTTCGCCTCCTGACCTGCGGCAGCGTCGATGACGGCAAGTCGACGCTGATCGGCCGTCTCCTCTACGATTCGCAGCTGCTCATGGAGGACCAGGTCGCCGAGCTCGAGAGCGACTCGAAAAAGCACGGCACCAGCGGCGGCGACATCGATTTCGCGCTGCTCGTCGACGGGCTAGAGGCGGAGCGCGAGCAGGGCATCACCATCGACGTCGCCTACCGCTTCTTCGCCACGCCCCGCCGCCGCTTCATCGTCGCCGACACGCCCGGCCACATCCAGTACACGCGCAACATGGCGACCGGCGCCACGACCGCCGACCTCGCTGTGCTGTTGGTCGACGCGAGCAAGGGCCTGCTCACGCAGACGCGGCGGCACGCCGTCATCGTGTCGCTGCTCGGCATCCGCGACGTGGTGCTGGCGGTGAACAAGATGGACCTCGTCGGCTTCGACGCCGACACGTTCCGCAGGATCGCGGCGGACTTCGAGGCGTTCGCCGCCGGCATCGCGATCGATCGCGTGACGGCGATCCCGATCTCGGCGCGCCACGGCGACAACGTCTCGCGGCCGAGCGAGCGGACCCTTTTCTACTCCGGCCCGCCGCTGCTCTCGCATCTGGAGACGGTCGAGCCGCGCGGGCGCGGCGCCGGACCGCTGCGCATGCCCGTGCAATGGGTCTGCCGCCCCAACCAGAATTTCCGCGGCTTCGCCGGGTCCGTCGTGTCCGGCCGCGCCGCCGTCGGCGACGAGATCGCGGTCGCCGCCTCAGGCCGGTCGAGCCGCATCGCCCGCATACTCGTCGGCGCGGAAGAACGCGACAGCGCGGTGGCCGGCGAGTCGGTGATGGTGACGCTCGCGGACGAGATCGACCTCAGCCGCGGCGACGTGATCGCGGCGAAGGATGCGCGCCCGCAGATGTCGGACCAGTTCGCCGCCGACCTCGTCTGGATGGACTCCGAGCACCTGCTCCCCGGCCGCCAGTATCTATTGAAGAGCATGACGCGCACGGCGCCGGTGCAGGTCACCGACCTCAAATACCGGCTGGACGTGGACACGCTCGAGCACAACGCTGCAAAAGTGCTGGAGCTGAACGAAATCGGCGTCGTCAACATTTCCACCGCCGAGCCGATCGCCTTCGATCCTTACGCGGAGAACCGCGAGTCGGGCGGCTTCATCCTGATCGACCGATTCTCCAACCATACCGTCGCGGCCGGGATGATCCGCTTCGCGCTCCGCCGCGCGTCGAACATCCATTGGCAGGCGCTCGACGTGGACCGTTCGGCGCGCGCGCGGCTTAAGCACCAGCGGCCGACCGTGCTCTGGTTCACCGGGCTCTCCGGCTCCGGCAAGTCGACCGTCGCTAACCTCGTCGAGAAGCGGCTCTTCTCGCGCGGGCGGCACACCATCGTGCTCGATGGCGACAACGTCCGCCACGGACTGAACCGCGATCTCGGTTTCACCGACGCTGACCGCGTCGAGAACATCCGCCGCGTCGCGGAGACCGCGAAGCTGATGACCGACGCCGGGCTGATCGTGCTCGTCTCCTTCATCTCGCCGTTCCGTTCTGAGCGCGAGATGGCTCGCGGCCTGATGCCTGAGGGCGAGTTCGTCGAGGTGTTCGTCGATACGCCGATCGAGATTTGCCGTGAGCGCGACCCGAAGGGGCTCTATGCGCGCGCCGATGCCGGCGAAATCAAGAATTTCACGGGCGTCGACTCGCCATACGAGCCGCCGGCCGCGCCTGACGTGCACCTGAAGACCGAGGCGACGAGCCCCGAGGTGCTCGCCGAGCAGGTGATCGCGCACCTCGAGGCGAAGGGCCGCCTCGCGGCGGACTGATCAATCGCGCGTCAGAATCTCCGGGCCGAGCCCCAGTATCGCCTCGTCCACCTCGCCGACCACGTCCTCGTCTCGGCCTTTATACTCGATGCTCGAAAGCACGTGGCGGATCAGAGCGAGATGCGCGCGGCGCTTGTCGTTGGCCCGGACCACGATCCATGGCGAATGCTTTCGGTGGGTCGCCGCCATCATCCGGTCAAACGCGTCGGTGAATTCGTCCCACTTGCGCATCGCGGCGATATCCACTCGCGAGATCTTCCAGGATTTGAGCGGATCGTGGCGGCGCTGGTGGAAGCGCATCAGCTGCATCTCGCGGCCGATCGAGAGCCAGAACTTGAAAAGCCGGATGTCGTCGCGCGCGAGCATGCGCTCGAAGTTCGGGGCCTCGGCGAGGAATCGCTTGGTCTCGTCGGCGGTGCAGAAGCCCATCACCGGCTCGACCACGGCGCGGTTGTACCAGGAGCGGTCGAACAGGACCATCTCGCCGGCGGCGGGGAGCTGCTCGACGTAGCGCTGAAAGTACACTGGGTGCGCTCGCGGTCGGAGGGCGCGGCGAGCGCCACGATGCGCGCGTGCCGTGGATTGAGGTATTGGCGAAAAACCTTGATCGAGCCGCCCTTGCCGGCGGCGTCGCGGCCCTCGAAGAGGAGCACCGTGCGCGCGCCGGTCGCCTGGTGCCAGGCGAGGAGCTTGACGAGCTCCACCTGCAGCGCCGCAAGCTCGCGCTCGTAGGTCCGCCGCTTCAGTTGCTCCGCATAGGGGTAGCTACCGGATGCAAACGCGGCGTCCCCGATCGAAGGAGGAAGCTGTGGATCGTCGAGATCGAAATCGTCGAATTGCGGTAGGCTGTCGCCCATGAGCACCTCTGAAGCGCGGTCCTATTCTAGCGCTCGCGCTTCCGTCGCGGCAGGGGCGTGCGACGGATGGTGAACGCCGAGCCAAGCGGCTCGGGCGAGAGCGCCCAGCCGCGCAGGCGGGAGGCGCTGGAACGCCTGCGCGCGGCGCGGCCGACGCTTCTCGCCGCGAGCGCGCTCATCCTGGTCGGAGCCGTCGTGTTCGATGTGCCGCTTGTCTATGCGTTCGCCGGCATCGTGGGGCTCGTCGTTGTCGCGGCGCTGCCGCTCCGGTCGCGCGCGGCGCAAGCCGCCCTTGACGCCGGGCGGAGCAGCCTGCCGGTCTGGCCGGACACCTCGATGAAGGCGACCGTCGAGGCGCTGCCGTGGCCGAGCTTCCTGCTCGATGCCACCGGAGTGGTGCGCTACGCCAACCAGCTGGCCGCCGATCTCTTTACGGCCACGCGCCCGGGCGACCCCTTCACCAACACGTTTCGCCGGCCGGAATTTGGCGATGCGGTCGAGGACGCGGCCGCCGGGCAGGCGATGTCGGTCGAGTTTCGCGAGCCGGGCGCGGCGGCGAGCTATCTCGCGCATCTGAGCCCGCTCCGTTCCCCGGGCGGGGGGGTCGGCTTCATCCTCGTCACCTTCGACGACGTGTCGGACCGGATGGCGATCGCGCGGATGCGCGCCGATTTCGTCGCCAACGCCAGCCATGAGCTTCGAACCCCGCTCGCCGCGCTGACCGGCTTCATCGAGACGCTGCTCGGGCCGGCGAAGAACGATCCCACGGCGACGGAAAAGTTTCTCCACGTCATGCTGGAGCAGGCGCTCAGGATGCGCCGCCTGATAGACGACCTCCTGTCGCTGAGCCGCGCCGAGATGCGCGCCCACCACCGCCCGACCGGTACGGCCGACCTCGTCGGCGTCATGCGCCAGGCCGCCGATGCCATGCGTCCGCTGGCGGAGGAACGCTCCGTGACGCTTTCGCTCGAGCTTCCGAAGGATGGGCCGGTCACCGTGACCGGCGATCACGACGAGCTGGTTCAGGTCGTGCAGAATCTTGTGGAGAACGCCATCCGTTACGGCGGCGCCGGCGGGAAGGTCGATCTCGCCCTGGAGCGGCGGCACGGGAGCCGGCCGCAAACGGCAATCCGTGTGAAGGACTACGGCCCCGGAATCGCCGCCGAGCACATCCCGCGGCTTACCGAGCGATTCTATCGCGTGGATGTCGGCGCGAGCCGCGAAATGAAGGGCACCGGGCTCGGCCTCGCCATCGTCAAGCACATCCTGACCCGGCACGGCGGAGAGCTTGAAGTGAAGAGCCAGCCCGGCCAGGGCGCGCGTTTCACGGTAGTGCTCCCATCGGCTCAGGCGGAAGTTAAAGCTCAGGCAGAAACTTGATCTAAATCAACTAGTTAGACTGTCATTCCAGCTTCATGTTCATGTCATAGGAACATCAGGCGCGACCTTTAGGGAGTCGGGTGGGGGTGAACGATCCCCCCGCACTCTGACCGCAGAACAGGGAGATTCCTCCGTGACCAGCAGATTCCTGACCAGTGCCGCGGCGATCGTCATCGCCGCAGCCGGCGCGACGGGCGTTGCCGCTGCCCGTGACCAAATCCGCATCGTCGGCTCCTCTACCGTGTTCCCCTACACCCAGGCCGTTGCCGAGCAGTTCGCGGCTTCGACCGGCGGCGCGGCTCCCGTCGTAGAATCGACGGGTACCGGCGGCGGCTTCAAAATCTTCTGCCAAGGCGTCGGCGAAGATCAGGCCGACCTGACCGGCGCGTCACGCGCCATGAAGGCGTCCGAATACGAGGCTTGCAAGGCCGCAGGCGTCGACAGTATCACCGAGGTGCTGATCGGTTATGACGGCCTCTCATTCGCCCATGCCAAGGACGGGCCGGACCTCAATCTCACCAAGGCGCAGCTCTTCCAGGCGCTCGCATCCGAGGTCGAGGTGAACGGCGAGATTGTCGCTAATCCCTACAAGAAGTGGTCGGAGATCGATCCCTCGCTTCCCGACGCCGAGATCACCATCTTCGGCCCGCCGCCCACCTCCGGCACGCGCGATGCCTGGGTCGAGCTTGTCATGCACGAGGGCTGCGCCGAGTTCGCGGCGATCGAGGCGCTCGAGGGCGACCGCAAGAACGAAGTCTGCTCACGGATGCGGCAGGACGGCCCCTTCGTCGAGGCAGGCGAGAACGACAACCTGATCGTCCAGCGTCTCGGCGCAGACCACAATGCCTACGGCATCTTCGGCTATTCGTTCCTGTACGAGAACCTGGACTCCTTGAAGGGCGTGTCCATCGACGGCGTTGCTCCATCGGTCGACACGGTCGCGGACGGTTCCTATCCGGTTTCGCGGCCGCTCTTCTTCTACATCAAGAATGCGCATCGTGGCGTCATCCCCGGCCTCGACGAGTTCGTGACCGAGTACACTTCGGAAGAAGCGTTCGGCGACGGCGGTTACCTCTCCGAGCGTGGACTCATTCCGCTCAGCGCGGAGAAGCGCGAAGAGGTTCGCAGCAACGTCGCCAGCAAGGCTCCGATGGACGTTCCGTCCAGCTAAGACCCTCGCTCCCATGCCGCGTCGCCTCACGGCGGCGCGGCGCGGCGCCGAATTTCTGACGGCGTCCGCACCGTAAGATCAAACCCGCCCGCAGGACGCCGACCGGTGTTTGGGTACGCACTCCTCCTCATCCTCGCGCTGTCGCTGATCGCCTACTACGTCGGCCGTTTGCGGGGCGTCGCATTCGCCGGCGGCACGGCCAAAGCCCATTCGCTGCCCTCCTACCACGGGGCGTTTGTCGCGGTCTGGGTAGGAATCCCGGCCTTCGTCCTCATCCTCTTGTGGGTCGCCCTGCAGGGAGCGGTCATCGACCGTCTCCTGCTGGGCGGCCTGCCTCCTTCGATCGTCGATGGAGCTTCGCCCGCCCAACTCAATCTGGTCCTATCCGAGATCAAGAACGTCGCGGCAGGACGCATCTTCACGGAGCCCACTCCGGAGATTGAAGCCGCTGCGCGGACCTATGCGCGCTGGCAGGTGCTGGCCCGCTGGGCGATGCTGGTCGTCGCGGCCGCCTTGATGATGGTAGCGTTGGTGGTCGCTCGCAGCCGACTGTCGGCGCGTTTCCGCGCGCGGAACGGCGTCGAACGCGTGCTCTCCGGGCTGATGGTGTTCTGCGCGCTGGTGGCGATCCTCACCACCATCGGCATCATCGCATCGCTGGTGGCGGAAGCCTGGCGCTTCTTCGAGGTGGTGCCGGTGAGCGAGTTCCTGTTCGGGCTCCGCTGGGAGCCGCAGATCGCGCTGCGCGCCGATCAGGTGGGC
>JBOHKB010000110.1:0-10275 GCA_050728815.1 Propylenella sp.
AACCCGCCCTTGGCGCCGTCGCTGGTGGACAGGATCTCGACGGTCCAGCCCTTCAGCGCGGCATAGCGCTGATACATGCGGAAGAGATCGCCGGCGAAGAGCGCCGCCTCGCCGCCGCCGGTTCCCGCGCGCACTTCCAGGATGGCGCTCCGGTCGTCCGCCTCGTCGCGCGGGATGAGAAGGACGCGCAGGGCTTCGCGAAGCTCGTCGACGCGCTTCCGGAGCACAAGCCGCTCCTCCTCCGCCAGCGCGCGAATCTCCTTGTCGGTCGAGCGGTCGGCGGCGAGCGCCTCGGTATCGGCGAGCTCCGCCTCCGCCTCCGACAGGGCGCGCGCCTTCTCCGCCACCGGGTCCAGCTCGGCGAGCTCGCGCGACAGGCGGACGTATTCGCCTGAATTCGGCCCGGCCGCCAGCATGGCGGTGACGGTCTCATGGCGATGGATGAGCGAGCGCAGGCGTTCCTGCGGGATGGCGGTAGACATGGATGGACGGTCGGACGCTCTTGTTCCTTCAGCATCGCGAGCGCGCCGTCCGAGTATCCTGGGGCGCGATTCGCATCAATCGATATAGGCGGCGAATGTGCGGACGGGAATGCGTCCGCCGGCGGCCGGGCACTTACTCCTTCTGGGAGCCAAAGGCGAACCACGCCGCGCGGTCGCGCCATATCGCTGAGCCGGCCAATGAAAACAATGGCTTGACCAGGCGTAGACATTTGTGCAGGGAGACGCGCCGGCCTCGCCCCTGGGGGAACGAGCCAGGGATGGAAGCGGGCGAGGCGACCTGACACGGGGCAGCATGCATTTCAGGACTCTTGCGCTTGCCGGGGCGCTGCTTGCGCTCCTCGGACAGGCAGCGGCGGGCGGCGACGCGCGGTCGCTGTATCGCCCGCTCATCCTCGACGGGCACCAGCTGAAATGGGGCGAGCCGAATCTCGGCAGCGAAGCCAGCGTTTCCTACGCGGTCGTCGCCAGGGAGATGACGTTCCCCGGGGCGCGGAATTGCTCAGGCATCGGGCCGGTGGGTGTGTTGCTCTCGGAGAACCGCATCGCCGACTCGGAATTTCAGGCCGAGCTGGCGCAGGCGTTCAGGGCCTGGGAGACGGTCGCCGGCATCACCTTTGTGCGCGCCGACGCGGAATCCGCGAACATCCTGATCGGCGCGCAGATCGAGCCGCGCGGGCGCGCGTTCACCAACGTCAGCTACGACAAGACTGCGAAGTCGCAGGAGATTCGCAGCATCACCCGCGCCCTCATCTGCCTCAACCCGGCAAAGCCGTGGAAGACCGGGTTCGACGGCGACCTTGAGGTCTACGACCTGCGTTACACGCTAATGCATGAGATCGGGCATGCGATCGGGCTCAACCACCCCCAAGTCCGTACCGTCCTGATGCATTTTTCCTATCGCGAGAAATTCCGTACGCCCCAGGCCGGCGACGTCGAGGGCGCCATCGCGCTGTACGGGCCGTCTGTCGCTCCGTCGACGGTTGCGAACGCTTCCGCCGCGCCTGACAAAGCGGCGGATGCCGAAGGCTGGGGCGAGGTCGCCTTCAGCGAGCGGCGTCTTCCGATCCGCGACGTGGACCCGAAGTAAGCGTCACACCGGAATGCTGTGCGTGTCGGCCCAGGCACGCAGCTCGCCGCGAATCTCCGAGCCGGGCGCACCCTGGTCGATCAGCGCGTTCACGCGCTCCGCGACGGGTTGCAAGTCGAGGGCCCGGATCGCCGACTTGACCGGGCCGATCGCCGGCGACGCCATCGACAGCGAGCGATAGCCGATCGCCGCGAGCGCCAGCGCCTCAAGCGGCCGGCCGGCGATCTCGCCGCACAGCGTCAACGGCTTTCCCGCCGCGTCCGCCGCCCGAGCGATGCTCCGCAGCGCCCTGAGGAACGCCGGGCTCAACGCGTCGAAGCGGCCCGCGAGCCGCGTATTGGCGCGGTCGGTCGCCATCATGAACTGCATCAGGTCGTTCGACCCGACCGACGCGAAATCGACGGCGCCGAACAGCTCGTCGAGCTGCCACAAAAGCGAGGGCACCTCGACCATCGTCCCGAAGGCGACGTTGTCGGCGACCTTGTGGCCATGCCGCTGCAGGTGCGCGCTCTCGCGCTCGATCACCGCCTTGGCGCGCAGGAATTCGCCGACCTCCGTCACCATCGGGAACATGAGCTTCAACTCGCGCCCGGCCGCCGCCTTCAGAAGCGCCCGCGCCTGGGTCCTGAGCAGCGCCGGGCGGTCGAGGCCGAGCCGGATCGCCCGCCAGCCCATCGCCGGGTTCTCCTCTCTCTGCTGGCGGAAATAGGGAAGCACCTTGTCGCCGCCCACATCGAGCGAGCGGAAGGTGACGGGCTTACCGTTCGCGGCCTCCAGCACCTGGCCGTAGAAGCTCTCCTGCTCGTTCTGGCGCGGAAAGCTCGGCGCGACCATGAACTGCAGCTCGGTGCGGAACAGCCCCACCCCGGCGGCGCCCGATTCCTCCAGGTGCGGCATGTCCATGAGCAGTCCGGCGTTGATCTGCAACCTGATCTCGGCGCCGTCGCGGGTGACCGACGGCTCGTCGCGGATGAGCCGGTATTGCTCCTGCCGGCGGGCGCGGAAGCGGACCTTGTCGACGTATGCTGTCTCGATGTCGCCGGGGGGCCTGAGATGCACTTCGCCCGTCTCGCCATCGACGATGATCCCGTCGCCTGCTTCCGCCAGCGCCACGACATCCTGGATCTGCCCGACTGTCGGAATCTCGAGCGCCTTGGCGACGATCGCGACGTGGCTCGTCGGCCCCGCCTCTTCCAGCACAAGCCCGCGCAGCCGTTCGCGGTCGTAGTCGAGAAGCTCGGCTGGGCCCATGTTGCGGGCAACGACAATGGCGTCGCTCGGCAGGTCGGCGGCAAACGGGCCATGCGGACGCCCCATCAGCTCGCGCAGCAACCGGTTCGCGAGGTCGTCGAAGTCGTGCAGCCTGTCGCGCAGGAACGGGTCGGTCTGCCGCTGCATCTGTGCGCGCGTGTCGTTCTGCACCCGCTCGACGGCAGCCTCGGCGGTCAGGCCGTTGCGGATCGCCTCCTGCAGGCGGCGCGTCCAGCCGCGGTCCTCGGCGAACATCTTGTAGGCTTCGAGAATCTCGCGGTGCTCGCCGACGCCGACTTCGGCGCCGCGCGCCAGAAGGTCGTCGACGGAGAGTTTCAGGCTGGCCATCGCGGCGTCGAGCCGCTTCAGCTCGTGATCGACATCCTCGGCGATGAGCTGGGTGACGACGACGCGTGGCTCGTGCAGCACGACATGACCGAGCGCGATCCCCTCGACGAAGGCGACGCCCTTCAGGTGCAGCGGGCGGTTCACGTCGAGGTCGGCGCCGGGGGTGGCGAGATCCTCCATCTCGCCGGAGGCGAACATCTCCGCCAGCACCATGGCGGTGGTCTGCAGCGCCTCCTCTTCCTCCTCCGCGTAGGTACGGTAGGAGCGGTTCTGCACCACCACCACGCCGAGGGTGCGGCCCGCACGCAGCACCGGCACGCCGAGGAACGAGTGGTATATCTCCTCGCCCGTCTCCGGCAGGTAGGCGAAGGCGGGATGCGACTGCGCGTCGGGCAGGTTCAGGACGCGCGCCTCGGCGGCGATGAGGCCGACGAGGCCGCGCCCGACATTCAGCGTGGCGCGGTGGACCGCCGCCGGCTGCAGGCCCTCCGTGGCGAACAGCTCGAGCACGTTATCCGCGCGGAGCACATAGATCGAGCAGACCTCGGCGACCATGCTGGCCGCGATCAGCTTGACGATCTTGTCGAGCCTCTGCTGAGCGCCGATCGGCTCCGCCATGACCTCGCGGAGCTTCCGCAAGAGCACGCGCGGGCCTGCGAGCGCCGCCCGAGTTGTGGCCAAGCCTACCTCCTGGAGCCGCCGGCCCCGACAAGGGGGAACCGGGCGCTATTTTCCACGCCTTCGGGCACGATCTCGACCGAATTCCGGCTCCGCGCTACGGATCATACCCGGCGTCGCCGGCACGCTTCCATCCCAAGCCGGGGCCCCAGCCTTCGGCGGCGATGCCGGGCCGCGGCGAAGGGCCGACAGCCTTCGCGTGCCGGCGTTACGTCCTGTCGAGTTCGTATATTGAATGGAGCGTGCGCACCGCAAGCTCCGTGTAGGCGGCGTCGATCAGGACGGAGATTTTTATCTCAGACGTGGTGATGAGCTGGATGTTTATGCCGCGCGAGGCGAGCGCCTTGAACGCCTCCGCGGCGACGCCGGCATGACTGCGCATGCCGATGCCGATCACCGATACTTTCGCCACGTCGCTCGATCCCGACACGCGGTCCATCTTCACCGTGCTCTTCAGCCGCTCGATCAGCGCCATGGCGCGCTCGAAGTCGGCTGTGGTGACGGTGAAAGTGATGTCGGTCGTGCGCCCGTCATCGGAAATGTTCTGCACGATCATGTCGACGTTGATGCTGGCTTCCGACAGCGGCCCGAAGATCGCCGCGGCGACGCCGGGCTTGTCCTCGACGCCGCGGAGCGTGATCTTGGCCTCGTCCTTGGAATAGGCGATGCCGGTAACGAGCTGCTTTTCCACGATTTCGTCCTCGTCGCAAATGAGAGTGCCGACGGCCCCGTTGCTTGCGTCAGCCTGAGGCGCGCGCGGATCGTCGAAGGAGGAGCGCACGAACGTCCTGACGCCGTGCACCATGGCGAGCTCCACGGAGCGCACCTGCAAGACCTTCGAACCGAGCGACGCCATTTCGAGCATTTCCTCGAACGCCACCTTGTCGAGCCGCCGCGCCTGCGGGACGATGCGCGGGTCGGTCGTATAAACGCCGTCGATGTCGGTATAGATGTCGCAGCGCTCCGCCCCGATCGCAGCGGCGACGGCAACTGCGCTCGTATCCGACCCGCCGCGCCCGAGCGTCGAGATGCGGTTGTCGGGCGTGAGGCCCTGGAAGCCCGCGATGATCGCGACCTGGCCCTGAGCCAGGCGTTCGAGCAGCATGTCGGAGCGGATGTCGGTGATGCGCGCGGCGCCGTGAGCGGAATCGGTGCGGACCGGGAGCTGCCAGCCGAGCCAGGAGCGCGCATTCACGCCCATGTTCTGCAGCACGATCGCGAGCAGTCCGGCGGTCACCTGCTCGCCGGAGGAGACGACAGCATCATATTCGCGCGCGTCGTGCAGGATCGAAGCGGAGCGGCAGAGCGCGACGAGCTTGTCGGTCTCGCCCGCCATGGCCGAAACCACGACGGCCACCTGGTGGCCGGCATTCACCTCGCGCTCGACATGCCGCGCCACATTGCGGATACGGTCGAGATCGCCGACCGAGGTTCCGCCGAATTTCATCACGAGACGGGCCATGCCCAGGGGTCCGTTCAGCGGGCGCCGGAGCGACCGGATTTGAGATTGACCGAGATGCCGGGAATGTCGGCCGCCCAAGCCGAGAGCGGCTCTTATCGGCTTCCGTTCCGGCGGGCAACTGCGCCGAGCCGAGTTTTATCCGCGGTTGACCGCGCTCCGAGCCTCCATCATCTGGAAATGCGGCGCAGCCGGAGCGAGGAAGCGGGGGCAGGTCATGCACAAGGTCGCAGTCATCGTCGGGAGCATCCGCAAGGATTCTCGCAACAAGAAGCTGGCGAAAGCGCTGGCAAAGCTGGCGGAGGGGAAACTCGACCTCCAGCTTGTCCGGATCGACGACCTGCCGCTTTTCAATCAGGACGATGCCGACAACCCGCCGCCGCCGGTCCTCCGCTTCAAGAGCGAGGTCGAAGCCTGCGACGCCGTGCTCTTCGTCACGCCCGAGCACAACCGCGCCGTGCCTGCGGCGATGAAGAACGCCTTCGACTGGGGCACGCGCCCGCACGGAAGGAACTCTTGGCGCGGCAAGACGGCCGCCATCACCGGCACCTCGGGCGGCAGGATCAGCACGGCGGTCGCGCAACAGAATATGCGCACGATCGCAAGCGGCCACTTCACCGCCCTCCTCGGCAACCCGGAAGCTTACCTCCAGTTTCAGGAAGGACTGTTCGCGGACGACGATGGCATCACGAACGATGACACGCGAAAGTTCCTGCAGACGTTCATCGACAATTTCGCCAGGCTGGTCGACGCGATGGCAGGGCGGTGACGCCGCGGCCGTCGCGCTTGAGCCCGCTATCCGCCCAGCACTTCCAGCCCCGCGCCTTTGGCTGCCTTAGCCAAAGGGCGGTCACAAGACGCAAGCGGCTGACCGAATCGCAGAGCCAGCTCCAGGTAGGACGCGTCGTAGAGCGTGAGATCGTGCCGTTGGGCCAGACGGCGCGTCTCGCCCCAGGCGTGCTGTTCGGTTTCCGGATCGACCTCAATCTGCAATCGCGCCAGCCGACCGAGGCTTCGATCGGCATAGTCCTCGGTGCATCGCCCGCTGCGAACCGCGCCCCTGAGCACATTCGCGACTTCCAGCCGCCAGATGGAAGGAACCGCAGCGCCCTCAGCAGCGACGCGTCGCAGTGCGGCGCGCGATCCCTCCGTTCGCTCCGCGGCGAAAAGCCATGCAATTGTCATGGACGCATCGAGCACAACGCTCATCCGCGCCGGCCCTCATCCAGAAACTTGCGAATCTCGGCGTCGGACAGACTACGCGCCTCCGCCTCGGCCACTATTTCTTCTGCGGCCTTGAGAGCGTCGGCTTCTGCCCGCGCAGCAGTGCGCCGAACGACGATGTCTCCGTCGCGCGTAACGATCTCAACGCGCTCGCCGTCCTTCATGCCAATTGCGCGGACGATCTCGCCGGGAATGCGAACGGCAAGATTCTTGCCCCATTTGCCGACCGTGATTTGCGACATGCTTCAGATCCTCTCTGGGATATCCCTAGCATATCCCCAGTGCATCACTAGCAGATCCCTGATGGCATTTGCACTGCCTCCCGCCTTTGGCGGGGTGGTATTTTCCAGTCGGCAGGGCAGACGCCGGCATGATCCTTTTCGTCACCACCCGCGGCCACGAGCCTCCCGTACGCGCATTTGCCGAGAAACAGCTCGGCGCCGAGCTCCCGGAGATCGTCGTGTGCAACTACGACGCGCTCTTCGCGGCGCGCGAGGTGCCGCGCGCGACCGTCATCTTTGCCGACATCGAGCGGCTCTATCCCTGGGAGGCACGGCTCGCGGGAGCGATGTACCGCGCGCTCGCGAAAGCCGGCGTGAGATGCCTCAACGATCCGGCGCGCGTCCTCACCCGCTACGCGCTGCTTCGCGCCTTGCACCGCCACGCGGTCAATCCTTTCGACGTCTACCGCGCCGACGACGCGCCTCGCCCACAGCGCTTTCCTGTGCTCGTCCGGACCGAGCAGGACCACGGCAGGCTGATGGGGGAGCTGCTCTACTCCCAGGCCGAGCTCGACCGGTGCCTCGAGCGCTACGTCGCCGACGGTTTTCCGCTCGCCGGTCTCCTCGTCGTCGAGTTTTGCGGCGAGCCGGTCGCACCCGGCATCTGGCGAAAGTTCGGCACGTTCCGTATCGGCGCGCGCTATCAGGTGGAGCGCCACGTCACGCAGAACAATTGGCGGGTCAAATACGGCACGCCCGGCGTGTGCCCCGACGAGTTCTATGCGTTCGAGAACGAGGTGGTCGTGCAGAACCGCGTTCCGGAGGCAGTGAGGCGGGCATTCGAGATCGGCTGCATCGAATACGGGCGCGCCGATCATGCCACGGTCAACGGCGTCGACGTGGTCTACGAGATCAACACCAATCCGGCGGTGATCCCGCCGCGGGAGAAGCCGACGCCGATCCGCGAGCGCACGCTTGCCCATGCGCACGCGGCGCTCGCCGCGGCTCTGCAGGAGGTGGATTCAGGCGATGGCGCGCCGGTCGAGCTTGCGCTCCCCGAGCAGATCGAGAAGCAGCTCGGCCCGTTCCGCTCGGGCGAGCGCCCGCGCCGGCCGTAGGAGCAGGGCTGCGGTCAGCCCGGCAGCGACGCCACGCAGCTGGCGAAGGCCTGCTCGCCGACCTTGGTGAAGCGCGCGTTCGCCCGGATCGTCGGCAGCATGTCGCGATACTCCGCGAAGCGCTGACGACGCGACTGGTTGGTGCTCGCTCTTTCCGCCTCCGACAGATCGTCGAGCGCTGCGATCGACTCCATCGCCGCGACGATGCGCGCAAGCACGTAGGCCGCGTGGACGACCCCCTCCATCGGACGTCGGTCGGACCGCAGCGGCGAGGCGTAGAGTTCCTCCTCCGGATTCTCCACCAACGGCTCGCCCGCTCCCATCCCGAAGAGCAGCATGTGCGCCGCCTCGTGGATCAGCGCCTCGGCCATCTGAAGCCGGTCGGTGTGCGCGGCCGGGTTCAGGAAGACCGCGCCCCATAGGTAGAAGGTGGATGCGCCTCCGAACTTCTCCGTGCCTGGCGCCTCCCGCGCAAGCACGATCTGTCGCGCGAGTGCGTCTATCTCGCCGGCAAGTTCCGGACTTGCGCGCTTCAGCAGATCGAGCGCGTCGAGCACGAGCGCCCGGCCCTGCGCAAGAGTTTCATGCGGCAGCGGCTCGAGCGCAACCGGCGTGCTCGGATCGTCGTCCAGGATGCGGCGATAGCGCTCCGCCATGCCCTCGCCGAGATGCTCGTCCGATATCGTCACCACCCGCTCGGAGAGCGGCCGGAACAGCGCCGGCGCGGCGAGCAATTGAAGCAGTTCTCCTGCCTTCTCCTCGTCGCCGGCGTGAATCGCCTGCACGATTTCGGTGTAGAGCGCGAAAAGCTGGGGACGCGTGTGCCCAGTCCTTATCCTGAGGCTCACCGGGCTCAAATCGACGCGCGAAAGATCGATCCCGTTGGCGGACTCCAGTACGGCGTCCAGGCTGTCCGCGATCCTCCCGCGCACGCGTGCGTCAATCGAGACGGCGCGGATCGCGTTCGGCGCAAAGCCGAAGGTGTTGTTGGGCTCGGTGGCGCCTTTTCCGATCTTGCTGGAGAGCGTGGCGCCCGCTCGCGCCTGACGCGCCGCGCCCCGGCCGGTCTCCGCCCATGTCCCCGTGTCGAATCCGATTAGCCGTGTCCCGATCAGCCGGCGGCGCATCGCACTACTCATGTCAGTCCCCCTTTTGGAATTGACCGACCCGGAAATGCTAGGGAAAAGGCTCACGGCGGGCAAGCGGCGCTTCGCGGCGCGCTGGCGATAGGATAGGCGATGCAGCCAAACCCGGCGGGAATCGGTAGAACGGTCGACCCCTCGGAGGTCGCCAAGTTCGAGCGCATGGCGGCCGAATGGTGGGATGCGGACGGCAAGTTTGCGCCGCTCCACAAGTTCAACCCCGTGCGCCTCGGCTACATCCGCGACGTAGTCGTCGAGCATTTCGCCCGCGACGCCAAGTTGGGCCGCCCGCTCTCCGGGCTGCGGCTCGTCGATATCGGCTGCGGCGGCGGTCTGCTTTGCGAGCCGATGGCGCGGCTCGGTGCGACGGTTGTCGGCATCGATCCCTCCACCGTCAACGTCGAGGCGGCGCGCCGGCACGCCGCGAAGGCCGGGCTCGACATCGACTACCGCGCGAAGACCGCCGAGGCGCTTGCCGAGGCGGGCAAGGCCTTCGACGTAGTGCTGGCGATGGAAGTAGTCGAGCACGTTTCCGACATAGACGCCTTCCTCGCGGCGTGCGCAGCGCTCACCAGGCCCGGCGGCATCCTCTTCGTCGCCACCATCAACCGCACGCTGAAGGCCTTCGCGCTCGCCATCGTCGGGGCCGAGTATGTTCTGCGCTGGCTGCCGCGCGGCACGCACGACTACGACAGGCTGGTTCGCCCGGCCGAGCTGGAAGCTGCGCTCGCCAAGGCCGGCCTTGCCGTCGCCCACAGCACCGGCGTCATTTACAATCCACTCTCCGACCGCTGGTCGCGCTCGACCGACATGGACGTGAACTACATCGTCGTCGCGTCGAAGCCGGCGGGATAGTCCCCGCATTGTCTCCTAGGCCGATCACCCTTAAAGCTCTGATCTGCGCGTGACCTCCCGGCCGTTGCGCCGACCCCGCATCATGCGCTGCCCCCACCTTGATGAGCCCCGCCGCCGACGCCGAGACTCCCTCCCGCTGGGCCGCGTTCCAGAACCGCGCCTTCATGCTCTACTGGCTGTCGCGGCTCGCTTCCGGCTTCGCGGTCCAGATCCAGACCGTGGCGGTCGGCTGGCAGGTCTACGACATCACCCGCAATCCGCTCGACCTCGGCTTCGTCGGGCTGTCGCAGTTCGCGCCCGCCCTCCTCCTCGTGCTCGTGACCGGGGCAGTGGCGGACCGCTACCGCCGCCGAAGCGTCATGGCGGTCTGCCTCGCCGTCGAGATGCTC
>JBOHKB010000111.1:0-3559 GCA_050728815.1 Propylenella sp.
CCTCACGCGTGATGCGGCTGCGGTCCTCGTTGGTCTTCAGGACGCAGGAGAGGGTCTCGAACACCATGTCGGGCGCGTCGTGCGTGCTCTTCACGTCGAGGCCGACCAGCGCCGCCGCCCAGTCGAGCGTCTCGGCGATGCCGGGCACTTTTCGCAGCTCCTCCTTGCGCAGCTTTTCCATGAGCCGCGCCACCTGCAGCGCCAGCGCCGCGTCGATGCCGGGGACGCGGCGGAGCAGGATGGCGGCCTCGCGGTCGACGTCGGGGTAGTCGAGGTAGTGGTAGAGGCAGCGGCGGCGGAGCGCGTCGGAAAGCTCTCGCGTGGCGTTCGAAGTCAGCACGACGCGCGGGATCGACTTCGCCCGGACCGTGCCGTACTCCGGTATCGACACCTGGAAGTCGGAGAGCAGTTCGAGGAGAAACGCCTCGAACTCCTCGTCGGCGCGGTCGACTTCGTCGATCAAAAGGACCGGCGGAAGTTGCCGGCGGATAGCGGCAAGCAGCGGACGCTCCAAGAGATACTTTTCCGAGAAGATGTGTTCCTCGACGCGCTCCGGGTCCTCGCCCGCGCCCTCATGCGCCTTGATGGCGAGAAGCTGCCGCTGATAGTTCCACTCATAAAGAGCGGCGTTCTGGTCGAGCCCCTCGTAGCATTGCAGGCGGATCAGCTCGGTGCGATGCACTTGCGCGAGCGCCTTCGCCACCTCGGTCTTGCCGACGCCGGCCTCCCCCTCGATCAAGAGCGGGCGTTTCAGGAAGTCCATGAGCCAGAGCGCGGTCGAGAGATCGCGGTCGGCGATGTAGCCGGCCTCGGCGAGGCGGTCGGAGATTTCTTCGCGCGAAAGCGCCATTAGCTTCCGGTCGAACGCTTCATCGCGCCCTGCAGGACGCTCGGCGGGCCGCCCTTCATGTAGTCCTCGCGGAGCGGATAGAAAGCATCCATGACGCGGCAGTCGGTGAGCGCTTTGCCTGAGTGTATGGCGTTCGATGGGATGACGCCCACCATGCCGGCGCGGAGCACATTTGTCTCGCCGGCGACGGTTACCTGAAGCGCGCCATCGTAGACGTGCACGACCTGCTCATGCATGTGGCTGTGCTCCGGCAGGACCGCGCCCTTGTCGATCTCCCAGAGCACGAAAGTCATGTTCCGCGAGTGCGCGAATTTCGCGCGGAAGCCCGGAATGACGGTCTTCTCTTCGATCTTGTCCCATTCGATGACGGTGGCGGCCATTTCCGTTCCCCGCAAATGCCGGGCTCCACTTCCAGAATGTGGTCATGCCACGGCTTGACCGTGGCATCCACTCCGTGGCGCTGCCGAAAGCCACCACCGTTACGAATGGATGGCCGGGTCAAGTGTTCGGCCCGGCAATGACGACAGCTGGAGAGGCGATCGCCACCGCTGCTTCCGGGGTGGGCCTGTCCTAAGCGTGGAGCCCGAGCCGCTCAGCCGCCTCCCACGTCCGCCACGAATCGTGCGGCATCTGGATATGGGTCGAGCCGAGGAAGGCGAAGGCGTCGTTGACCGCGTTCGAGAAACACGGCACGCCGCCGACGTTCGGGCTCTCGCCGACCCCCTTGGCGCCGATCGGATGATGCGGAGACGGCACGGAGGTCCAGTCGGTCTCCCATTTTGGTGTCTCCACCGCGGTCGGCAGGAAGTAGTCCATGAGCGAGGCGGTGGTGATGTTGCCGGTTTCGTCGTAGTGCAGCTCCTGCCCCATGGCGATGGCGAAGGCTTCCGTCAGCCCGCCGTGGATCTGCCCCTCGATGATCATCGGATTGATGCGCGTGCCGCAATCGTCGAGCGCGTAGAAGCGGCGCGTCTTGCTCTCGCCGGTGTCGACGTCGATATCGAGCACGCAGATATAAGCGCCATACGGGAAGGTGAAATTGGGCGGGTCGTAATAGTTCACCGCCTCCAGACCCGGCTCCATGCCGGGCGGCACCTCGTGGTAGGCCGCCCAGGCAAGCTCCGTCATCGTCTTGAAGCGCTCCGGGTTGCCCCTGACGCGGAAGCGGTCGACGTCCCATTCGAGGTCGTCGTCGTGCACTTCGAGGAGGTACGCAGCGATCATCTGCGCCTTCGCCTTGATCTTGTGGCAGGCCATCGCGGTCGCCGCGCCCGACACGGGCGTCGAGCGCGATCCGTATGTGCCGAGCCCGTATGGCGCGGTGTCGGTGTTCCCCTCCTCCACCATGATGCCGTCGGCGGCGAGGCCGAGCTCGGTTGCGATGATCTGCGCGTAGGTAGTCTCGTGCCCCTGCCCCTGGCTCTTGGTGCCGAGACGGCAGATGCCGGAGCCGGTCGGATGGATGCGGATCTCGGCTGAATCGAACATGGCGATGCCGAGGATGTCGCAGGCCCGCGACGGGCCGGCGCCGACGATCTCGGTGAAGAACGCGACGCCGATCCCCATCAGCTCGCGCGTCTCGCCGCGCTTGAACGCCTCCTGCTTCTTCTTCTGCTCGGCGCGGAGCGCCTTGTAGTCGACCGCGTCCATGGCCTTCTTCATGGCGGTCTGGTAGTCGCCGGAATCGTACTGCCAGCCGAACGCCGACGTGTACGGGAACTGCTCGCGGCGGATCAGATTCTTCATGCGGAACTCGGCCGGGTCCATGCCGAGCTTTTGGGCCATGATGTCCATGGCCCGCTCCATGCAGTAGATCGCCTCAGTCACGCGGAACGAGCAGCGATAGGCGACGCCGCCCGGCGCCTTGTTGGTGTAGACGCCGTCGACCAGGCAGTAAGCCGCTGGAATGTCATAGGAATTGGACACGATCGAGAAGAGCCCGGCGGGCCATTTGCTGGCGTTGGCGCAGGCGTCGAAGGCGCCGTGATCGGCGATCGTGTAGACGCGGAGGCCCGTGATCCTGCCGTCCTTCGTCGCGGCGATCTCCGCCGTCATGTGGAAGTCGCGCGCGAAAGCGGTGGTCGACAGGTTCTCGATGCGGTCCTCCACCCACTTAACCGGCTGCCCGGTCACGATCGAGGCGACGATCGCGCAGATATAGCCGGAATAGGCGCCGACCTTGTTGCCGAAGCCGCCGCCGATATCGGGCGCGATTACGTGAATCTTGTGCTCCGGAATCTTGGAGATGAGCGAGCCCACCGTGCGGATCACGTGCGGCGCCTGGAAAGTGCCCCAGAGCGTCAGTTCGCCCTTGATCTTGTCGAAGGAGGCGACGCACTGGCAGGTCTCGAGCGGGCTCGGATGGCAGCGCGGATACGCGATGAACTCGTTGATCTTCACTTCCGCCTTGTCGAACGCCGCGTCGGCCGCCGCCTTGTTGCCCGCCTCCCAGGCGAAAACGTGGTTCGGGTGCTTGCGCTTGCCGTGCGCGCCGTCGGTCTTGTCCTTGATATCCTCGCGGATCACCGGCGCGTTTGCGTCCATCGCCTTCAGCGGATCGACGTTGACCGGCAGCGCCTCGTAGTCGACCTCGACCGCCTCCACTCCGTCGGCGGCGGCCTCGCGGCTCGTCGCGACGACGAAGGCGACCTCCTGGTTCTGAAACAGCACCTTGCCGTCGGCCAACACCATCTGCACGTCGCCGGCAAG
>JBOHKB010000112.1:0-4329 GCA_050728815.1 Propylenella sp.
GAGCGCGAGAGCGGCACGGTGCGGCTGGAGGAGGCGGTGGCCGCCTATCGAGCGGCGCTGGAGGAATACACGCGCGAGCGCGTGCCGCTCGACTGGGCGGCGACGCAGGTGAACCTCGGCGAGTCGCTCTCAACGCTTGGAGAGCGCGAGAGCGGCACGGCGCGGCTGGAGGAGGCGGTGGCTGCCTTCCGAGCTGCGCTGGAGGAATACACGCGCGAGCGTGTGCCGCTCGACTGGGCGATGAGCTTGGGCAACCAGGGCGTCGCTTTGATGCGCCTCGCTGAACGGACGAGGGACGCCGCGACGGCGGGACAGGCGGTCGACCAGATCGCTGCCGCCTACGAGACCATGCGCGACGGCGGGCACGCGCCGCACGCAGCTTATTGCGAAGCGCGGTTGCCGGGGGCGCGGGCGCTGCTGGAACGGTTGCGGCGAGGGTAGCCAGGTAGCGCGCCCGTCCCTTCGTGGGGAGATAGTACGGGAGGGGTTGTTAATGCAGGGCTCTTCATCCTTCCCCCCTCCCTGACCCTCCCGCATCCGCCTTCGCTAAGGCTTCGGCGGACAAGAGAGGGAGGGCCGGAGCTCGCCCGGCCGCTAGGCGCTCGCTTTCGCCTTCGCCTCCTGCGCCTTCACATACCCCTCCTCGATCTTCAGCGAGCGCTGCAGCGCCGGCCTACCGGCGCATCGTCCAACGTAGTCGGCGATCGCGCCCTTCTCCGGAAAAAGCTTCGTCAGCAGCCCCCAGTGAAGGTTCGAACAGATGAATACGTCGGCGGCGGTGAATTGCTCGCCGAGCAGATAGGGGCCGGGCCCGATTCCCTCCGTCGCAACCCGCTCCATGTCGTCGAACGTGCCCCATGCCGCGCGGCGCGCCGGCACATCGCCCCACTTGAAGAATTTCTCGCCGAAGGCCGGCTCCATCACGCCCGCCGCGAAGAAGAGCCAGCGGAGATAGTCGGCGCGCCTCGGGTCGTCCGGAAGCGGCGCGAGCGTGCCGGCGGAATACTTGTCCGCGAGGTGAAGCAGGATCGCGCCGCTCTCGGCGATGGGCACGCCCTGATCGACCACGGCCGGCAGCTTTCCCATCGGATTGATCTTCAGGAATTCCGGGCGCTTGTGCTCGCCTTTCTCGATGTCGACGAGCGCGATGCGGTACGGCTTTCCGAGCTCCTCCAAAAACCACAGCGCGCGGAACGAACGCGTCCGCGGCGCATAGTGGAGGACGATGTCGGCGTTTTCGGCTTGCGGCATGCGGCTCTCCTTTGAAGGAGGATCGGATACTAGCACACCGGCAAATGCGTGCGGTCTTGGGGCGAGCGCGCGGAAAACCTCAGGCCACCTAGAACGGCGTGCGGCTCTTCATGGCGGCGGCGAGCGTGCCATCGTCGAGATAGTCGAGCTCGCCGCCGACGGGAACGCCGTGCGCGAGCCGCGTCAGCTTCACGCCGGCGCCGGCAAGCCGGTCGGTGATGTAGTGGGCCGTCGTCTGCCCCTCGACCGTGGCGTTCATGGCGAGCACCACCTCGGAGACGCCGCCGGCGCGGACGCGCGCGACGAGCGAGCCGATGTTCAGGTCGTCGGGGCCGATCCCGTCGAGCGGGGACAGCACGCCGCCGAGCACGTGGTAGCGGCCGCGCGTCGCCATCGCCCGCTCGAGCGCCCAGAGGTCGCCCACGTCCTCAACCACCACGAGCGTCGACGAATCGCGCCGCGGATCGGCGCATATGGTGCACGGGTTCCTCGAATCGACGTTGCCGCAGACGCCGCAGACGGAAACCGCCGCCTCGGCTTCGGCGAGCGCCTTCGCCAGCGGCTGCATCAGCGCCTCGCGCCTCTTGATCAGGTGGAGCGCCGCGCGGCGCGCCGAGCGCGGGCCCAATCCGGGCAGCTTCGCCAAAAGCTGGATCAGCCGCTCGATCTCCCCGCCAACGATGGACTGCGGCACGGCGACCCCGCGAAATGCTTGCGAAACGCGTTGATCACGATTTTACTGCGGATTGCAACGGGGGGGTATCGCTGGGGGACTGCATGCTCCGCGCTTCGTCTCGATTCGCATTCGTCGCGTTTCTCGCCACGCTCCTTGTGGCGCCCGTCTCCGCCCAGGCGGCGCGCCGCGTGGCGCTCGTCATCGGCAACGACGCCTACCAGAACCTGCCGGCGCTGGAGAAGGCGGCGGCGGATGCCGAGGGCTACGCCAATCTCGCCCGGCAGAAGGGCTTTGACGAGGTCATCGGCCGCACCAACCTCACCCGCCAGGAGATGGACATCGCCATCGCCGAGTTCCTGCAGGCGATCCAGCCGGGCGACACCGCCGTATTCGTCTATTCCGGGCACGGCTGGAGCGACGGCGCACAGAACTACCTGGTCGGCGTGGACGCGCCCAAGCAGGCGGCGCAGGCGCTGCTTGCCCGCATATCGATCCCACTGCAGAACGGCATCAACGGCATCCTCGACGAGGTGGCGCAGCGCGGGGCATCGCTGAAGGTCGCCATCATCGACGCTTGCCGCGACAATCCATTCGCGCCGGAGGCAAGCGGACGGAGCATCGGCCTCGGTCGCGGCCTCGCCCGCGTCGATCCGCCGGGGGGAACCTTCGTGGTCTTCTCCGCCGGCGCCGGGCAGGTGGCGCTCGACCGGCTGTCGGACGCGGACCCCAACCCGAACGGCGTGTTCACGCGCGTGTTCCTGCCGCTGCTCGGCGCCGACATGCCGCTCCTCGACGCGGTGAAGACGGCGCAGCAGGAGGTCTATGCGCTCGCGCGCGACGTGCGGCACAACCAGGAGCCCGCCTATTACGACCAGGTGCGCGGAAAGGCCTGCCTCTCGGCAAGCTGCGACGCGCCGGCCGCCCCGCAGCCCACGCCCGCCCCGCTCCCCTCGATGGACCGCGAGGCGTTGTTCTGGAGCACGATCGCAAGTTCCGGCAACGCCTCCGATTTCGAGGCGTATCTTGAGCAGTTTCCGAGCGGCGTCTTTGCGCCGCTCGCGCGGAACCGTCTTGCCGCGCTCACGCCCGCGACCGCGACCCCGCCGCCACCTCCGGCGGCGACCGCGGTCACCGCGTGCGACCGCATGGCGGCGCATCCGAACAACCGGGATAACGCGGCGGGAGTAACGCCGGTCAATTTCGACTCGCTGAAGGCGGTCTCCAGCGCGGCGATCGCCGCCTGCCGGGAGGCCGTTGCCGGGCAGCCGGGCGTCGCCCGCTTCACCTTCCAGCTCGGCCGCGCGCTGCACGCCGGCGGGCAATACGCCGAAGCGCTGACCCAGTACGAGAAGGCCGCGGCCGCCGACTATCCGGTCGCCATGAACAATCTCGGCATCGTCTACCAGGACGGGCTCGGCGTGACGCGGGATTACGGCGAGGCGCGGCGCTGGTTCGAGAAGGCGGCCGAGCACGACTACCCGGAAGCGATGACGAATGTCGGCCTGCTCCACGAGTACGGCAACGGCGTCGCGCAAAGCTATCCCGAGGCGCGGCGCTGGTACGAGAAGGCCGCGGCGCTCGACGACAGCGCGTCGATGAACAATCTCGGGCTGCTCTACCAGTATGCGCGCGGCGTGCAGCAGGACTTAGCCGAAGCGCGCCGCTGGTACGAGAAAGCGGCGGAACAGAGCCATTCCGGCGCGATGAACAATCTCGGAGTGCTCTACGAACGCGGCGACGGCGTCGCGCAGAGCTACGCTGAAGCGCGGCGCTGGTACGAAAAGTCGGCGGAGCTTGGCGATGGCGGCGCCATGAACAATCTCGGCCTTATCTACCAGTATGCCCGTGGCGTGCAGCAGGACTACGCGGAGGCGCGCCGCTGGTACGAGAAAGGCGCCGACAAGGGCAGCACCGGCGCTATGAACAATATCGGCATACTCTACGAGTACGGCTACGGCGTGCCGCAGAGCTATTCGGAGGCGCGCCGCTGGTACGAGAAGGCGGCCGAGGCCGGCAACGCGGTGGCGATGAACAACCTTGGCCAGTTCCATGCCAACGGCCGCGGCGTCACGCAGGATTTCAATGAGGCGCGGCGCTGGTACGAGAAGGCCGCGAGCCAGGGCAATACCGGCGCCATGCGCAACGTCGGGCTGCTCTATCAGAACGGCCAGGGCGTGGCGCAGGACTACGCGCAGGCGCGGAGCTGGTTCGAGAAGGCGGCCAACCTCGGCTACAACGAGGCGATGACCGACATCGGCCTGCTCTACGCAAATGGCAACGGCGTCGGCCAGTCCTACACCGAAGCGAAGCGCTGGTACGAGAAGGCCGCGGCGCTCGGCGAGGCCGACAGCACGCGCAATATCGGGCTGCTCTATCAGAACGGCCAGGGCGTGGCGCAAGAC
>JBOHKB010000113.1:0-9760 GCA_050728815.1 Propylenella sp.
GGCGCGACCGTCATCAGGCTCGAGCGCAACTACCGCTCGACCGGCCACATCCTCGCCGCCGCCTCGGGGCTGATCGCGCACAACGAGGGCCGGCTCGGCAAGACGCTCTTCACCGACACGGCGGAGATGGGCGAGAAGGTTTTTGTCACCTCGGGCTGGGATTCCTCCGAGGAGGCGCGCGCTATCGGCGACGATATCGAGGCGCTGCAGCGGAAGGGCCACGCGCTGAACGAGATGGCGATTCTCGTCCGCGCTTCCTACCAGATGCGCGAGTTCGAAGACCGCTTCGTGACGCTCGGGCTCAACTACCGCGTCATCGGCGGCCCGCGCTTCTACGAGCGCATGGAAATCCGCGATGCGCTCGCCTACCTCCGCGCGACGGTGAACCCGGCGGACGATCTCGCTTTCGAACGGATCGTCAACACGCCGAAGCGGGGGCTGGGCACCTCTTCCATTCAGCTCATCCACAGCCACGCACGCGCGCGCAACATCCCACTGATGGCGGCGGCGTGGGAGTTGGTGCGGACGGAGGAGATCAAGGCCAAGCCGCGGCAGGCGCTGACGGACCTCCTGAAAAACTTCGAGCGCTGGTCGGGCCGCGTCGAAGGCACGCGCCACATCGACCTCGCCGAAACGATCCTGGAGGAGTCCGGCTACACGGAAATGTGGCAGCTCGACCGCTCGGCGGAAGCGCCCGGCAGGCTCGAGAACCTGAAGGAGCTCATCAACAACATGGGCGAGTACGAGTCGCTCTCGGGGTTTTTGGAGCACGTCTCGCTGGTGATGGACGCGGACAGCGACGCGGCCGCCGACGCGGTGTCTATCATGACGCTTCACTCCGCGAAGGGACTCGAGTTCGATACCGTCTACCTCCCCGGCTGGGAGGAAGGGCTGTTTCCTTCGCAGCGCACGATCGACGAAAACGGCAAGGCCGGGCTCGAGGAGGAGCGCCGCCTCGCATACGTGGGGCTCACGCGCGCGCGGCTCCGCGCAAAGGTGTGGTTCGTCGCCAACCGCCGCGCACGCGGCCTGTGGCAATCGACGGTGCCGTCGCGCTTCGTCGACGATTTGCCGGAGGCGCATGTCGAGGTGTCGGAGCCGGCGAGCTATGGCGGCTACGGCGTCGGCGGGATGGGCGGCTATGCCTCGCGCTTCGACACGATGGAGCCGTTCAACTCCGCTTACCGCACGCCCGGCTGGCAGCGGGCGCAGGCGAACCGCGGCAAGGCCGACCCGCGCAGCCGCGTCGAACGCGAGCCGGTGACGATCGAAGGCGAGCTGGTGGCGCGGAGCGTGATCGGCGGCGAGGCGAAATTCTCCGAGGGCGACCGCGTGTTCCACCAGAAGTTCGGACCGGGGACGGTCTCGGCGGTGGACGGGAACAAGCTGACGGTGGACTTCGACAAGGCAGGGCAGAAGCGCGTGGTGGATTCGTTCGTCGAGGCGGCTTAGGGCACCATCACCTCCCCGCTTTCCCCAGCGCCTCCATCGTCTTCAGCCATTTCTCGCGGCCGCCGCTCTCCTTCTCCGCGACCATGCCGATCAGCGTTTCGCGGATCGGCTTGATGCCGACGAATTTCAGGATGTTGCGCTCGAGGCTTTTGAGGCTGTGGGCACCGAAATACCAGCGATAGAAGAAGGCGGGCATGCCCATCGTCACCACGATCCGCGCGGTGCGGCCCGCGAGCAGTCCCTTCGGCCAGCCTCTGCCGCTGCGCAGGTCGGGGACGGCGAAGCCCGGCCGCAGGACCTGCTCCAGAAACCCCTTCAAGAGCGCCGGCATGGCGCCGAGCCAGAGCGGATAGAGAATGACGACATGCTCGGCCCAGGCGATGTCATCCTGCGCCATCAGGATGGCGGAGGCCGGCGTGCCCGACTGCCAATCCTCCGCCGACCGCAGCAGATCGAAGTCGAGCGTCGCGACGTCGATGCGTCGCACTTCGTGGCCAGCCGCCCGCGCGCCCCGCTCATAGGCGCTGGCGAGCGCGCGGCAATAACGCTCGGGGGCGCGATCGGGGTGACCCTGGATGATCACGATGCGCTTTGCCATGCCGCCCTCCCGCAATCCGTGCGCACTGGTGCGACGAAGTGGGCTGCTGGCCATTGATCTGGCGCAAGCGCGCGCTTCGCGCGCGATGACGCTTGAAGGCGCGTCCGCGACAAGCTTACTGCCGCCGATGACCGTGAAGGCAACGTTCACCGCCGCCTTTCCCGAGGCGCGGCGGATTTCGGAGTTCCTGGAACGCGACCACGGCGGGACGGGTGCGGCCGTCTCTCTCGACGAGCGCGCCGACGGACTCTGGTCGATCGATGCCTATTTCGAGGAAGATGACGCGGAGGCGCTCGTCGAGCGGCTGCGTGACCGGCTCGGCGCGGATGCTTTCGGCGCGCTCGTCGGCGTGGAAGCTCTGCCGGAGACGGATTGGGTCGCAGCCGGCCTCGCGTCGCTGACGGCTGTGCGGGCCGGACGCTTCGTCGTGCACGGCCGCCACGAACGCGGCCGCATCCCCGCGGGGCGGATCACGATCGAGATCGAGGCGGGACAGGCATTCGGCACTGGCCATCATGCGACGACGGCGGGCTGCCTGGCCGTGCTCGACCAGCTCATGCATGCGCGGCGGTTCGAGCGCCCGCTCGATCTCGGGACGGGTTCGGGCGTGCTCGCGATCGCGCTTGCCAAAACGCTGCGGCGGCCCGTTCTCGCTAGCGACGTCGATCCGGTGGCGGTGGACGTGGCGCGCGCCAACGCGCGGCTCAACCGCGTCCCCAATCTGGTCCGCGTGATCGCCGCGTCAGGCGTCGCGCACGCCGAAATCCAGCGCTGTGCACCCTACGATCTCGTGGCGGCGAACATCCTCGCCGAGCCACTCTGTCGTCTGGCACCGCGGCTTGCGCCACTCGTCGCGAGGCGGGGTGTGCTCGTGCTGTCGGGGCTGTTGCCGCACCAGCGCGAGCGCGTCGTCGCCGCATACGCTCTGCAGGGAATCAGACTGGTCGGTGCACGGGTTTTCGACGGCTGGTCCGTGCTGCTCCTCAAGCGCCATTGAGCGAGACGCGAGGCGGTCGCGTTCGCACCTAAAGCCAACTCGCCCCTCCGGGCCAGCGCCTGATCTCCTCGCGCGTGTAGCCGATCCGACGCAGTTCCTCGTCCATGGCAAGGAGATGCGGCTTGGCGATGGCGCGGGCGCGCTCCATCTGCGCCTCGGCCACACGTTCGAGCGCGCGGGCGAAGAGCCCACGCCGCGGCTCTCTTTCGGAACGAATGCCGTCAACAGCGATCGTGGTCATCTCGGTTCTCCGGATTCGTTGGTTGCCCGGGAGATAGGCCGCGGCTGCCGGCCCGGTTAGGCGACCGACTGCATGGCTGCCCGGCGTCTGCCGCATTGCAGAGCGCACGACCGAGAGATCGGCTGCAGCCCGGCTCGCAGCGCTCGACGACGCATGCTAAGGAGCGCCGGCCATGTTCCAGAACTTCGTCGAGACGGGCGACCCCACGAAGGGCGCAGAGCGCGCCGCGGCGCTGCGCGCCAAGCTGAAGGAAATGAAGCTCGACGGCTTCGTCGTGCCGCGCGCCGACGAATATCAAGGCGAGGTGGTGCCAAAGTCGGCCGAGCGGCTCGCGTGGCTCACGGGCTTCACTGGCTCGGCCGGGACTGCCGTGGTGCTCAGGGAGAAGGCGGCGATCTTCGTCGATGGCCGCTACACGCTTCAGGTGCGCGAGCAGGTCGATGCCTCGGTCTTCGAGCCGGTCGCGGTCATGGAGACTTCGGTCGCCGACTGGCTGAAGGCAAACGTCAAAGCGGAGGACCAGATCGGCTACGATCCGTGGCTGATGACGCGTGCGGAGGTGCGGAAGATCGCGGAGGCGCTGGAGTCAGTTGACGCGAAGTTCGTGCCGGTCGAGGCGAATCCAGTCGATGCGATCTGGCGCGGCCGTCCAGAACCGCCGCTGACGCAGGTGAAGGAGCAGCCGGAGGCGCTCGCCGGCCGGCCGGTCGGCGAGAAACTCACAGAAGTCGGCCGCGCCATCGCGGAGAAGCGCACCGAGGCGGCGATCGTTACCGACCCCGCCTCGATCGCCTGGCTCTTCAACATCCGCGGCGCCGACGTGCCGCATACGCCGCTACCGCTGTCGTTCGCAGTGGTTCACGCGGAGGGACGGCCGGAACTTTTCATCGACGGGCGAAAACTCTCGAATGTGGTGCGCGACAGGCTCGAAGGGGTGGCCGACGTGCGCGAGGCGCGGGGTTTTTCAGCGCGGCTGTCAGAACTCGGCAAGGAGGGGAGAAAAGTTCTCTACGACCGCCATGGGTCCGCCGAGGCGGTCGCGCAGCTCGTAGAGCAGGCGGGCGGCACGATCGTCGAGGGCGCCAACCCCGTGGCGCTGCCGAAGGCGAAGAAGTCCCCGGCCGAGCTTGCGGGCGCTCGATCCGCGCATGTCCGCGACGGCGTCGCCATGATGCGGTTCCTGCGCTTCGTGGAGACGAGCGCGCCGGGCTCGCTGACAGAGATCGACGCGGCGAAGAAGCTCGAAGCGCTGCGCATCGAAACCGCGGCCGAAGACAGCGTGCCGCTCGACGATCTCTCGTTCGACGCGATCTCATCGACCGGACCGAACGGCGCGATCAACCACTATCGCGTGACCGAGCGGACCAATCGCCGGCTCGAAGATGGCGACCTCTATCTGATCGATTCCGGCGGGCAGTACCGCGACGGCACCACCGACGTTACCCGCACTGTCGTGATCGGCGAGCCGCCTCCTGCGCGGCGCGACCTCTTCCGCGACCGCTTCACACGTGTGCTGAAGGGGCACATCGGCATCGCCACGGCGCGCTTTCCGAAGGGCGCGACCGGGGCGCAGCTCGATACGCTCGCGCGGACGGCGCTCTGGCAGGCGGGGCTCGACTTCGACCACGGCTCCGGCCACGGCGTCGGCTCGTACCTCGGCGTTCACGAGGGGCCGCAGCGCATCGCCAAGACCGGCACGACGCCGCTCGAACCCGGCATGATCATCTCCAACGAGCCCGGCTACTACCGCGCCGGCGATTTCGGCATTCGCATCGAGAATCTCGTGGTGGTGCGCGAGGCGGAGCCGGTGCCGGGCGGCGACAGGCCGATGCATTGGTTCGAGACGATCACGCTCGCGCCGATCGACCGCAGGCTTGTCGTTCCGCTACTGATGACGCCGGCCGAAATCGCCTGGCTCGACAGCTACCATGCGCGCGTCTACGGCGTGCTCGGCGGCTGGCCGACGCTTTCGGCGGAGGAGCGCGCGTGGCTGGAGGCCGCCTGCCGGCCGATTGTCGGGTGACCGGTAGCCCGCATGCAGCGGAGCAGAAGGCGGGGAGAAGCGAGACCCGGATTTCGCTCCGCTCCATCCGGGCTACGCCGCGTGCCGGCCGATCGCGGGTTGAGGGAATAGCTTCATTGCCACCTCGTCGCGCTTGCTGACGCCGACCAGCCAACGGGCAACGCGGCGCGCCGGCACGCTCAACTCGCCGCCGTCGGGATAGACGAGATAGTAGGCGCACCCGCTTTCATCGGCGCTGCCGAATGGCGCGACGAGACGGTCGTTGGCGAGCCACCAGTCAACCATCGGCCGCCGGCCGATGCCGATGCCGAGGCCCTCGCCCGCCGCCAGCAGAATCTGCTCTGAGCCGTCAAGCACGAGGGCGTTGTCAAGCGACGGCGGCTCCACGCCGTGCGCCTGCGCCCATTCGCGCCATTCCTCGCGGTGCCCGCCATTGACGATGAGTCGCTTTTCCCTGAGCGCGGCCTCGGGGTTCATGCCGTCGGGGAGAAGTCCGGGCTTGCAGACCGGGAACGCCTGCTCGTCGAAGAGGTGCGACGCGGCATAGCCGTTCCAGCTCCCCTGCCCGTAGCGAATGGCGAGATCCATCTGCTCGCGCTTCAGATCGAAGACGCGGTTGGAGGGAACCATCTGCAGATTGACCTCGGGCAGCGCCGCCTCAAGCTGCGCGAGCCGCGGGATCAGCCAGAGCGTGGCGAGCGAGGTCGGGAGCGTCAGCGACACACGGCAGCAGGGACCGGCAAGCGCCTCCGTCGCGCGTCTGATCTCGGCGAATGCGGGGTCGATGCCGTCGAAGTAGGTCTGCCCCGCGAGCGTGAGCCGGACCGCATTGCCCGCGCGCTCGAACAGGCGCACGCCGAGATAGTCCTCGAGCTTGCGCACCTGGTGGCTGACGGCCGATTCCGACAGGCCGAGCGCCGCGGCGGCCTCGCGAAAGCGGCCGAAGCGGGCGGCCGCGTGGAACGTCCGAAGAGCGTGCAGCGGCGGGAGCGGCGACAGCTTCTCCTCAGGCATCTGTCCCTCCAGTATGAACCGTGTTCATGCATACTTGCGCCCTGCGCGTTCGACTTGCAAGCCAAGAACCTTCAGATAAGCCAGCAGATCACGGCTGAACCAGCCAAACAGCGTGATTCTAGCTCATGGAGGACAACATGAATATCGTTGCAAGTCTCCGCCAAGCGCAACGCCGCAGGCAGGCCGCCCGGCAGCTCAGAGCGCTCGACTCCAGGCTGCTCGTCGACATGGGAATCGACCCCGACCGCATCGACGAGACTGTGAAGCAGATGGCGGCGGCGCAGGAAGCGGCCGAGGCGAACGCCCCTTGGGACGGGCGCGCCGCGCGCAAGCGTCGGGCTCCCGTCCTTACGACCGGCAACTGGCCTTATTCGACGCGCCGCGCGGCGTGATCGTGGGAGCAGGGATTCTCGATAGTCGGGCGGGTGACTTGGAGTCCGACTCCCGACTACTTTCCCCAAGCAGCGCGGTTATGAGTCCGTGTCGAAGTACGTGCCCAAGTCCCTATGACCCTCGAGAATATTCACCACCTCGAACGCGTCGTCGACGTAGCGAAAGAAGATCATATAGCCTTTGTAAGGAAAGCTGCGGATGTCCGAATGGAGCTCAGGCCGGGCGCGACCCAAGGTGCCCGGCAAACTCGCAAGCCGCGCGCATTGGGCCCTGAGATCGCCGGCGAAACGGCGTCCGATCGCAGCGCTGCCACTCATGTGCGTGATGTAGTCAACGATTGAGACGAGGTCGCTCTGTGCGGAGGCCAGATATACGAGGCGGCGCACTCAGAAACCTTGCTTGGCGAGTTCGTCTGCCTTCGAGGCAATCGCCTTTTCAACCTCGCTGTCCGTGAAAGCTCCGCCCGCCGCAATAGAAGCGTTGAGCGTTTCCCGCAGCGCCGCCAGTTTCGCCTCGCGTTCCTCCACCAAGCGGAGGCCCTCGCGCACGACCTCGCTCGCCGAACCGTAGCGGCCGTCCTTTACGACACGGTCGACGAAGACTTCCCAGCGCTGGCCAATTGAAACGTTCATGCTTTCACTCCTCAGCGTGTGATAACATGTATTGTGCAATTCTTGTTATTTCAAGACGTGCTAGTCGCCTCCCACCCGCTCGAACCAAGCATCCTCGTCGATCACTTCGACGCCGAGTTCTGCCGCCTTCTTCAGCTTCGAGCCGGCGCCGGGGCCGGCGACGACGAGATCGGTCTTCGCCGATACCGAGCCGGCCGTGCGCGCGCCGAGCCGCTCGGCCATGGCCTTCGCCTCCTCGCGCGTCATGCGCTGAAGCGAGCCGGTGAAGACGATCGTCATGCCGGCGACCGGCGAGTCGCTCGCCACGCGCTCCATCGGCCGTGGCGTGACCTGCTCGATCAGGCGGTCGAGTTCTTCCTGATTGTGCTCCTCGGCGAAGAACTGCACGACTGCTTTGGCGACCACCGGGCCCACGCCCTCGATATCGTCGATCTCGGCGAGCGCCGTCTGGTCGCCGCGTGCGGCCGCGGTCGCTGTCTTGCGCAGCGCATCGAACGCGCCGAAGTGACGGCCGAGCAGCCGCGCGTTCGTCTCACCGATATGGCGAATGCCGAGCGCATGGATGAAGCGGTTTAGCTCGACCTCGCGCCGCGCCTCGATCGCCCGCATCAGATTGCCGATCGAGGTCTCCTTGTAGCCCTCGCGTCCCTCCAGCATCTCCGGCCGAAGCTTGAAGATGTCGGACGGATGCTTGATCAAGCCGTCGCGATAGAAGGCCTCGACCTGCTTCGCTCCGAGCCCGTCGATATCGAACGTGTCACGGCCGACGAAGTGGCGGAGGCGCTCCACAGCCTGCGCCGGGCAAACGAGCGCGCCGGTGCAGCGGCGGACCGAATCCTCGCGCCCGGTATTCGGATTGATCTCGCGCACCGCGTCGCTGCCGCATTCGGGGCAGACGGTCGGGAATTCGTAGGGTTTCGCGTCACGCGGGCGGGCGGCAAGATTCACATCGACGATCTGCGGGATGACGTCGCCGGCGCGCTGCACGACCACCGTGTCGCCGATGCGGATGTCCTTGCCCTCGCGGATCGGCTCGCCGTCATTGCCGATGCCTTTGATGTAATCCTCGTTGTGGAGGCTCGCGTTCTGCACGACGACGCCGCCGACGGTGACCGGTCTGAGCTTCGCGACCGGCGTCAGCGCTCCGGTGCGGCCGACCTGAATCTCGATCCCTTCGAGCATGGTCGTCGCTTTTTCGGCGGCGAATTTGTGGGCGATCGCCCAGCGCGGCTCGCGCGACACGAAGCCCAGCCGCTGCTGCAGATCGAGCCGGTCGACCTTGTAGACCACGCCGTCGATGTCATAGCCGAGCGAGGCGCGCCCCGCCTCGACGCTGCGGTGGAAAGCGATCACCTCCTCGGCGCTCCGGCAGCGGGTGATGCGTGGGCTGACGGGAAAGCCCCAGCCTGCGATCGCCTGCATCATGTCGAACTGGGTTTTCGCGGGCAACCTCGCCATCTCGCCCCAGCCGTGCGCGAAGAAATGCAGCGGGCGCTCGGCGGTGATCTTCGCGTCGAGCTGGCGGAGCGCTCCGGCGGCGGTGTTGCGCGGATTGACGAAGACGCGCCCTCCCCGCTCCGCCTCGCGCTTGTTGAGCGCGATGAAATCGGCGTGCGTCATGTAGACCTCGCCGCGCACCTCGGCGACCTCGGGCGCGCCTTTCGGCAGACGGTCGGGAACCTCGCCGATGGTGCGGAGATTGGCGGTCACGTCTTCGCCCTCGGCGCCGTCGCCACGCGTCGCGCCGAGCACGAACTGCCGACCCTCGTAGCGGAGCGAGGCGGAGAGCCCGTCGATCTTCGGCTCCGCCGTCAGCACCAGCTCGTCCTCCTCCCAAAGACGCAGGAAGCGGCGGACCCGCGCCACGAAATCGAAGACGTCCTCGTCGTCGAAGGCGTTGCCGAGCGAGAGCATCGGCACGGAATGGCGGACCTTCTTGAAGCGGCCGGAGGGCTTCGCGCCGACTCGCTCGGAGGGCGAATCCTCGCGCACCAGCTCCGGGAAGCGGAGCTCGATCGCGGTGTTGCGCAGCCGGAGCGCATCATACTCGGCGTCGGAGATGGTCGGCTGGTCTTCCTGGTAGTAGCGTCGGTCGTGCTCGGCGATCTCGCTCGCCAGCCGCTCGAGCTCCGCCGCGGCCTCTTCCTCCGAGAGGTCGTCGACAGGCTTGAACTCCTTTTGGGCTTGCTTGGCTTGGCGTGACGCCATCAAAGGGCTCCGAGTTGCGGGCTAACGAGGCGGAGTCTGCCGGCGGCTCCGAAGAATGTCGAGGCGGGCGATTTGATGACCGGTCGTTGCAAGCGGCCGGGCTGCCGCGCAAAAGTCGCGCCGTGATAGCGCTCTTCACCGACTTCGGGCTCACCGGTCCCTATACCGGCCAGATGAAGGCCGTGCTCCATCGAATGGCGCC
>JBOHKB010000114.1:0-6715 GCA_050728815.1 Propylenella sp.
GCGCGGTGATCGCCACCACGTCGACCGCCGGGTCCGCCACGAGCACGCGCCAGTCGCCGACGCCGCGCCGGAAGCCGAGGCGGCGCGCCGCCTCCTCCGCGATCTCCTCGTTGCGGTCGGCGAGTACCGCAAGTTCGGGCGTGAGCGCCGGGTCGAAGATTTGCGCAACGGCGTTGAAAGCGAAGGCATGGGCGCGGCCCATGAAGCCGCTACCGACAAGGCCGACGCCGAGACGGCCGTTGCTCATGTCTGCTCCCCGCTATGTGCCAGTCGCCATAGCAGAAGTCCGACCCGCCAAACCATCTCGCAGTCGGCTGCTGGATTGGCTAGAACGGGCGAAAATCGCCGCAAGCGGGAGGATGCTTATGAAGACGGTCCGCCTCACCATGGCGCAGGCCCTGGTGCGCTATCTGATCAGCCAAAAAACCGAGATCGACGGCAAGACCGTGCCGCTTTTCCCTGGCCTCTTCGCCATCTTCGGCCACGGCAACGTCACCTGCCTCTCTGAAGCGCTGGAGGCGGTGAAGGACGAATTCCCCACCTGGCGCGGACAGAACGAGCAGTCGATGGCGCTCGCCGCGATCGGTTTCGCCAAGGCGAAGCGCCGGCGGCAGATCATGGTCGCGGCGAGCTCGATCGGGCCGGGCGCCGGGAACATGATCACCGCTGCGGGGGTCGCCATGTCGAACCGGCTGCCGATCCTGATCCTCGCCGGCGACGTTTTCGCCAACCGCCGGCCCGATCCTGTGCTGCAGCAGGTCGAGCACTTCGGAAATCCCACGACGACGGTGAACGACGCCTTCCGCGCCGTAACCCGCTACTGGGACCGCATCACTCATCCGGAGCAGATCATCTCGTCGCTGCCGCAGGCGGTTGCGATGATGCTCGATCCGGCCGATTGCGGCCCGGCCTTCATCGGCCTCTGCCAGGATACGCAGGAGGTCGCCTTCGACTATCCGGAAGCGTTCTTCGAGCCGCGCGTCCATCACATCCGGCGGGCGCGTCCCGACACTGGTGAGATTTCCCGCGCGGCGCAGCTCCTGAAGACCGCTAAGAAGCCGCTCCTCATCGCCGGGGGCGGGGTGCGCTATTCCTTCGCCGAGGAAGCCTTGACCACCTTCGCCAAGAAGCACGGCGTGCCGGTCGCCGAGACGATCGCCGGGCGCGGCGCGATGGTGCACGACAATCCCTTGAACGCCGGCCCGATCGGCGTGATCGGCGCCGCTTCTGCCAATGTGCTCGCCGGCGAGGCCGATGTAGTGGTCGCGGTCGGTACGCGGCTCCAGGATTTCACCACCGGCTCGTGGTCGGTGTTCTCCCCCGAAGCGCGCATCATCGCGATCAACGCCGCGCGCTTTGACGCCACCAAGCACCGCGCCCTCTCGGTCGTCTGCGACGCGCGCGAGGGGCTGACGGAGCTTTCCGCCGCGCTCGGCGGGTGGAAGGCGGACGAGGCGTGGATGCTCCGCGCGCAGGCCGAATACGCGCACTGGAACGACATGGTCGCCGCGGCGACCAAAGCCAGCAATACCAACGTGCCGAGCTATGCGCAGGTGGTTGGCGCGGTGAACCGCGTCGCCGATCCGACCGATCTCGCGCTCACAGCCGCCGGCGGGTTTCCCGGCGAGCTTTGCAAGAACTGGCAGGTGAAGACACCGGGTACCTTCGATTGCGAGTTCGGCTTCTCCTGCATGGGCTACGAGATTTCCGGCGCGTGGGGCGCGAAGATGGCCGACGAGAGCCGCGACGTGATCTCCTTCATCGGCGACGGCTCTTACCTGATGATGAACTCCGACATCTATTCGACCGTCTTGACCGGCCATAAGCTCATCGTCGTCGTGTGCGACAATGGCGGCTTCGCCGTCATCAACCGGCTGCAGAATTTCAAGGGCATCCCCTCCTTCAACAACCAGATCGAGGACTGCAAGATCGTGAACAAGGTCGACGTGGATTTCGCTGCGCACGCCGCCTCGATGGGCGCCTATTCGCGCAACGTGGAGAGCCTGACCGATCTCGAAGACGCCTTCCGCTGGGCCAAGGGCAACGACCGCACGACGGTGCTCGTCGTGAAGACCGACGCCTACACCTGGACGCCTGGCGACGCCTGGTGGGACGTGGGCGTGCCGGAGGTGAGCGAGCGCGAAGCGGTCAAGAAGGCGCGCGCCCACCACGCCGAGGGGCGGAAGAAACAGCGCGTGGGGGTTTGACAGCAATCCTCTGGAACGACTTTGCCCACGCCGGCCCAGGTTGCTATGAGATCGCGCCTGCACGAATCGCGCTCAGCACCGTCGGACAGATTGGCATGGCAAGAAAGATACTCTCGGTAGGTGCCAGCATTCCTGGAGGTGAAATCGAGCTTGCCCACCACCTCTCAGGACGGTCGCTCCTGGATGCAGACATCATAGTCTTCTCGCCTGAGGTTCCGTATGGGTACGAACGAGACACCTACATGGGTAAGCCTTGCCTGTCTGATGATGCATCATTTCGGGCAAAGGAAGCGATCGCCCACTGGAGACGAGAGCTTGCGGCGGCCGTGGACGCTGGGAAGCTCGTGTTAGTGCTTCTGGAGCGACCTCAGGTTGTGTATGTGGCGACCGGACGAACGGAGTACTCTGGAACGGGGAGAAATGCGCGCGGTTCGCGAATTGTTGAGCAGCTCAGCTCTTATAGCTCGGTGCCGCTTAAGTGGCAGTTTCATGCTGCCTCTGGGACTGAAATGGAAATCGTGCCCGAGGCACGGTACTTTGCAGAGTACTGGGAAGAATTTGGCCCGCACTCTCAGTACGAAGTGTTTCTTGAGGGAGAGATCAAGGAGCGGTTAGTACAGACTAAGAGTGGCCACCGCCTCGTCGGCGCAGCTGTTCGGATAGGTCGCGGTGCGCTGCTTGCGGTGCCTGCACTTGTTCTCGATGAAGATGCCTTCATGGAGACTAAGCATGTGGACGGGAAAGAGGAGCAATTCTGGACGGAATCCGCTCGACGCTTCGGAAAGCGCTTCGTCTCCTCACTCGTTGGACTCCGTGAATCACTACTCTCTGAGGTAGAATCGACTCCCCCACCAAGCTGGGCGCAAAACGATGACTATCGCCTTGCGGAAGAGGGGAAGATAGAGAAGCAGATTGAGGATGCCACGGCCAGGATTGCAGCGCTTGAGGATTCCAAGCGAGCCTTCGAAGCTCAGCTTTTGGCAGCCGGTAGCATTAGGGGCCTGCTGTTCGAACAGGGTAGACCCCTCGAGCAGGCTGTCCTTCAAGCTTTGAGCTTACTGGGATTCAAAGCGGAACGGTTGAGGGAGAACAATTCTGAATTCGATGCGGTTTTCGTGAGCGATGAGGGCCGTTGTCTTGGAGAGGTTGAGGGAAAAGACAACAGGCTATTAATATTGACAAGTTCAGTCAGCTGGAGCGGAACGTGAGTGAAGACTTCGCACGCGAGGAAGTAGAACAGTACGCCAAGGGAGTCTTGTTTGGAAATGCTTTTCGGCTCCAATCGCCAGAATCTCGCGGTGATCCTTTTACTCCAAAGTGCCTCACTGCAGGTGCTCGGCTGGGCGCTGCACTCGTGAGCACTCCCGATCTGTTCGCCGTCGCCCGCTATCTCAAGGAGTTCCATGATCCAGACTATGCAAGAGCCTGCAGAACAGCGATCTTTGAGACGTCGGGCGAGGTTGTCCAGTTCCCTGAGCCGCCACGCACGAAACCTAAGAAGGTCAGCGTGAAGGAGGTGCGCGAAGGCGCGAACGTATCCAAGGAAACATAGGTTGCCTATGAAAGCACGCTTGGGCATCGCGCCCATAGCCTGGTCTAACGACGACCTGCCGGAACTCGGCGGCGACACGCCGCTCGAAACGTGCCTGAAGGAAAGCCGCGAGGCAGGCTTCTCCGGCACGGAGACCGGCGGGAAGTTTCCGAAGACCCCGCGCGAGCTGAAGGAGGTTCTGGCGGCGCACGACCTGAAGCTCGTGTCGGGCTGGTATTCGGGCCGCCTTCTCGAAGACGACCTCCGCGCCGAGAAGGACCGCGCCGCCCAGCAGCTCGAGACTTTTCGCGAGAACGGCGCGACCGTCATCGTCTACGGCGAGACCGCAGGCGCCGTGCACAGCCTCCGCCACGTGCCGCTCGCGCGCCGGCCGCGTCTCGACGAAGCGCAGATGCGCGCCTACGGGCGCAAGGTGACGGAATTCGCCGAGCACTGCCATGAGCAGGGCGTGCCGCTCGCCTACCATCACCACATGGGCGATGCGGTGCAGACCGAGAGCGACGTCGACCGCCTCATGAACCACACGGGCGAGGCGGTGGGACTCTTGTTCGACACGGGCCACATCACCTTCGCGGGGGGCAATGCGCTCGGCATGGCGCGCCGGCATGGCAAGCGCATCAACCATGTGCACGCCAAGGACATCCGCAAGTCGGTGCTCGATACGCTCGATTTCGAGCGCCATTCCTTCATCGACGGGGTGATCGCCGGCGTCTTCACCGTGCCCGGCGACGGCATGATCGATTTCAAGGCGGTGGCGAAGCTTTGCGCCGAGATCGGCTACGAGGGCTGGTTCGTGGTCGAGGCCGAGCAGGACCCGAAGAACGCGAACCCGCTGAAATACGCGCGGATCGGCTTTGAGGCGATGAGCGAGGCGCTCATCGAAGCGGGCTACACGATCGAGCCGTAAGGCGCTAGATTCCCGCCCGGCGGGGCGGACTGCAGGAGGAGCTGATTCGTAATCGCCCACCGTGACCGGGGGAAGCTGATGCTCGTCCTTGTAACAGGCGCGACCGGGAAGGTCGGCCGCAACTTCATTGACCGCTTCCTGGCAGAGGAGCGTTTCGCCCAGGCGCGGCTCAGGGCGCTCTGCCACAATCGGGTCATCCCTGCTTCAGCGCGGCTTGAGGTGGCGCGCGGCACGATCGCCGACCGGAGCGCAGTCGACGCGGCGATGCAGGGCGTGACCCACGTCCTCCACCTCGCCACCTGCAAAGAGACGCCGGAAGACGTGATGGACGTGACGGTGAAGGGGCTTTTCTGGCTGCTCGAAGCTTTCCGGGCGTCCGCCTCGGCCCGGCAATTCATCCTGATCGGCGGCGACGCCGCGGTCGGCCATTTCTTCTACCGGCACCAGGGCGCCGTCACCGAGCATACGCCGCACCAAGCCTATCCCGGCTGCTACGCCCTTTCGAAGGTGCTCGAAGAGGTGATGGTGCAGCAGTTCTCACTGCAATACGGGATCAACGCCTGCTGCCTCCGCGCGCCATGGATCATGGAGAAGGACGACTTCAAGTACACGCTCTCCTTCGGCGACGACGTTTTCGGCGGGCCGGTGTGGAAGGAGGAGGTGGGCGCGGCGCGCGCCGCGCGTTACCGCGCGAGCGGAACGATTCCGCTCCTTCTCGACGCAGACAATCGTCCGCTGAAACGCAACTTCGTCCATGTCGACGACCTCGTCTCGGCCATTCTCGCGGCGATCGACAATCCGGCGACGAAGGGCGAGCTTTACAACATCTCGATGGACGAGCCTGTCGATTACGGCGAGGTCGCCGCCTATCTGATGGCGACCCGGAAGCTTCCCTCCGTCGAAATTCCGAGCCGCTACCATTCGAATTGGCTCGACAACGCCAAGGCCAAGTTCGCGCTCGGCTGGCGGCCGCACTTCGACCTGCGCCGGCTGATCGACGGGGCGTGGGACTACGTGCGCGCGCCCGACGACCCGCGAAAAGTCTGGTACCCGGGCTGATCACAAAGTATCCGCGACCGGTGCGGTTGAGGCGGCCGCTGGACCGTCGCGAGCCTGACACGGGTGTCGTATCGACGCTGCCGTCCTTATAATGCTCAGCGGAAGGCATGGGAGCTGGTATGACCGTTCTGGACGATGTGAGGAGCTTTCTAGTCAGGCGCTCGCCAGCTGCGATCTGCGACGATTGCATCGCGAGCAAGCTCGGTTTCTCCGTTCGACAGCATGCCAACCACAAAACCCGTGAGTTGGCCCGGCTTCCTCATTTTGATCGGCGCAAAGGAAAGTGCAGTATCTGCGGAAGCGACAAGTTGGTGATCACCTACGCCTAACAGGCGACGGGCCCAGCGAAGGCGCTATGCCACGACGCTAGACGGTCGCCGCCGCCCGCCGCTCCGCCAGATACGCCTTCAGCCCCGCTTCGCCGCGCGGCGTGGTCCAATAATGGTTCCAGCGAACATCGGGCGAAGGATCGGCGAGAGGCGCGTCATCCACGGCCGCTTCAGCGTCGTCTCCCAGACGAGCGCCACATGCGTGCCGCCGTTCCTCGGCGAAAGCCTCGCGCGCCAGAGTCCATCGAAATCGCCGATCACCTTCACCGCGACGACGCGGTCCGGCACGAGCTCGATGGTCTCCAGCACGAAATTCAGCTTGTACGGCAAGAAACCGCGCGCCTTGGCGCGGAGTTTTGATCCGACGCGCGGCTCGGCGCCGGGCTCGAACGGCTCGGCCTCGAGGTAGACGCCCTTCCACCACTTCGGCAGCAGCTCGCCGCGGGCGAGCACGTCGTAGACCTCCGCCGGAGTGGCGCCTGGGATGTTCCATTCCTCGTCGAAGCGGAAGGTTTCACTCGCCATCGCGTGTTTCCCCGGAGGCGCTGCGACCGCGCCTCTACTCGGCCGCCGGCTCGCCCAGCCCGTCGGCCTGCCGCCGGGCGCGCAGCCCCTCGCGCCGCTGCCGGTATCGCATGAACTGCTGATCCGCGATCACGCC
>JBOHKB010000115.1:0-9276 GCA_050728815.1 Propylenella sp.
CCCCTCGCCCGGCCTCCGCTTCGCTCGGCCAACCTCTCCCCGGAGGGGAGAGGAAGAAGCGTGCGTGTCGCTCACTCGCAATACGCCTAGGAGGGAACTCACGCCGGCGTCCAGGGCTCGTAGTCGCCCGTGACCTCCGGGCGCCGCTCGGGCGTCAAGATGGAGCCGCGCGGCTTGTAGGCGGACGGCGTGCCGGTCAGGTTCGGAAGGTGCGGCTTCTCCCAGTCGCGCGGCTTGTATTCCTCTTCGGTCGGCGGAATGTCGGTGCGGTGATGCATCCAGCCGTGCCATGCCGCCGGGATGCGCGATGCCTCCGCTTCGCCGTTGTAGATGACCCAGCGGCGCTTGCCGTCTTTTTGCCGGTAGTAGCGGTTGCCGTATTCGTCCTCGCCGATGAAGACGCCCTTTCGCCAGGTGAAGAAGCGGGTGCCGAGCGTCTGCCCGTTCCACCAGGTGAAGAACTGCAGGAGGAACTCTTTCATTGCCGCTCCAGCCCAGAAGTTCGCACGGCCTAGCAGAGAGTCGCGCCGCAATTGCGCATCGCGGCGACCTTCTCCTGCAGGCCGTCGAACCCGATCGCGCCCGGCACGATCTCCTTGCCGATCACGTATGAAGGCGTCCCGCTTATGCCGAGCGATGTGGCAAGGCCGCGCACTTCTTCGATGTTGGCGCTGACGGCGCTCGCTTCCGAGGCCTTCTTCAGCGCCTCAGCGTCGAGCCCGAGGTCGCGCGCGACTTCGAGCGCCTTCGTCGCGTCCGCCTGCCCCGGGCGGGAGAACAGCTCGGCGTGGAACTGGAGGTAGCGCTCCGGCGCGATGTCCTTCACCGCGACTGAAATGCGGGCCGCCTGCATCGAGCCTTCCGAAAGGATCGGGAATTCCTTCATGACCACGCGCAGGTCCGCATTGGCGTCGATCAGCGCGGTCATGTCCGATACGGCGCGTTTGCAGTAGCCGCAATTGTAGTCGAAGAACTCGACCAGAGTGACGGCGCCAGCCGGGTTGCCGAGCACCATCTGGTTCTGCGAGTTGAAGATCAGCTCGCCGCTTTCTTCGATGGTCTTGGTCTGAGCGAGCGCGGCCTCCTTTTCGCGCCGCTCGCGGAGCACTGTGATCGCCTCCTCGAGGAGCTCCGGATTGGCGAGCAGATACTCACGGATGACCTGCTCGAATTCCTTGCGCTGCTCCGGGGTCATCTCCGCGCGAAGCGGCGCGGCAGCGACGAGGAGCGCCATGGCGGCGAAGGCGATGCGGAAGAAGGCTTGCATGGTCGTTCCTATCGTTGTCGTCCGTCGCTCAATTGGTCGTCTTCGCCGGCGCTTCGTAGCTGATTATGTCGTCCGCCTTAAGCCATCCGGGTGAACCGCGGCTGAATTTCGCCTGCGCACGCCGGGCGAAATTCTTGGCGCTGTCGAGGTCGCCGTCGATCAAGAGACCCTCGGCGCTCGCAAGCTCCGCCTCCGCCACCCTCCCTTGCATCTGATAGGCGGTGGCGAGATGGCGGTAGCCGACCGAGGCGAGCGGCTCGCTCTTCACGCCGGCGATCAGATTGGAGATCGCTTCCTCCAACCGGCCGGAATCGCCGGTCTGCAGCAGTGCGTGGCCGAGCATGATGCGCATCAGGCCGGGCTGCTCCGGCGTAAGCGCGACAGCCTGGCGGAGTGGGGCGACCGCCTCCGCGGCCTTGCCTGATTCCAACAGGATCTGCCCCTTCAGCTCATGGAAGTAGGGATAGTTCGGCGCCTGCGCGATCAACGCGTCGACGGCGCGGACCGCGTCGCGCGTGCCGCCGCTGCGATAGGCGACGACGGCGCGGGCATATTGCGCGGGCAGACTCGTGTCGGAGCGAGGGAAGCGCCGGCCGACCGCGCTCGGGCTCTCGGTGAAGCCGGAAAGCTTGGCGCGCATCATGTCGTGGCGAAGCTGCAGCTGCGGGTCGTCCACGGCGTCCCAGTAGCGGCTCGCGCGCGCCGTCGCTTCGAGTTGCTGCAGGCGATCGCGCGCCATCGGGTGCGTCTGCGCGTAGGGATCGGCGTAGCGGGCGGAGAAGAGCTGCTGGTCGGCAAATTGCTCGAAGGTCTTCACCATGCCCTTGGCGGACTGGCGTGTGGCTTCCAGGTAGGAGAGCGCGGCGCGGTCGGCGGCAAGCTCCTGCGAACGTTTGTAGCTGAGCAACGTACGGACTGCGACATTCAGGCCAGCCATCGCAACGGCGCCGCCCATGCGTGTGCCGGCCTCCGTGCCGGCTGCGGCGCTGACCATCATGCCGGCCACGCCGAGCGCACTCAGCACCGCGCCTATCGCTTGGGCGCGCGCCACTTCGTTCCGCAGGTTTTCGAGATGGCCGCCGGCGAGGTGCCCGGTCTCATGCGCGAGCACGCCTATGATCTCGTTGGGGGTCTTCGCCTGCAACAGTGCGCCCGTGTGGACGACCATGCGCCGGCCGCTCGCGACGAAGGCGTTGAACTCCTTGTTCTGCACGATGACGATTTCCGCCGCGCGCGAGGCGACGCCGGCCGCCGCGAAGAGCGGCTCCGCATAGTCGCGGAGCAGCGCCTCGATCTCGGCGTCGCGGACGATGATGAGGCGGCGGTTCTGCGCCTCGGCCGCAGGCGCGAACGCGACCCCCACCGCGCAGAGGAGCGGCAGCGCCGAAGCGCGCGCGCGAGCAAAAACGCTGGACGACACGTGCGATATCCGATTTGGCATAGCCCCGTTGAACTTAGGCTGAATCGTGGCGGGTCCGGCCCTTCGCGGCCTGCCTAGCCAAACCGCGCGACGAAAGAAAGGCAAGTTATGTTGAAAGCATCGGCCCGGAGCGCCGTCGAGCCCTTCCATGCGATGGACGTCATGGCCGCCGCGGCGGAACTGGAAGCGGCCGGGAAGCATGTGATCCATATGGAGGTGGGGCAGCCCGGCGCCCCGGCGCCCAAGCCGGTGCTCGCCGCCGCCGCGGAGGTGCTCCGCAACGGCCGGCTTGGATACACCGAAGCGCTCGGCGTGCGGGCGCTCCGCGAGCGGATAGCCCGGCACTACCGCGCCGCCTACGGCATCGACCTTTCGCCGGCGCGGGTGATGGTGACCGGCGGCTCGTCGGGCGGCTTCAACCTCACCTTTCTCGGCGCGTTCGATCCGGGCGGAAGGATCGCAATGGCGACGCCCGCCTATCCGGCCTACCGCAATATCCTGAAGGCGTTCGGCCTGGAACCGGTGGAAATCGAGGTTGGGCCGGACACGCGCTGGGCGCTCTCCGCCGAGCGGCTTCAAGAAGTGCACCGGAAAACGCCTCTCGCCTGCGCGCTCGTCGCGAGTCCCGCCAACCCGACCGGCACGATGACGTCGCCGGATGAGCTGAAGCGCATCGCCGAGTACTGCCACGAGAGCGGCATCCGCTTCCTCTCCGACGAAATCTACCACGGGCTCGTATACGAGGGGCAGGCGGAGACGGCGCTCCGCCTCAGCGACAGCGCCATCGTCATCAACTCGTTCTCGAAATATTATTGCATGACGGGCTGGCGCGTCGGCTGGCTGGTGCTGCCCGAAGACCTGATGCGGCCGTTCGAGCGGCTGTCGCAATCGCTCTACATCTCCGTGCACGAGCTGTCGCAACGCGCGGCGGTCGCGGCGTTCGATCCGGCCTCGATCGAGGAGCTCGAGGCGGTGAAGGCCGGCTACGCGCGGAACCGCGCGGCGCTTCTCGAACGCCTGCCGGCGCTCGGCTTCGACGAGTTCCTGCCGGTCGACGGCGCATTCTACATCTACGCCTCGGTCGCGCGCTTCACTAACGACGCGCACGATTTCGCGAGCCGCATGCTGAAGGAGGCAGGCGTCGCCGCGACGCCCGGGCCGGACTTCGACCACGCGCGCGGGCACCGCTACATGCGCTTCTCATTCGCCGGCACCGAGGCGGACATTTCTGAGGGGATCGACCGCCTCGAGCGCTGGCTGAAATGAATGCCTTCACCGCTGGCCTCGATGGCTTCCTACTCGGCGGCGGCCTGATCGTCGCAATCGGCGCGCAGAACGCCTTCGTGCTCCGGCAGGGGCTGAAGCGCGAGTTCGTCTTTGTCGTCTGCCTGATCTGCTCGCTCTCCGACGGTCTCCTGATCGCCGCAGGCGTCGCTGGGCTCGGCACGCTGGTCAGCCGCTCACAGACGGCGTTGTTCGTCGTGACAGCGGGCGGCGCGATCTTTCTCTTCGTCTACGGGGCACGCGCCTTCAGCCGCGCCTTGCGCCCGGCGACGCTGCAGGCGGAAGGCCGCGCCAGCACGCTTTCCGCAGCGGTCGCTGCGTGCCTCGCCTTCACGTTCCTGAACCCGCACGTCTATCTCGACACGGTGCTTCTTCTGGGTAGCCTTTCGGGGCGCTATGCGGGCGCACTCCGAACCGCCTACGGCATCGGCGCGGCGGTTGCGTCTTTCACCTGGTTCTTCACGCTCGGCTACGGCGCGCGGCTGCTTGCGCCGCTCTTCGCGGAGAAGCGGGCGTGGCGTATCCTCGACATAGCGATCGGCGTCGTCATGTGGTGGATCGCGGTGAGGCTTTCGCTGAGCCTCAGTGGGTGACCATCCTCGTACGCCCGATGGGGCGAACCTGATCTGGGAGGGAATGCGGGGAGGCTAACGGTGCAACACCTGCGGTTCCTTGCATTGTACGGCTGGCTGGAACCTTTCGATCTAGCGAAGCATCCGGAGGCGTTGGTCCGCCTGGTGGAGGACGCCCGGATCACGCCGACCAAAGTGACTGTTGCGATCCCCGGAGAAAAGAAATCGCGGCGGAGGACGATCTACAAGAGGAGCCGCCTTATCGATGTGATCGCTCCGTTCACAAGCTATGACTGGATAGCCCTCGATGAGCCGATCGAAGGCGACTTCCGGGATGTCAGATCGCACTTGTCCTTCCAGCTGGATTGCCAACGATACCTGCTGGCCAAAGAGTTTTCGGCATTCACTTTGGCTGACGTTGTGAGTCACTTGCGGCTTGTCTGCGAGTTCGCGACACCGCGATACGGCTTTTTGCATTCAGAATATGGTTTGGCGGCGCTGGCTTTTCCGTGGGGAACGCCCACCACCGGTCTTCCCGCACACGTTTCCAGAAGAGTCGGCGATCTTGGGCATAGCATCCGCAGCTCCCACGAGCACCTGAACGGCAAGCTTCATGACGTCTACGAGGTCAATGTCCTTTCACCTCTCCATTTGGAGCGGCAGGTGAGAGGGCTGTCCCTTCGCGATTGGATCGGTGAAGGGGGACGCGGGGATATCCTAACCATCAAGAGTGATCTGTTCGCCTGGATCGTTCCCGGCGACTTCAGGCCAAAGGTGCGCGCGATATTGTTCGATGACGGTGCGCTTATTGCGACTGTGTAGGGGTGCGCACAGAGACTAAGATCCCGCGCGCTCGGCGCGAAACGCCTTATTCCAAGGCGGCGGCGAGCGGGGTGCAGATCATCGGATCGGCGCCGATGCGCTGAAGCACATCGACCGACGCACGCGCGAGGCTGAGGAGATTTCCGTCGATCTCCTCGCCCTCGGAAATCGACAGGCCCGTTTCCGCGGTCCGTATCTCGAGGAAGCGGTTGGCGCCGTCGTCGTTCAAGCGGAGCAGCGCCGACATGCCCAACCCGTTCGGCCCCGGCAGCATGAAGAGGAGGTCGGCGCCCGCGGCGTTCGCCGCCTGCGCCACCTTTTCCGCGAGCGAGCATTCGCCCGCGTCGGCAAGCTCGAGCGCCAGCTCGAGCTGCATGCGCGGAAGGTCGGTGCCGTCCGCCCTGGGCAGGCTCGGCAAGGCGGGCTTGGTCGCAGCTTGCGTCACGATCGGCATGCTTGCAGTGAAAAGGCGGGAAGCGGCAACACTTTGGTCACATTAGGGTTTCTTCGCCGGAAACCATGCAGAGCCGCGCGCAGCCGCGTTCGCGGAACCGTTTGATGAGCGGTGCGACGCCGCCCGCGAACGTGGAAGGGGCTGGCCTTGCGACGCGAAATCCCACAGCATCGCATGGAGGCTGAAGACACCGCGGGGAGGAAACAGGAAATGCGCGGATTGATGCAGGACTGGCCGCTACTGTGCCACCGGCTGGTCGATCATGCGGCGATCCAACACGGCGGGCGCGAGATCGTTTCGCGCTCGGTCGAAGGCCCTATCCACCGCACCAACTATCGCGAGGTCCGCTCGCGCGCACTCCGCGTCGCCAAGCGGCTCGACGCGATTGGGTTCGGCAACGGTGAGCGCGGCGCGACGCTCGCCTGGAACACTTGGCGGCATTTCGAGGTGTGGTACGGGCTGCTCGGCGTCGGCGGTATCTACCACACCGTCAATCCGCGGCTCTTCCCCGAGCAGATCGCCTGGATCATGAACGACGCGGAGGACCGGCTGCTCTTCGTCGACCTCACCTTCGTGCCACTGGTCGAGAAGCTCCGCGACAAGCTGAAGACGCTGGAGAAGATCATCGTGCTGACCGACGCGGCGCACATGCCCAATACGCCGCTCGACGCCGAGCCCTACGAGGAGTGGTTGGCGGCGGACGACGATTTCGCCTGGCGGTCGCTCGACGAAAACGCCGCTGCCGGCATGTGCTACACGTCGGGCACGACCGGGAACCCGAAGGGCGTCGTCTACTCGCACCGTTCCAACGTGCTCCATGCGCTCGCCGGCAACGTGCCGGACATGCTCGGCCTGTCGAGCCGCGACCGGCTGATGCCGGTGGTCCCGATGTTCCACGCCAATTGCTGGGCGCTCTGCTTCATCGCGCCGATGGTTGGCGCGGCGCTCGTCATGCCCGGCGCCAAGCTCGACGGCGCATCGGTCTACGAGTTGCTCGACCAGGAGAAGGTGACGATCACGGCCGCGGTGCCGACGATCTGGATGATGCTGTTGCAGCACCTGACGGCGAGCGGGAGCAGCCTGCCGCATTTGCGGCGTGTCGTCATAGGCGGCTCGGCCTGCCCGCGCGCCATCACCGAGGCTTTCGAGAACCGTTACGACGTGCGCGTCATTCATGCCTGGGGCATGACGGAGATGAGCCCGATCGGCACGATCTGCACGCTAAAGCCCGAGCTGGCCGCGCTCTCCGAGGCGGCGCGGCTTGACGTGCAGGAGAAGCAAGGCCACCCGCCCTTCACGGTGGAGATGAAGGTGACCGACGACAGCGGCAAAGCGTTGCCGTGGGACGGCAAGACTTTCGGGCGGCTCAAGGTGCGCGGGCCAGCGATCTCTCGCGCCTATTACGGCGACGAGGCGGAAATCCTCGACGAAGACGGCTACTTCGATACCGGCGACGTCGCCCACATCGACGCCAACGGCTACATGCGCATCACCGACCGCTCCAAGGATGTGATCAAGTCCGGCGGCGAATGGATTTCATCCATCGAGCTTGAGAACCTCGCGATGGGGCATCCAGGCGTGGCCGAGGCTGCGGTCATCGGCATTCGCCACGCCAAATGGGACGAGCGGCCGCTTCTGATCGTGGTCCCGAAGCCGGACAACGCTCCGACGCGCGATGCGCTCATCGACTTCCTGCGCCCGAGGGTGGCGAAATGGTGGCTGCCGGACGACGTGGTCTTCGTGAAGGAAATTCCGCACACGGCGACCGGCAAGATCCTTAAGTCGGCGCTTCGCGAGACCTTCAAGGAGTACAGCTTGCCGGACAGCTGACGGCCGGCCTATCTCTGCCGCTCAGAGAATAGAGAAGGCGGCGGATGAAACGAGCCTACGCGATCCGGCGCTCGCGGCCGGCCGACTGGGCGAAATTCTGCGGCGGCCTCGCGGTGCCAGTGCTCGTGCTTGCAGCGGTCGGGACGCGGGTCGGGCTGGTGCCCGCGCCGGCGCTGGTCCCCGTGCTTGTCGTCGGATTCATCCTTGCGGTGCTCGCGCTCGGCATCGCGACCTACTCGCTGATCGACATCTGGAAGAATGGTAGGGGGGGCGGCAGCGCGGCCGTCGCCGGCATCGTCTACGCGCTCCCAGTGCTCGTCCTGCTCGGGCTGATTGCCGCCGCGGCGGTGAGATACCCGCGCCTGACCGACGTGACCACCAGTCTCGACGACCCGCCAGAATTTGTCGCCGGCAGAGCGGTCGAAGGGCCGCCCGCAACGAGCGACCTCGCATTGCAGCACGAGGCCTATCCGGAACTTGTCACACGCCTCTACCCGGCGCCGCTCGGGCAGGTATACGCGGAAGTGCGCGATATCATCGAGGCGCGCCGCTGGACGATCACTCGCGACTCCCGCCCCACCGTCATGCCGACCGCGCGGCCGGAAACGCCCGCCGAGGATGTCGGCGAAACCGAGGAACTGATTGCAGCGCTCGCGCAGAAGAGCGTGGTGACGCATTCGCGTAGCGAGGTCGCCCCGCCGGCCGCCGGCGATTCAGCGGAAGGTGCCAGAGATGCCGGCAGCGTCGCGACGATCGAAGCGGTCGCCCTGACGCCGGTGTTCGCCTTCAGGGACGAGGTGATAATTCGCATGCGCGGTACGCTTGAGGGCACGGAAGTGGACATGCGCTCCGCCTCCGGCAGCGGCGAGCACGACCTCGGGCAAAACGCGCGGCGCATCAGGGCTTTCTTCGCGAAACTTGATTCCGTGCTTCAGCCGGAAGCGCCGGCCTCCGGCGTCACCTCGACCAGGGAGTAGCGCGCCGAGATGGTCGGTGGGCCGTTGGCAGCGACCGCGCCGCGCCGGACCAGGTCCTCCAGATGCGCGAGCGCCGACAGCACGGCGGCCGGGACGAGATGCGGATCGAGACCGCGATAGACCTGCTCGACCAGCGCCGCGACGGTTTGTTCGCCGTGCCGGAGGGCATCGAGGATCGCCGCTTCGCGCATTTTTCGGTGCGCTTTCAGTTCCCGCACATAGGCGGGTCCATCTCTGATTTCGCCGCCATGCGCCGGCAGATACCGCCCCTCTGGGCGCGCGAGCAGGCGGTCGAGCGAGACCATGTAGTCGGCCATGGAACCTTCCGGCGGCGCGACGACGGTCGTCGACCAGCCCATCACGTGATCGCCGGAGAGGAGCAAATCCTTGCCGAGGAGCGCGAAGGCGAGGTGGTCGGCGGTGTGGCCGGGCGTCGCCACCGCCTCGAGCCGGTAGTCTTCGCCCTCGACGACCGCGCCGTCCTGAAGCGTGGCGTCGCCCCGAAACGCCTGATCGCCCGCGGCGTCAGGAAGCGTCGCCTCGCCCGGATGCGGCGCTCGCGCGGTGCGCGGCCGTCCGGCGGCAAGGATCGGGGCGCCCGTCCGCGCCTTCAAAAGCCGCGCCGCGGGCGAGTGGTCGCGGTGCGTATG
>JBOHKB010000116.1:0-5915 GCA_050728815.1 Propylenella sp.
TATTTGAACAAGGCGTCCGTGCCGAAGATCGCTCCCAAGGACACCCGTCGCGTCCAGGATGATTACCCGTCCGATCGGCTGCATCCCTTGCTGGTCGACCTCGGACGACTAGACGCGTCGGTCGGCCTTGAGTCGTTTCGGACGCTTCGCGCGCATCTCAATGCAGCATACAACAACGACGGATCGGCCCTCGCCGCCGCCTTCGCGCCCTATTCGACGTTCGGCGCAGACTACAGTGCCCCCTCAGTGCGCTACATCTCTAATTCGTCGAAGAACCACGGCTATTCGGGAAGCTTCGTTGTTAGGGTTTTTGAAGCGACAGCCGAGGGAAGAGCGGCACTTGATACGATCAGGCGGTTATTGGACCTGCCACCACCACCACTGGCGGCTCTCGGCGGGCCTTTACTCGACGACATGGACGAGGAATGGTCCGATCGCCACGACGAACTCTACGGCCAGATCGCCCCAGATCGTGGGAAGGCGATCGCATCAATGATGAACGATTGCACGATGGCGATTGGCCGACTCGCAGCCAATCTTGAGCGGCAACGGTCCAACTACGCACTGCGCTACATGATGCTTGGGCTCTGCTGCTGGCTGTTCGCTTACATGATGCGCCAAGCGACCGACGCCCCACTGCTGCTCATCGATGCGCTCCAAGGCAGCAACCTAAGGATCCGCGGACAGAGCCGCGCGACCTATGCCCGCGCGCTGGACTTCTTTTCCTCCAGTTACGATCGCGCGTTCGCTTCAGGAGATCGACAGGAGATCGCGGAGAGTGATTGGAATGTCTTCGCCAGTTCGGCGGAAGCCCGGCAGATTCTCGACGAGCACTTTCGCGATTTTGGAGTGCGCATCGGGATTGTTCAACCGCGCTCGGGAGCTGCCAAGCACAAGCATATCGAGTTGCAGGCGGACACGCTGCGAGTCCTTGCGTTCAGCTTACTCGAGGAAGAGCAAGTGCTGACCATGCCGCAATTCGCGGAGCGTTTACGTACCACTTGGTCGCTTCTGATCGGCGCCGGTGCCCAGGACGGTGAGCTTCTTCGTTCGAATCGATTCGGGCCGCTCGATCGCGATGACGACCTTCGCCCCAACGCTGCGGCGTTCGAGGCACTGCTGATCCGACTCGGGTTAGCGGTCGAGCCGTCAGACGGTCTAACGCTAGTCGCAATCAACGCCGAAGAGCTGATCTGAAATGGCACGGACCGCCGCATCCTTCGTCAGCGAGGCATTGGCGGCGTGGATCCTGGCGCGCCTCGAAGAAGAGAATGATTTCGCGCGCGAGGGGTTGCCGCGGTGCGATGTCGCCTACCTACTGCAAGCGCTGGCCGGGGGCGATTTAACCGCCAAGGACTTCTCGTTGGCGCTGGTCGGATTCGACGCCAGCGAAGCAGAGATGCGCGCGAGCGCGGACGCCGCTGGCCTCGATGACCTAGCTGGTGTGACAACCGACCTTCATGTCGCCACCGAGTGGCGTAACAATCGCGACCGCCATCCTAGGATTATTGCACTAGCGCGCGGGTATAACCCCAGCGTGCATGGGCTGCGGTTCTTCTCCCGTGCCTCCTCGGGCGAGCTCGCAGGTTATCTGCTGAGCTGGGCCGAAAACGCGGCGGGCTTCACAGCCACGCCGCAGCATCGCTCATTGCTGTCGACCCTGCGCCAAGCACCGGCGCTGGTATCGCTTCGCTCGCTTGAGGGCGTATCGGAGTTTCTTGCCAACTGGAGCGCAGCACCCGTTGGCGCCATTGATGCGCCACGGGATGCGCTCCCGGCACTCGGACTGTTCGCCGATCCACAACTGTTCGAGGCGGACGATCTGGCAAAACGCCTCGAGCATAATCTGAAGGTAGGTGAGCGCATCACAGTCCTGTCCCCGGGGGAGATCCGGCAGCGGCGCCAGCGGGTGATCCGGTACCGCGATACGGCGACGGCGGATCTCGTCACCGATGCGCTTGATAGGTTAGAGGCTTATCGAAGGGGCCAACCCGGTGCGGGCCTAACGCTCGAGGATGCTGACCGCCTCGTAACCTTGCCCGCGGATGCGCCAGTGATTCCGGAGACGCCGGCAGACGACTCATCTGACGCCGATGTCGAGCCTGAAGAAACTGGTGGAGAGGCGGATGGGCCTGATCTGCGGGAGATGGCAGTCGACGCTCTCCTAGAGGGGCGGAATGAGGATCTCGCCACCATCGGCAAGGCGCTGGAGGAAGCCTGGGCCGAGTTCGATCAGAACGGAGATCGCCTAGCCTCCAACCAAGAGACTAGCCAGGGTGTCGCGAAACTAGACGAGTCCGTCGATCCGGAGATCATCGAGTGGGTTACCGGCTTCTGCGACGCCGATCGCTTTGGCGGTCTAATGGAAACCGATATCGCCGACCTGCTGCAAGCACTCGCGCGCTTTACCGAGTCCGAGCCGATATTTGTGAACCCGCAGGCGATCTGGCGGCACAATGGCATATCCTACTCGATCGAGGCTCTGCTTGAGGCATGGGATCAGGTCGAGGTGGTCGCGGAAGGGTGTCCGCGCCCTATTGCAGCGATGTGGCGCGATTTTCTTGCCACGCGTGCGTCGCTCGCCGACGCTGTGAGACCACTCCTCATCCATCCGCGCGAGTGGCTCGATACCCATCCCGAGACGAAGGAGCGCTGCGCTAAGTATCTCGCGGTAACGACCGAACTCTACAAGGCGCTTCAGCAGAACTATCGAGCTGTTTGGGATCAATCGCGCGAGTGGGCACAGGCGACGCTCGATGCAATTCTCTCGCTTGACCTGGTCCAGGTGCGCGTCCGGCGCGCGGATGGCGGGGTCAGCGCTAAGGCGGTGATGATGCCACTCCATCCATTGCACCTGTGGCGGTACCAGCGGCTCGGTGAGGTTCTGCGGGATCTCTCGCTTGCCGGGCCGATGTCGGACAGCGATCGCAAGGTGCTGATCGAGGAGCTACGCCGGCCGGAACAATTCCTCGGCGTCATTAGAACCGGCGCCACGCCGGAAGCGCGGGGTCTTAATCAGCTCTTGCCGGTTGCCAATACGATCTGCGGTCTCGCGACCTTCGAAAATCTCCACAATGCCGTCAGCAGCGCTGACGGTGTCGAAACGCTAGTACTCGCCCTCGACCGTTACGTGCTGCTCCACCCCAATCACCCGCGTCCCCTTCGCCTAACGCTTGTGAATCCTCCCGAGCCAGCGAGGCTGCTCGAACGTCTAACGAAAGCCTTGAACGAGCCGCGCAACAGTCCTCAGCGTCTGCCGGCGCTGGACGTGTCGATCGTTGCTACGGCGGGACACCACGATCGTCTCGTCGCGGCCTCCACGCTCGAAGGCAAGGCCCAAGATCTCATATACGAGAAGATCGCCGCAGGCAGGCTCGATCTCCGGGTCGAACGCGATGCTCATGAGAGCCTGGATCGGCTTGTCCAGGACGTGCTCTCAACGCGTCCCCAGCATCTGATTACGATCTTCGATGAATCCGCGATCTCGGTCCGGCGTCGGCGCGTTGAGCGCCTTCTGCCGATGAGTCCGTTCTGTGTACGAAACGAGATCGTGGTTGATCGGATGCTAGGTGATATCAGCCTCAGCCCGCATCCGGGCGAGCCGCCTTTCTCCGATTTCGTGATGATGATTCACGAGTTCGAGCAGGAACAGCGCGATAGCACGATGATCGCGTCCGCCGACGCCGATCGCCTTCGTTCTACGATTGACGGCTTGCTCCTCGCCGAGCGACCGCCCGCGCAATGGGTGTTGCTCGCGGACCGCGCGTTGCCGCCAGAAAGCGGCATGAAGGCAATTCGGCTCCTGCAGCGCAAGGAGGGGCAGCGCCAGTTGCTGCTAAGCGCGGCGAACTATGGCCGGCTCTCGACGCTCATGTACGCTGCCTTTGGCAGTTGCAACCTTACCATCACTGATGATGGCCTCAGCCACGTTATGCGCCAAGGCGTGAACCTTGTGGGCGCCGGCCTGCTCGATATGATCAAGAAGCAAACCGGGCTCCCCGACAATGCCAAGGTGCTCGGTTTCGTGGGCATGTTACTCGCCGCCCGTCATGTCCGTCGACTGCATCCCGATGCGTTGGTAGCCTCGGTGGATGGGAGGATCGCACGGCTTTGGCTGAAGCTTGGGCCGGCCACCAGGGGAGAGCGTTGCGATTTGATTGCGGTCCGGCGCGATGCGGATGGATTGTTTCGGGTCACCTGCATCGAGGTCAAAACGACCCGTGAAGCGACGTTGCTTGACGAGGCAGCACTTCTCGTGCGTGCTGCCGATCAGATCGAGCGCACGGCTGGCGTCTTGCTTAATGCAGTCAGTGGCAGCGGACCGTTTGCGGCGCCACGCTCCGAGATGCTGAAAGAGGTGCTTGTTAGGGCGGCGTCTAACCGGTGGGGTAGCGACCGCGACGACATCGCCCAGCGCAAGACCTGGGGACCCTGGCTAAAGGACCTTTTCGGGGACAGTCCGCAACCGCCGATCGTCCATGTCGATGGCGAGATCGTCATCGTGAAGCTACGGTCGACCGAGCCGCCGTGCGTCACATCGCTTGGCGCGAGACAAATTCCGATCACTGTTAGGACGATCACCGAGCAGCTTGCCGAACTGCTGTTTGGCAAGGACTTCGTTCAGAGGACGCCGGTGGAAGGAGACGACCTAGAACGCGACCACGATGACCTGCCGAATCCGCCACGTCGCCCCTCGCGATCACCAGATGCGTCTGCTCCGGAGGGCTCGGCCAGCGCACCAGTTGGCGAAGCACATCGTCCTGATGTCAACCCTTCCACCGCCAAGCATACGGCAGGTTTGGCTAGTACTTCGGGCGTGGATCGACCCTTGTCGAGGCCGACTGCACCAGACGGAAACAATGACCCCGGCGAGATCAATTTCCCCGCCCATCCGGTGTCGGCCAGTTCATGGACTGAATCCTCGGTCGAGACGAAAGCCGGACCGGATCTAATCTGGCCGCCTCGGGTTAATGCCTTGGGCATGATCGGTCAGGATGAAATCGCCCGCGAGCTCGACAATCAGGCGCGCAAGTCCAAGGGCTGGGGCGAACGCTTCCTCGACAAGCTGTTCGTCGGTCCCGCTGGCGTCGGCAAGACGACACTTGCTTGCCGAGTTGCCGAACAGCTGCTTCAGCTCGACGCTATCATCTTCAATGGCGCCGACCTTCGCCGCCCGGAGATGATCATCGACCGGCTCGTTGAGGTCGGCAAAGTGCCGGTAGGCGCGTCGGGGATGGTCCGCGTCGCCCCCTGTCTGATCTTCATCGACGAGATTCACGCGGTCGCAAGCGCTGTTGCGACCGTGCTGCTAAGCGCGCTCGATGAGCGCCGGAACACGACGGTCGGCAACGTCGTGTATGACTTCGGCGATGTCGTGTTTCTCCTAGCCACCACCGATCCCGGCAAGCTCACGGAGGCGTTTCAGAGCCGGCCAGACAAGACGATGCTGCGATCTTACACGCTCGAGGAGATGGCCGGAATCGTCTGGCTGCACTCGGTCGAGAAACTGGGAGAGCCCGCGCTCAGTCGGGACGCCTGTCTCGAGATTTCGGCTCGTATGCAGTGTAGTCCGCGACCATGCGTCAACATACTCGAACCGCTGGTGTCGAGCTTTTATGGAACGGCCGAGCACGCGCTCGGTCGCGTACCCACCAAAGCAGAGGTCGCAGAGCGAATGACCGCGAGCGCGGTGGCCATTTGGTTCCAAAACACGCTCGGAATCGATAGTAACGGCCTGGGCCCCGAACACATCGAATATCTTAAGCTATTGCGAACTCGAGGTGCGGCACCGGAAGAGGAGATTCGCCGGGCTTTAGGCATTTCGAACAGGACCGACTTCGTAATCATTTCTGAATATTTGACCCGCCTCGACTTGATCCGCGTTGGCCCTGGTGGACGAAGCCTTACCTCAGACG
>JBOHKB010000117.1:0-7472 GCA_050728815.1 Propylenella sp.
GACGAAACCGAGCTGGCGCGCCTGCCACGTCCGCGCCCCGCGGTCCCGTTGGAGAAGGCCGAGGCGAACGCCGACCTGATCGGACAGCCGCTCGACCTCGTCGCCGGCGCTGCCGCAACGCCGGAAATCGCTGAGGTCGTCGCAGTCGCGTCGCCCGCGCCGGGAGCCGGGCATGCGATGTCGCTCGTCAAGCCAGCAGAAGGCGAGGAGGTCGCACTGATACCGGCGGCCGCGTCGGCCGCCGAAACGCCGGCCGAGCTGGTGGCCGACGAGGCCTGTCTCTCCGTCGCCGAGGTCACCGACAAGGACGGAGACTTCAAGCGCAACGCCGAGCTGCTTTCGAGCGGCGGCTTCTGCATCGCGCAGGATGAGTTCAGGGAGCGCAAGCGGCCCTGGATCGTGCACACGGTGAAGAGCAAACAGTCCGGCCCGCTCTGGGCGGTCATGCATGACGACGAGGACTTGTCGTTCGATACCGCGCTGCGGGCGCTGCACAGCTACGGGGGCACGCTGATCAGCGTGGAGACCGGCGGCAAGCGCAATCTGAGCGGGGTCGACCCGAACCGCAACTTCTCCGCCGCCGGCATCGGCTGCAGGAAGCTCGGCACGGACGCCTCGCCGCACTTCACCAAGCTCTTCCGCGATCTGATCGACCCGTCGCAGCCGATCGTCGCGCTCCACAACAACACCGGAAAGCGCAGCCCCACCGGCGGCCACGGACACGTCTCGATGGACCTCGTGCCGAAGGACATGCGCGCAAAGCCGGCGCCCGACGCCGAAGGCCCGCTTGCCGGCGACTTTGCGCTCGTGCTCCTCGCCGCCTCTGACATCGACGACCCCACGGCGGAAAGCCGCACGGCGGTGCTCAACGGGAAAGGCGTCAACGTCGTTCTGGAGCGCGTGGACAAGGACCGCGGCGACTGCTCGCTGTCGAACTATGCGGTGCTGATCGACAATCCGAACTATTTCAACGTGACCGTCGGCGAGGACGAGGGCGGCAAGCAGATCAAGATCATCGACGAACTGATGAGCGGCCGCTCCGACACCGTCGCCTCGCAGTAGCGCCCTTCGCGGCTTTCTTTGTCGAAAGCGCGGTCGCCTTTCCACCACCTCCCCTTGCGGGGCGCTATCGCTTCCGGAGGTCGCCGGACTCCCTCATGCTGAGGTGCGAGCGAAGCGAGCCTCGAAGCACGCATAACAGCACATCCAACCTTTCGTGATTCACGAAAGCCTGGAGCGGCAAGTGCAGGTGACCGTGTACATTCTCCGCTGCGTCGACGGCAGCTACTACACCGGCCTGACAAGACAGGACGCTGAAGCGCGCGCATGGGAGCACAATAACGACCCGATCGATAGCTACACAGTGCGCCGACGCCCTGTGCAAATGGTGTTCCAGGAGGTCCACGAACGCATCACCGATGCGATCGCCCGCGAGCGGCAGATCAAGGGCTGGTCGCGCCGCAAGAAGGAGGCGCTGATCCGGGGTGAATATGAGGCGCTGCCGGACCTGTCTTCGCGCTCGGCGAAGAAGACCAGCCGTTAGAGAAAGATCACTGGGGCCACGGCAGTGCGTGCTTCGAGGCTCGCTTCGCTCGCACCTCAGCATGAGGGAGGTTGGCGACCTCTACGTACGATGCCCGGTAGGGCCGCTCCTACCGCGCGCTCGACCTCGCCCAGAGATTGATGCCCACGTCCTCCGCGTAGCGGTCGATCTGCTTCAGCTCCTTGTCGCTGAACTCGGTGTTTTTCAGCGCGCCTACGATTTCGACGATCTGCTCCGGGCGGCTCGCGCCGATGAGCGCCGAGGTCATGCGCTTGTCGCGGAGCACCCAGGCGACCGCCATCTGCGCCATCGACTGCCCGCGCCTCTTGGCGATGCTGTTCAGCGCGCGCACCCGTGCAACCGTTTCCTCCTTCAGAAAATCCTGGCGAAAACTCTTGCCTGCTTTGGCGCGGCTCTCCTCCGGCACGCCCCTCAGATACTTGTCCGTCAGCATGCCTTGCGCGAGCGGCGAGAAGGCGATGCAGCCGATCCCTTCCGCCTCCAGCGTGTCGAGCAAGCGGTCGCTTTCGATCCAGCGGTTGAGCATCGAATAGCTCGGCTGATGTATGACGCAGGGCGTGCCGAGCCGGCGGAGGATCGCCGCCGCCTCCCCGGTGCGCTCGGAGTTGTAGGAGGAGATGCCGGCATAGATCGCCTTCCCCTGTCGAACCACCGCGTCGAGCGCGCCCATCGTCTCTTCGAGCGGCGTGTCGGGGTCGAAGCGGTGCGAGTAGAAGATGTCGACGTAGTCGAGCCCCATGCGTTTCAGGCTCTGGTCGAGGCTCGCGATCAGATACTTGCGGCTGCCCCATTCGCCGTACGGGCCGGGCCACATCAGATAGCCGGCCTTCGTCGAGATGATCAGCTCGTCGCGGTGCAGGCGAAAATCCTCGCGCAGGATCTTGCCGAAATTCTCCTCCGCGGAGCCGGGCGGCGGCCCGTAATTGTTGGCGAGGTCGAAATGCGTGATGCCGAGGTCGAACGCCGTCCGGCACATCGCCCGCCCGCGCTCGAAGGCGGTGTCGCCGCCGAAATTGTGCCAGAGCCCGAGCGAGATAGCGGAAAGCTTCAGCCCGCTCCGCCCCACGCGGTTGTAGGTCATCAAGTCGTAGCGCGTGGGCGCGGGAAGGTAGTTCATGCGGTTTTCTCGATCTATCGGAAGAAAGGAGAATGCCGGTCGGCGGGCCTTCAATAGCCGGCTTTGTGGGAGAGCGGAAGGCGGCAGGCGACGGAGGACCTGTCGTCATGGTTTTCCGCCGACTTTTCCCTTCCGTGTGCTCGGCGGACCCCATAAGGAGTGCTTTCGCCCGGGCGGCAGTGAGCGTGAGGGGAATGGGGATGGCGAGACCGGGGATCGACAAGAACCTCATCGGGCGGATGAACGAGTCCGCGTTCGCGGCGCTGCATTCGGAATACGAGGCGCTCGGCGCCAAGCTCCTCAGGCACAGCGTCGAAATCGACAAGCTGAAGGAGAAGGCGGCCTCATTCGAGGTCGCCATCCCCTCCTGGGGCGTTGGCACCGGCGGGACTCGCTTCGCCCGTTTCCCGGCTGCCGGCGAGCCGCGCAACATCCTGGACAAGCTCGACGATTGCACCGTCATTCACCAGCTGACCGGCGCGACGCCGCGGGTGTCGCTCCACATCCCCTGGGACAAGCACGACGATCCGGCTGAGCTGAAAGCTTACGCGGCGGCGCGCGGCCTCGGCTTCGATGCGATGAACTCCAACACCTTCCAGGATGCGCCCGGCCAGGAGCATTCCTACAAGTTCGGCTCGCTGTCGCACACCGACGAGGCCGTGCGGCAACAGGCGATCGCGCACAACATCGAATGCATCGAGATCGGCAAGGCGGTCGGCTCGAAGGCGCTCACCGTCTGGATCGGCGACGGGTCGAATTTCCCGGGACAGAGCCATCTGACCCGCGCATTCGAGCGCTATCTCGAGTCGATCAAGAAGGTCTACGCCGCAATCCCCGACGACTGGCGGCTCTTCACCGAGCACAAGCTCTACGAGCCGGCGTTCTATTCCACGGTCGTGCAGGACTGGGGCACCAACTATCTGATCGCTTCCGCGCTCGGGCCGAAGGCGTTCTGCCTCGTCGACCTCGGCCACCATGCGCCGGGCGTCAACATCGAGATGATCGTCGCCCGGCTCATCCAGTACAAGAAGCTCGGCGGCTTCCACTTCAACGATTCCAAATACGGCGACGACGACCTCGATTCCGGCTCGATCAATCCCTACCAGCTCTTCCTCGTCTTCAACGAGCTGGTCGACGCGGAGCTCGGGAAGGCGCCGGGGTTCAGTCCGGCGCACATGATCGACCAGTCGCACAACGTGACCGATCCGATCGAGAGCCTGATGGTCTCGGCGATGGAGATCGAGCGCGCTTATGTGCAGGCGCACCTCGTCGACCGCGAGGCCCTCGCCACCCATCAGGAGTCGAACGATGCGCTGATGGCGAGCGAAACGCTGAAGCAGGCGTTCCGCACCGATGTCGAGCCGATCCTCGCGATGACCCGACACGAGAAGGATGCCGCCATCGACCCGGTCGCCGCCTATCGCGCCGCCGGCTACCGCCAGAAGGTCGGTGATGCCCGTCCGCGGGCGTCTGCCGGCGGCGGCGGGATCGTGTGATTGTCACGCGGGTCGCGCTAACAGGCAAAGAGGGGAGTGTAATGGGCAAGATCGCGGTGGTGACCGGGGCCGGCAGCGGCATCGGGCGGGCGGTGGCGAAGACGCTGCTCAAGGCGGGGTACAGCGTCGCCCTGGCCGGCAGAAAGCGCGAGGCGCTGGAGGGAACGGCGGAAGGCGCGGGCGACGCGGCGCTCGTGGTGCCGACTGATGTCAGCGACCCGGACGCGGTTTCAGCGCTATTTGCCGCAACGAAGAAAAAGTTCGGCCGCCTCGATCTTCTCTTCAACAATGCCGGCACCGGCGCGCCCGGCGTGCCCTTCGAGGAGCTGACCAACGAGCAGTGGCGGACGGTGGTCGACGTCAACCTCTCCGGCATGTTCTACTGCGCGCGCGAGGCGGTTCGCCTGATGAAGAATCAGACGCCGCGTGGCGGGCGGATCATCAACAACGGCTCGATCTCCGCGCACGCGCCGCGCCCGAACTCCGCGCCCTACACTGCGACCAAGCACGGCGTCACCGGACTCACCAAGTCGATCTCGCTCGACTGCCGCGCCTTCGACATCGCCTGCGGCCAGATCGACATCGGCAACGCACTGACGGAGCTTGCGGCGAGGATGGCGGATGGCGTGCCGCAAGCGAACGGCACGATCGCGAAGGAGCCGCTGATGGACGTTCAGCACGTAGCCGACGCGGTGCTCCACATGGATACGCTTCCGCTCAGCTCGAATGTGCTGTTCATGACGATCATGGCGAACCAGATGCCGTTCGTCGGCCGGGGCTGAGGAGCGGAGCTCCTCAGCTCTCCACGATCTCCGTCTCCGCGATCTCGATGCCGAAGCCGGCGAGCGCGACATACTGGCGGTGCTGGGTCGCGATCAGCCTGATCGAGGGGACGCCGAGGTCGCGCAGGATCTGCGCGCCGAGGCCGATCTCGCGCCAGCGCTCGCGGCGTTGGCGCGAGCTCCTGTGCCGATCGGCGCCCTCCGGGGACGCGGATGCGCCGGTGCTTTGCAGCGTCGTGATCCTCGGATCGCGCACATAGATCAGCACGCCCTTGCCGCCCGTCTTGAAGCGGCTGAGCGCCACGTCGAGCCAGCGTTGCGACCGCGGCGTCTCGAAGAGGTCGCGGAGCGGCTGCTCGTGGTGGATGCGGCAGGGCACGCCGCTGCCGCCCGCAACGTCGCCGAAAGCGACCGCGAGGTGCTGCGTGTCGTCAAATGGAGTCGTGTAGACGTGCATCTCTGCCTCGCCGATCGGGGTCGCGATCGTCTGGCTGGCGATGCGCTTGACCAGCGATTCCGTCCGCATCCGGTGCTCGATCAGGTCGGCAATGGAGACGATCTTGAGGCCGTGCTCGCGCGCAAACGCAATCAGCTCCGGCAGCCGCTTGACGGTCCCGTCGTCGTTGACGATCTCGGCGAGCACGCCGACCTGAGGCAGCTTCGCGAGCCGCGTGAGGTCGGTCGCCGCCTCCGTATGTCCGGAGCGGATGAGCACGCCGCCGGTCTTGCTGATCAGCGGAAAGACGTGGCCGGGCCGCAGGAAATCCGTGGCGATGCAATTGTCGTTGGCGAGCGCGCGGAGCGTGTTGGTCCGCTCATCCGCAGAGATGCCCGTGGTCAGCCCCTCGCGGTAGTCGACGGAGACGGTGAAGGCGGTGCGCATCGGGTCGCGATTCGTCTCCACCATCGGCGAAAGCTGCAGCCGCGCCGCAAGCTCCTCGGTCATCGGGGCGCAGATGATGCCGCTCGTATGGCGGATCATGAAGGCGATCTGCTCCGGCATCGCCTTCGACGCCGCGAGAATGAGGTCGCCCTCGTTCTCGCGGTCGTCGTCGTCGACGACCACCACCATCTCGCCTGCGGCAATCGCCGCGATCGCCTCCGGCACGCTGTTGAGACTCATCCAAGACTCCTTGCGCCGGATGCCTAGCCAGCCGCGCCCGTTGGCGCAATGCGGCGTCCTCGGCGGGCCGCAGGTCTAGGCGGCAGACCGGCCCATCGCGTATGGAGGGCGGTCCATGCGAGGGGAGGGGTATGGCTGGGCGAACGGGCGGCCGCATTCTGATCGACAACCTGATCGGCAACGGCGCCGACATGGTGTTCTCTGTGCCCGGCGAGAGCTTTCTCGGCGCAATCGAGGCGCTCCGCCAGGTGGAGAACCGCGTCCGGCTGATCGTCTGCCGGCAGGAAGGCGGGGCCGCCAACATGGCCGAGGCCTACGGCAAGCTGACCGGGCGGCCGGGCATCTGCTTCGTGACGCGCGGGCCGGGAGTCGCCAACGCCTCGATCGGCCTCCACACGGCGCGGCAGGATTCTACTCCGATGCTGCTCCTCGTCGGGCAGGTGGGGCGCGACATGGCGGGGCGCGAGGCGTTCCAGGAAGTCGATTTCCGCCGCATGCTCGGCGAGTTGACCAAGTGGGTGGATCAGGTCGAGGACGCCGCGCGCATCCCGGAATATGTCGCGCGGGCATATGCGATTGCGATGTCGGGGCGGCGTGGGCCGGTGGCGCTGGTGTTTCCAGAGGACGTGCTGACCGAGCTTGCCGAGGCTGACGACGTGCCGCCGCTGCCGCTTGTTGAGCCGGCGCCGTCGCAAGCGCAGATGCAAGCGCTCTCGCGCCTGCTCGAAGCCGCCGAGCGGCCCCTCGCCATCGTCGGCGGGAGTGGCTGGTCGGGAGCGGTGCGGCAGAACCTCGTCGCCTTCGCCGACGCGTTGCATTTGCCCGTCGCCGCAGCCTTCCGCTGCCAGGACCGCATGGACAACACGCATCCGCTTTATGTCGGAGAGCTTGGCACGTCCGTCTCGCCGGAACTTTCGAGGCGCGTGCGCCAAGCCGATCTGCTGATCGCGATCGGCGACCGGCTCGGCGAGATGACGACCTCCGGCTACGCGCTCGTCCGCGCGCCGATGCCGGCCCAGAAGGTGGTGCATGTGCATCCGGGTGCCGAAGAGCTTGGGCGCGTCTTTGCGGCGACGTTGCCGATCAACGCAGGCGTCGGCCCGTTCCTCGCGGCGGCCTCCGCGCTGAGGTCTTCGGCCGAGCCGAAATGGCGCGCCTGGGTAGGGGACGCACGGCGCGACTTCGAGGCGCAGCTCGCGTCTCGCGATTTTCCCGGCCCGATCGATTTCGCCGCGGTCATGGCGACCGTGCGCGAGCGCCTCGGTCCCGACGCCATCATCACGAACGGTGCCGGCAACTACACCGGCTGGTGCATGCGCCACTACCTCTACCGCAAATACCCGACCCAGCTCGGGCCGGTAAGCGGCGCGATGGGCTACGGCTTCCCCGC
>JBOHKB010000118.1:0-3224 GCA_050728815.1 Propylenella sp.
GTGCAAGGCGCCGCATGCTCTCCCCCCCTTGCGGGGAGAGACGGAGAGGGGTGAAGGACACAGCCGCGTCCGTCCTCTTTCCCCCTCCCGCCTTCGCCAAGGCTTCGGCGGGCACGCCCTGACTCTCCCCAGCGGGGGGGAGGGGATGCGCGCGGGATGATCACTCCGCAGCCTCGCGATCACGCCTTCTTCCGCGCGCCACGTCGAGGAACACGTCCTCCATGGTCTCGCGCCCGTAGCGCGCGATAAGCTCGGCCGGCGGGCCCTGATCGACGATCTTGCCGGCCTTCATCATGAGCACGTTGTCGCAGAGCCGCTCCACCTCCGGCATGTTGTGCGAGGCGAGCAGGATCGCCGCGTGCCGCTCGCGCCGGTAACGCTCAAGGTGCGAGCGCACCCAGTCCGCCGTGTCCGGGTCGAGCGACGCAGTCGGCTCATCGAGCAGAAGAACGTCGGGGCGGTTGATCAGCGATTTTGCCAACGCAACGCGCGTCTTCTGCCCGGACGAGAGCCTTCCGGAGGGGCGGTCGAGCAGCTTCGCAAGGTCGAGCTCCGAGGCAACCTCGTCGATCCGTTTGCCGATATCGGCGACGCCGTAGAGCATACCGAACACCCTAAGATTCTGCCGCACCGTGAGGCGCATCGGCATTTCCACGTAGGGGCTCTCGAAATTGATCCGGTGGAGCACCTTGTGCCGCTCGCGCGCCATGTCGGCGCCGAGCACGTGCGCCGTGCCGCGGGTTGGCGTCACGAGTCCCATGATCATGGCGATGGTGGTGGTCTTGCCGGCGCCGTTGCCCCCGAGCAGGCCGACAATCGCCCCGCGCTGGACGGAAAAATCGATGCCGTCCACTGCGGTCACGTCGCGGTAGGTTTTTGCGAGGCCGCTGACGGCGATGGCAGGGCTTTCCGCGCGCATCCACCGTCAATATCGCTTTGCCGGGCCGGCGGCCAGTGGCCCTCGCCATCCGCCTTGTCGCCGCCATGCCGGGCCCGTAGGGTCCGCGAGGAGTCAGGGAGGATTCTTGGGCATGTCGAACCGCAAGGGCTCGAAAAGCGCGGCCTCGGTGACGGAGCAGGAGGCGCTGGATTTCCATTCCCGCGGGCGGCCCGGCAAGCTGGAAATTGTCGCTACCAAGCCGATGGCCACACAGCGCGATCTGTCTCTCGCCTATTCGCCGGGCGTCGCCGTCCCGGTCCAGCGGATCGCCGAGAATCCCGATCTCGCCTTCGACTACACCACGCGCGGCAACCTCGTCGCGGTCATCACCAACGGCACCGCCATCCTCGGCCTCGGCAATCTCGGCGCGCTCGCCGCCAAGCCGGTGATGGAGGGCAAAGCCGTGCTCTTCAAGCGTTTCGCCGATATCGACTCGGTCGATCTCGAAGTGGCGACCGAGGATGTCGACGAGTTCGTGAACTGCGTCCGCTTTCTCGGGCTCACCTTCGGCGGCATCAACCTGGAGGACATCCGCGCGCCGGAATGCTTCATGATCGAGAGCCGGCTGCGCGAGCTGATGGACATCCCGGTGTTCCACGACGACCAGCACGGCACGGCGATCATCGCGCTCGCCGGTCTGCTCAACGCGCTGCAGCTCACCGGCCGCGACATCAAGACGACGCGGCTCGTCTGCAACGGCGCCGGCGCTTCCGCCATCGCCTGCGTCGAACTCATCAAGGCGTCCGGCATGCCAGACAGGAACGTCACGCTCTGCGACACCAAGGGCGTGGTCTACAAGGGTCGCGCCGAGGGAATGAACGAGTGGAAGGCGCGCCATGCGGTCGAGACGAACGCGCGCACGCTCGCCGAGGCGATGCAGGGGGCCGACGTCGCTATCGGGCTTTCGGCGAAGGGCGCCTTCACCAAGGACATGGTGGCGTCGATGGCGAAGCGGCCGATCATCTTCGCCATGGCGAATCCCGATCCGGAGATCACGGTGGAGGAGGTCGCCGAGGTGCGCGACGACGCCATCATGGCGACCGGCCGCTCCGACTATCCGAACCAGGTGAACAACGTCCTTGGGTTCCCCTACATCTTCCGCGGCGCGCTCGACGTACGTGCGACAACGATCAACGATTCGATGAAAATCGCCGCGGCCGAGGCGCTCGCGGCGCTCGCGCGCGAGGACGTGCCCGACGAAGTGGCCGCCGCCTATCAGGGCAACCGTCCGCGCTTCGGGCCGGACTACATCATCCCGGTGCCGTTCGATCCGCGGCTGATCTCGGCGGTGCCAGTGGCGGTGGCCGAGGCGGCAATGAAGTCGGGCGTCGCGCGGAAGCCGATCGAGAGCATGGAGAGCTACCGCCTGCAGCTTTCAGCGCGTCGCGATCCGATCGCCGGCACGCTCGCCAGGATCACCGCGCATGTGCGCGAAAACCCGAGGCGCGTGGTGTTCGCCGAAGGAGAGGAGGAGCAAGTGATCCGCGCTGCGGTGAGTTTCGTCAGCCAGCGGCTCGGCACGGCGATCCTTGTCGGACGCGAGGAACGCGTACGGGACCAGGCCAGGGAGGCGGGAATCGAGCTGAAGGCCGGCATCGAGATCACCAATGCGAGGCTGTCCAAGCGTCGCGACGCCTATGCCGAGTACCTCTATGCGCGGCTGCAGCGGAAGGGCTTCCTCTATCGCGATTGCGTGCGGCTCACCAACACCGACCGCAACCACTTCGCCGCCTGCATGGTTGCCCTCGGCGATGCCGACGCGCTGGTCACGGGCGTCACGCGCAACTACGCGACGGCGCTGAAGGACATCCGCCGCTGCATCGACATCAAGAGCGGCCATCACGTGATCGGCGTCTCGATCGCGCTCTGCCGCGGCAGGACGGTGGTCGTCGCCGACACGGCGGTGCACGACCTTCCCGACGCGGAGCAGCTCGCCGACATCGCGGTGGAGGCGGCGGGGGTCGCGCGGCGGATCGGCTTCGATCCGCGCGTGGCGCTGCTCGCCTATTCGACCTTCGGCAACCCGGCTGGAGAGCGGGCCGAGAAGGTGAAGCAGGCGGTCCGTATCCTCGACGGCCGCAACCTCGACTTCGAGTATGACGGCGAGATGGGCGCCGACGTTGCGCTCAATCCGGCGCGGATGGCGGCCTATCCGTTCTGCCGGCTCTCCGGCCCGGCAAATGTTCTGGTGATGCCGGCGCGGCACTCCGCTTCCATATCGGTGAACATGCTGCAGGAGCTCGCCGCCGCGACCGTGCTCGGCCCGCTGCTCGTCGGCTTCGAC
>JBOHKB010000119.1:0-31487 GCA_050728815.1 Propylenella sp.
AGCCACAACGATGCGATCCGCGCCGGGCTGCTCCTGCCGCAGGCGGGCGAGTTCGCTTTCGTGCTCTTCGCTTCGGCTTCGGCGGCGCGCGCGCTCTGGCCGTCGGAGACCTCGTTCGTCGCCGGCATCGTGACGGTGACGATGGCGCTCACGCCGTTTTCGCTGATGCTCGACCGCTTTCTCATGAGGCCCGAAGACACCGACACGATCGAGGAGGATTTCGAAGGTGCGGGCGGAAAGGTGCTGGTGATCGGCTTCGGCCGCTTCGGACAGATCGTCAGCCAGGTGCTGCTTGCCCAGCATGTCGAAGCCACGCTGATCGACGCGAGCGCCGAACGTGTCCGCCAAGCCTCGCGCTTCGGATTCCGCATCTATTTCGGCGACGGCACTCGGCGTGACGTGCTGCGCGCGGCGGGTGCGGGGCAGGCCGCAATCATCTGTGTGTGCATCGCGAAACCCCATGTCTCCGACCGCATCGTCGAGCTGATCCGCTCGGAGTTTGCTGGCGCGAAGATCTACGTGCGCTCCTACGACCGCACGCATACGCTCGAGCTGCTGGCGAATGGCGTCGACTACGAGATACGCGAGACGTTCGAATCCGCCATGCTGTTCGGCGGCGAAACGTTGCGCGGGCTCGGTTACGACGCGGATGAGGTCGAGACGGTTATGGATGAAGTCCGCCGCCGCGACCGCGACCGCCTGACCCTGCAGCGGAGCGGCGGCCTGCACGCCGGGCGCGAAGAGCCGCCGGCGCGGCCGATGCAGCCGGAGCCGCTGGTCCCCCCGATACGCCGGCACGACGACGGCCGCTCGCGCGACGAGGCTGCCGAATGAGGGGCCGACCGGTCGCGAACATGACGCTTGGCCCGCCCCGGCCTGCTGGCTAAAAGGCTCCGATGAACCGGCACGAATTCTCCGCCCGCGACGGCGAGGCGCGGCTCAAATACCTCGACAGCGACTATCAGGTCGTGGTCCCTGGCGCCTACGTCACCTGCGCTGTCACCGGCAAGCGGATACCGCTCTCGGAGCTCCGCTACTGGAGCGACGACCGGCAGGAGGCCTATTCCGACGTGATGGCCTCGCTCAAACGCGAACGGGCTCTCCGCCGCCCGAGATGACCGGCCTGCGCCGGTAGGCTCCGGCATGCGCGGCGACCGCATCCTCGATCAGCACGACTAAGCGCCGCGGCTCTTCGAAGCGCACGTTGATCGGGAACGTCTCGGCCGCAGCGGCGAGCCGCTCGGCAGCGTCGCCCGCCCGGTTCAGCCGCACGCGGTCCTTCTCCGTCGTGATCGGAACGAGGTTTCTGCTTTTTGCCTCCGCCAGTATCTTCTCGCAGTCCTCGTGCGTGAAGACGTGATGGTCGGGGAAGCTCATCGTGTGCTCGACCACCGCCCCGGATGCGGCGAGCGTCTGATGGAACCGCGCCGGATCGCCGATGCCGGCGAAGGCGAGATAGGCGTGGCGTCTGAGGCCGCGACGGCGCGCGGCCTCGATCTTCGCCTTGAGAATCGGCAGCCCGGCGCGCGCGGCGGCGCGCACCGCCCTGCCGCCCGATCCCGTGCCGAGCACGACGAGCGCGTCTGCCGCGCGGATCTGGTAGGCGAGCGGCGCCCGGAGCGGCCCCGCTGGAAGGGTGAAGCCGTTGCCGATCCCGCGCGCCGCATCGACTACTACCAGCGCGAGGTCCTTGTTCAGCGATGGGTTCTGGAAGCCGTCGTCCATCACCACCACGTCGATGCCGAGGCTGGCGAGAAGTTTTGCGCCGCTCGGGCGGTCGGCGGCGACGACCGTCGGCGCATGCTGCGCCAGGAGGAGCGCCTCGTCGCCGACCTCGTGCGGCGAGTGGACCGCCGGCGAGACGACCAGCGGACCCGCCTCGCGGCCAGGATAGCCGCGGGTAAGGAAGCCCGGGGTGAGGCGCAGCTTGCGGCAGACCCTCGCCACTTCTAGCGCGGTTGGCGTCTTGCCGGCGCCGCCGGCAACCAGGTTGCCGACACAGATGACCGGGATGCTCGTCGTGACGCCGGCCCGTGCCATGCGCCGCCCTGAGATCTGCCCGTAGATCGCCCCCGCCGGGTAGAGCGCAATCCCGGCGGCGGAGCGGTGATGCCACCAGAACTCAGGCGCTTGAGGCAGCTTTATCTTCATGGCCAAGCGTCGCGAGATAGGGCTGCAGCGCCTCAATTGTACGGTCGAGCGCGCCGGTGAAGCGTTCCACGCAGGCCCGGGCCTGGCGCGACAGCCGTTCACGCTCGCCCGCATCCTGCAACAAGTGTCGAAGCGCCTCCGCCAGCGTGGCGCCGTCGCTCACCTGCTTCACCGCGTGAGCCGCGTCCAGCGCATTATAGATGTCACGGAAGGTTTCGACATGCGGCCCGTGAAGGACGGGAATGAGGAGCTTGGCCGGCTCGATCGGATTGTGTCCGTCGTGCGGGAGCAGCGAGCCGCCGAGGAATGCCGCGTCGGCAAGGCGATACCAAAGGCCCATCTCCCCGATCGTGTCGGCGAGATAGATGTCGGTCTCCCTTCCGATCGGCTGACCGAGCGACCGGCGTGCGAAGCGAAGCCCGGCCGCCCGAATTTCCTCCGCAATGGCGTCTCCACGCTGCGGGTGACGCGGGGCGATGACGGTGACGAGCGGGACACCCGTGCGCGCCAGCTCTGCATGCGCCGCGATCACCGCCGTTTCCTCTCCGGAATGCGTGCTGGCCGCGAGGAACATGGGCCGGCCCCCGATCTCATTGTGCATCCGCTCGACTGCCGCAGCGTCGGCCGGAGGCGGCGGCACATCGAACTTCAGGTTGCCGCAGACGTGCACCCGGTTCGCGCCGAGCTCACGCAAGCGCTCCGCGTCGGCGGCGCTCTGCGCCAGAAACAGCTCGGCGCGTCCGGTCACGGCGCGGGCCAGCGGCAGGAAGGCGCGCCAGGACCGGAAAGAGCGCTCCGAGATGCTGGCGTTGATGACGACAAGCGGCAGCGCCCTACGGCAAAGGCTCTTGAGGATCGTCGGCCAGAGCTCCGACTCGGCGAAGAGCGCGAGGTTCGGGCGCCAGTGGTCAAGAAACCGGCCGACCGGGGCGGGCGCATCGATGGGCGCGAACTGATGTAGCGCCACGCCGTTCAGACGGCGACGCGCCACGTCGGCGGCGGTCACAGTGCCGGTGGTGAGGAGGAGCGCGGGGCCGCGCTCGCGGAGCCGCCTCATCAGCGGCTCCACCGCCACCATCTCACCGACACTCGCCGCGTGAATCCACACGAGCGGTCCCGCCGGCCGAGCGATCCCGGCCACGCCGAAGCGCTCGCCGCGGCGGGCGAGGTCCTCCTTGCCGCGCCGCGCCCGCCACGAGAGGAATGCGCCCGCCGCCGGCAGCGCGACGCGCCCTGCCGCGCCGTAAAGCGACAACGCGGCCTCGCCGAGGAAGCCCCCCGGGTTCCGGCGCGGCGCTATGTCAGCCTCCGGCGGTCGCGAACTGAAGCTCGTCGCCGAGGAGCTGTGCCTGGACCATGCCTGCATACTTGCCGCGCTTCGCCACGAGTTCGGCATGCGTGCCGGTCTCGACGATGCGGCCCCCCTCCATGCAGCAGATCATATCGGCTTTCTTCACCGTCGACAGCCGGTGGGCGATCATCACGACAGTGCGCCCGGTCAGCAAGCGGTCCATGGCGGACTGTATCTTCGCCTCCGATTCGGCGTCGAGCGCGCTCGTGGGCTCGTCGAGAAGCAGGATCGGCGTGTCGCGCAGCATGGCGCGGGCGAAGGCGATCCGCTGGCGCTCGCCGCCGGACAGCCAGACGCCGGCCTCGCCTACCCGCGTCTGATAGCCGTCGGGAAGCCGCATGATGAAGTCGTGCGCCGCGGCGGCTTCGGCGGCGGCGATCATCTCCTCCTCGCTCGCCCCCTCCGAGCCGTAGACGATGTTGGCGGCGATCGTGTCGTCGAAGAGCACCGGGTCCTGCGTAAGTAGCGCCGAGGCGCCGCGCACGCTCGCGATGGTCGCCTCGCGCAGGTCCTGGCCGTCGATAAGAACGGCGCCGTCGACCGGGTCGAAGAAGCGCAGGATCAGGTTGAGGACCGTGCTCTTGCCCGCCCCGCTCGGCCCGACCAGCGCCAGCCGGGTTCCGGCGGGCACCTCGAGACTGAAGCCCGCGAGGACGGGACCGCTCCGGTCGTAGGAGAACCCGACGTTGCGGAAGCTGATCGCCCCGTGATGCACTTTGAGCGCCTTCGCTCCCCTCGCTTCCGTCACGTGCGACGCGTAGTCGATCACCGCGAAGACCCGCTGCGCCGCGAGCAGCCCCTCGCTCGCCGACGCCTGGATGCCGGCCAGCGCCCGCATGGGCTGGAAGGCGAGCAGTCCGGCGGTCATGAAGCCCATGAAGTGGCCGAGCGTCAGGTCGCCGTAGATGCCCTGCCACCCGCCGTAGAAGATGACGGCCGCAATGCCGATGCCGGTGAACGACTCCCAGGCAGGGCCGACGGCGGCGCGCGAGCGTGTTCCCTGCATGATGTACTTGCGCAGGTCTCGCACGATTCGCCGGAGACGCCGGGCCTCGTTGGCCTCCTGACCGTAGGCCTTGACCACGCGCATGCCCGTCAGCGTCTGCGTCAGCATCGAATTGAGATTGCCGAACTCCTGCATGCTGCGGCCCGCAGCCCGCCGCATTCGCCTCGTCTGCTTGCCGAGGTTGAAGATCGCAAGCGGCGCCCCGATGAGGACAAGCAAGCTCAATCGCCAGTCCATGTAGAACATCGCGCCGACCAGGAAGACGACGGTCAACCCGTTTTTGATGAGGCCGGTAATCGTCCTCGTCCCGGCGCGATCGACGATCGCGACATCGTTGATGAAGGCAGAAACGAAGCGGCCGGAATGGAAGTCCTGGATCCAGGCGAGATCGGCGGCCGCAACTGTATCGAACATCCGGACCCGAAGTTCGGCGACGATCTTCGTGCTGAGCGAGCCCTCGGAAACGGCGGTAATCCAGTCGGCGCCGGCGCGGATCGCAATCAGCGCCGCCACCAGGACCGGCAGAACAAAGACAAGCGTGGGGTCCTTGGCGACAAAGATGTCGTCGCCGATCCGCTGCAGAAGAAACGGCAGGGCTCCGGCCGTAGCGGCCACGAAGGTCATCGAGCCGACGGTCAGAGCGAACAGACGCCAATGCGGCAGAATGCATTCGCCGATCAGGCGCTTGAACAACGGCCAGGCGACGAATTCCTCGTCGGGGCGCGCGTCGAAGGTGAACTTGCTGCGCGCGACGCGGCCGCCCGCTTCGGTGCTCGTCATTTCCCCTCTTCCGGATCGAGCAGGCGATGGAGATGCACGATGAAGTAGCGCATCTCGGCATTGTCTACCGTCATCTGCGCCTTTTCCTTCCAGGCCTTGTACGCTTCGGCATAGTTCGGATATATCCCTACAATATCGAGCCGGTCGAGATCACGAAAGCGCAGCTTGTCGAGCGATTCCAGCTCGCCGCCGAAGACGAGGTGCAGAAGCTGGTCGCGCCGCTTCGGTTGTCCGTTCATCCCGGCTCCCTAAAGAGAACGGCTCGGCAGCCCCCGCGCCACTTCGCGTGCCGCCTCCCCCATCGCCTCGAGGAGGACCGGCAGCAGCCCTTCGTTGGCGGCGGCCAGCGCGCCGTGGCGTGGGATTTCCCGATTGTAGCGCGGCGCCGCGCCGTCAAGCTCCGAGAGCCGACCGCCGGCTTCGTGCACCAAAAGGTCACAGGCCGCAAGGTCCCAATCGTTGGCGCGCGGACTCGCAAAAGCGGCTTCGAGCCGCCGCGCCGCCACCGAGGCGAAACGGTAAGCGAGCGAGGGGATGTGCTCCTGCAGGTCCGCCCCGAGCCGCTGAATCGCTTGAGTGCGCAGCCAACCACGCGGACCGGAAAGTCGTGCGCCCGCCGTATCTGTCATTTCGGACACAGCGAGGCGGACTCCATGCAGCCACGCGCCGCCGCCGCGCGAAGCGGTGTAGAACTCGTCGCGCGCCGGCGCGTAGAGCGCCGCCGCCACCGGCCGCCCCGCCACGACCACCGCCAGCGAAACGCACCAGCGGTCGTCCCCGGCGATAAAGCCCTTGGTGCCATCGATCGGATCGACCACGAAGATCGAGTTGCATTCGCGCCGTGCGGGGTCGTCGGCCGTTTCCTCGGAAAGCCAGCCATAATGCGGACGCTCGGCGAGCAGATTGACGCGCAAGAAGGCGTCTACAGCCATGTCCGCTTCGGTGACCATCGAGCCGCCGGCCTTCGCCCAGGCGCTCGGATTGCGTCGGAAATAGGTCATGGCGAGCGCCCCGGCCTCGAGCGCCGCCGCCTTCAGCAGCTCCAGATCGTCCGCGTGCGGTCCCACGCCGAGAAGCCTTTCCGGTGCCGCCATCGGGGCGGATTCAGCATTCAATTACCGTGATTTAGCAGGAAAAAGCATTAACCACGGACCTTAAGCAGTTTAGACAAATTCGTCCCTACTCTCGCTCATGCAAGCAAGAGGCCGAAACGGTCCAATAGCAAAGAATTCGCGTCGAACAGAAATGGACGAAGTCCACTCAAAGCTGACGGGCCGTTCTCCGGAACGGCCCGTTACCTTCCCAGACGCCTTCCTATACAGGGGGTGTGCTGGTGACGGTGCGGATTGCATTGCTACTTTCGACCGGGGGACAATACTGATGTCACGACCTGTTGCCGGCCTCGCCTGCCGCGTTCGCGTTCCCGTCCGCCAATACCAAGCGGTCGCCGTCGTGATCGGCGACGAGCACCACGTCATCCGCCTGCTGCATCGCGACGCCGGGCTGTCGATCGACGTGGAGCAGTTCAAGACGCTGGAGACTGCCGAAGAATACCGCGACCGCCTCGCCGGCTTCCTCAACCTGCCGCCTATTGTGATGTCCGGCGCACCGGCTCCCCGCGACGCTTCGGAAGAAACTGCGCCGCAGCCTCGGCGGCGCGCTGCTGTCCGGCGGCGTCCGCGCTTCCTCATGCGGCGGCGGTCGGGCGCGGCGAGCCCGCTCGGCAAGATCGCCGGGCGCGAGATCATCGCGCGCAACTAAAGCATCCGTCACGCCTGCCACAGCCCGTCGGCGACCAGACCGGCGAAGATGATCCAGCCGGTGACGGTGTTCGCGCGGAAGCGTTCCAGGCAATTTTGCGGGTCGTCCGGATCGAGAGTGACGATCAGCCACGTCGCGTGCAGGAGCGCCCCCCCGAGCGCAGCGAATGCGATGACCCCGGCATCGGCAAGCGCGAAGGCGAAACCGAAAAGCACGAAGGCTGCGGCGTAGAAGGCGGCAATCCCGGCTAACGACCGGCGGCCGAAGAGCCGCGCCGTAGAGCGGACCCCGATCAGCGCGTCGTCCTCCTTGTCCTGCAGCGCGTAGATCGTGTCGTAGCCGATCGTCCAGAGAATCGCCCCGGCGTAAAGCGCGACCGGCGCGGCGGCGAGCCCGCCGAGGAGCGCCGACCAGCCGACCAGCGCGCCCCACGAGAAGGCGAGGCCGAGCACGAATTGCGGCCAGTCGGTGATGCGCTTGGCGAACGGATAGGCCGCGACGACGAGAAGCGACGCGAGTCCGAGGAGAATCGTGAAGCCGTTGAATTGGAAGAGCACGAGCGCGCCAACCACCGCCTGCAGGACCAGGAAGGCGAGCGCTTCACTCACCGTCAGCGCGCCCGAGGGAAGCGGCCGGTTGCGCGTGCGCTCAACGCGCTTGTCAAAGTCGCGGTCGACGATGTCGTTGTAGGTGCAGCCGGCCCCGCGCATGGCGATTGCGCCGACCAGGAAGAGCGCAAGATTCCAGAAATCGGGCGCGCCGCGGCCGACCGCGACCGCCGCGAGCGCCGCCGACCACCAGCACGGCCACAGCAGCAGCCACCAGCCGATCGGCCGGTCCCAGCGCGCGAGCCGCCCGTACGGCTTCAGCCATTCCGGCGCGAAGCGGTCGAGCCAGTTCTTTGGCGGCGCGTCAGGCAGCGCGGCGGGATGAGCGGGCATGTTGAACTGCTGGCCTGCCGGGGCGCATCCGTCAAGCCGAGCGGCCCGCGGGGCTTGCGCGGCGGCGCTCGCATGTTAAGCGACCGGCCTCACGAGGGGTCGGCCAATGCGGGTGCTTCTGATCGGGTCGGGCGGGCGCGAGCATGCGCTCGCCTGGGCGATTGCCGCCTCGCCTCTGCTCACCAAGCTCTACGCCGCGCCGGGCAATGCCGGGATTTGCGCGGACGCGGAGTGCGTCCTGCTCGACGTGCGCGATCACGCAAAGATCGTCTGGTTCTGCCGCGACCAAAGAATCGACCTCGTCGTGGTCGGGCCGGAGGCGCCGCTGGTTGCCGGGCTCGTCGACGACCTTGAGTCGGCGGGCATCCGCGCCTTCGGCCCCACGAAAGCGGCGGCGCAGCTCGAAGGCTCCAAGGGCTTCACCAAGGACCTCTGCCGCGAGGCAGGCATCCCGACCGCCGCCTACGCCCCCTTCACCGACCGCGACGCCGCGCGGAAATATGTCCGCGCGCACGCGCTCCCTGTTGTGGTGAAGGCTGACGGGCTCGCCGCCGGCAAGGGCGTCACTGTCGCCTCCGACTATGACGAGGCGCTTACCGCACTCGACGCGATCTTCGCTGACCAGAACGCATCGGTCGTGATCGAAGAATGCCTCGTCGGCGAGGAGGCGAGCTTCTTCGCCCTCTCCGACGGGAGGACCGTGATCCCGTTTGGCACGGCGCAGGACCACAAGCGCGCCTTCGACGGCGACCAAGGCCTGAACACCGGCGGGATGGGCGCCTATTCGCCGGCGCCCATCATGACGGAGGCGATCGTCGATCGCACCATGGCCGAGATCGTCCGCCCGACGATCGCCGCACTCTCCGCCCGCGGCATCATGTATCGCGGCGTGCTCTATGCCGGGCTGATGATCACGGAGGGCGGCCCAAAACTGATCGAATACAACGTCCGCTTCGGCGATCCGGAGTGCCAGGTGCTGATGCTCCGCCTGAAGGACGATCTCCTCACAATCCTGAACGCGGTTGTAGACGGCGTGCTCGACAAGGTGAGCGTGCGCTGGCTGGCCGACGCTGCGCTCACCGTCGTCATGGCCACCAAGGGCTATCCCGGGGCTTACGAGACGGGCTCGAAGATCCGCCGGTTGGCGGAAGCCGCCATCCTCCCGGGCGTCGAGATTTTTCACGCCGCGACTCGCCGCGAGGGCGACCGCATCCTTGCCGCCGGCGGGCGCGTGCTGAACGTCGCCGCGACCGGCAAGACCATCGCGGAGGCGCAGGCGCGCGCCTACGCAGCGGTCGACCGCATCGACTGGCCGGAGGGCTTCTGCCGCCGCGACATCGGCTGGCGCGCCATCGCCCGCGAGGGCGACGGATGACTTGCCATGCCGGTTAACCGGCCATATCGGAATTGGGCGTAAACTGATCTTGTCTCGGCGGATTGTTGCCGCCAGACTTCCCGCGTTAAGGGAATGCTGTCATGTCGACGGAGTCGCGTATCGGGTTGGCGTTGGGGGGCGGCGGCGCCCGCGGCATGGCGCATATCCTCGTCTGCGAGGCCTTCGACGAGCTTGGCGTCAAGCCGGCAATGATCGCCGGCACGTCGATCGGCGCCATCATCGGTGCCGGCTATGCCGCCGGTTTCTCCGGCAGGGAGATGCGCGACGCGACCGTCGCCTTCTACGCCAAGCGGCGCGATGTGTTGGCGCGGCTCTGGCGCGTGCGCCCGGTCGGGATCACCGACCTTCTGCGCGGGCGCTCCGTCACGCCGCAATTCGACGCGCGCCTCATCCTCGACACGTTCGTGCCCGGCTTCGAGCTGCTGCCGGAGACGTTCGAAGAACTCAAGATCCCGCTCAAGATCATCGCGACGGACTTTTATGCCTGGACCGAGGCGGTCCTGGCGCACGGGCCGCTGCGCCCCGCGATCGCCGCCTCGATCTCAATCCCGGCGCTCTTCCGGCCGGTCGAGATGGACGGCCGCGTGCTGATCGACGGCGGCGCGTGCAATCCTCTCCCCTTCGACAACGTCGCGGAATGCGACGTCACCGTCGCCTGCGACGTGACCGGCGGGCCGCTGGAGGTCCCCGGGCGGTCGCCGGGCCTGCTGGAATGCGTGGTGGGCGCGGCGCAGATCTCCATGCAGTCGGTGATCCGCGAAAAGCTGAAATGGCACCAGCCGCACGTGCTGGCGCGGCCCGAGATCAACGGCGTGTTCATTCTGGATTTCCTGAAGACCGAGGCGATCCTCGACATGAACGCCGCCTTCAAGGACGATCTCAAGCGGCGGCTCGACCACCTGATCAACACGCCCTTCGAGCGCGGCGTCGCTTCATCTCCGCTCGCGAAAAAAGCGGCGAAGCAGGGCCGCGGCCGCGCTCTCGCCGATGCCGGAGTAAATCTCTGGCGCATGGTGGCAGGTGGCCGCGCCAAAGAAACGGACACCGTGGTCGACAGCGCCGCCCTTGGGGTCCCCGGCCCCGTAGTAAAGGCGGCGGATGCGGGCGAAGGAGATCGCGGCCGCGCATAAGGTACAGGGCTCGAGCGTTACGTAGAGGTCGCATTCGGCGAGCCGCTCCGCCCCGAGCCGCTCGGCCGCGACGCGGATAGCAAGCACCTCGGCATGCGCCGTCACGTCGTTCAGCTCGCGCGTTCGGTTGCCGGAGGCGGCGATGACCTCCCCGTTTCGCACCAGGACCGCGCCAACCGGAATCTCGCCGCGCTCGCCGGCCGCTTCCGCCTCCTTGAGCGCCCGATCCATGAAGCTTTCCGTCGTGCTGGCGCTCATCTCGCCTCGCCCGGGCCCGTTTGATAAGACCAAAGCATGAGTGGCGGCGCGGCGGACGAAAAACAAGCCGGAGCGGGGCCTGAAGCTAAAGGCGAGCGCATCGCTAAGCGAATCGCGCGCTCCGGTCACTGCTCGCGGCGTGACGCGGAACGGCTGGTCGCGGCCGGCCGAGTCCGCCTGAACGGAAAGCTGATCGCCTCGCCCGCCATCAACGTCACCGACGCCGACCGGATCGAGATTGACGGCGTTCCGCTCGCGGCGCGCGAGCGCACGCGGCTCTGGCTCTTCCACAAGCCGAAAGGGCTCGTCACCACAAACCGCGACCCGGAGGGCAGGCCCACGATCTTCTCCGCGCTGCCGCCGGATCTGCCACGCGTTGTGACGGTCGGCCGGCTCGACATCAACACCGAGGGGCTGATGCTCCTCACCAACGATGGCGGACTCGCGCGCGTGCTGGAGCTTCCGTCGACCGGCTGGATGCGGCGCTACCGCGTGCGCGCACATGGGAATGTCGAGCAGCCTGCGCTCGATGCGCTCGCGCGCGGCGTCACTATCGACGGCATGGTCTACGGCGCCGTTGAGGCGACGACCGACCGCGTGCAGGGCAGCAACGTCTGGCTGATGCTCGGCCTCCGCGAAGGCAAGAACCGCGAAGCGAGGCGCGTGCTCGAGCATCTCGGCCTTGCCGTGACGCGGCTCATCCGCGTCTCCTACGGTCCGTTCCAGCTTGGCGATCTGAAGCGCGGCGAGGTGCGCGAGGTGCGCGGGCGCGTGCTCCGCGAGCAGCTCGGCAAGCGGCTCGCACGCGCGGCGGGCGCCGACTTCGCCGCGCCGATAATGCTTCCTGCGAAAGAGGCGATTCACGCAGCCCGCCCGTCGCGCCCGGTGAAGGCGCGAAAAACCAACCCGCCGCGAACCGCCCATGCGCATCGTCGGCGGGCGCCTTAGGGGGCGTACGCTCGCCGGGCCGCGCACCAACGCGATCCGCCCGACCAGCGACCGCCTGCGCGAGACCCTCTTCAACATACTGGCTCACTCCTACGGCCTACCGCAGCCGGAGACGCGCGTGCTCGACCTTTTCGCCGGCACCGGCGCGCTCGGGCTCGAAGCGGTCTCGCGCGGCGCGGCAAGCGCGCTCTTCGTCGAGACGAGCGTCGAAGGCCGCGGCCTCATTCGCTCCAACATCGAGAACCTGAGCCTGACCGGAGTGACCAGAATCCTCCGCCGCGACGCGACCGCCCTCGGCCGGGCCGGCACGATCCCGTCCTTCGACCTCGTCTTCTGCGACCCGCCCTACGGCAAGGGTCTTGGCGAGCGCGCGCTCGCGAGCGCCGCGGCCGGCGGCTGGCTGAAGCCGGAGGCTCTTTGCGTGCTGGAGGAACGGGCGAACATCGACGCTGCCCCACCGCCTGGCTTAGAGATTCTGGATCGCCGCGAGACGGGCGACAGCCAAATCGTGTTCGTGCGGTGGCGCTAGCCGGCAGGCCGCCATTCGATCGGCACATGGCCCGGCTGCGCGCCAACGCGGTCGAGCCACGCTCCAATCCCCGGATATGGGCCGAGTTCGTAGCCGCCCTCAGCCGCGACGTGCGTGTAGGCGTAGAGCGCAATATCGGCGATCGAGTAGGCTTCGCCGGCGAGCCAATCCGCTTTCGAGAGCCGCTGTTCCATCACCGCGAGAGCGCGGTTCCCCGCTTCGAGCAGCTGCGCGAGCCGCTCGGGCGTGCGCATGTGAGCACGCTCCGGCGCGGTCAGGATCGAGCGGCGCACCGCAATCGCCGGCTCGTGCGAATATTGCTCGAAGAACAGCCACTCGTACGCTTTTGCTCGGTCGAATTTTTCAGCCGGCAGGAAGGGCGTACCTTCGGCGAGATGCAGCAGGATGGCATTCGATTCCGCGAGCCGCTGGCCGCCCTCGAGTTCAAGGAGCGGCACCTTGCCGATCGGGTTCTTCTCGATGAACGGCGGCCGCCGCGTCGAGCCGTCATAGGTGTTCACGTCGACGATACGGAAGGGGATGCCGAGGAGCGCCATCAGAAGGCGCGGCTTGTAGGCGTTGCCGGAGGCTTGCTGCGAATAGAGCGTGAGCATCAGGCCAAGAGTTCTTCCGCCTCGCGACGAATGGCGACTGCCTCGCTTGTCTCGTCGAGCGCCACGTCGGTCTTCTTGACGATCTCGCCGGCGGCGACGTTTCTGGTCAAACGAATATCCTTGGCGAGTCCGATTGGCAGCGCTGATCGATCGACGCTCGCCTTGGCCGGAATGAGCTTGCCCCACACGGAATAGCCGCCCTCTCCGTCGAGTGTCCCGCCGGCCTGCAGGTCGCCCTTGGCTACCGCCACCGCGTCGCCGCGAAAGGCAGTCGGCGCGCCGGTCGGCTCTCCTCTCAGCACTGCCGAGTAGATCGAGATGCCGAGTTCCGAGCCGACGAGATGGAAGGGGCGGTACATGGCGGCGTAGCGGCCGCCTTCCGACGGCTTCATCCCGTAGTGCAGAAAGCACCGCGCCGCGTAGTCGTTCGGTGCCCCCATCACCACGTAGACGCCCCAGCGGAGATCGCGGCTCACCTCGGTGCCGTCGCGGTTCAGCGACGAGACGACCTCGACGATCCCTCTCTCTGGTGCACCTGGGCCAAGCACGGCGGCGAGGTCGTCCGCGCCGCACGGCGGGAACGAGAGCCCGTCCTTCGGCACGCCGAGCCCGCAGGCGTTCGCGACCGCCGCCATCTCGATCGCCGATTTCGTGCCGTCGACGAACGAGTTGAACATCTGGCTGTTCATGCCGGCGGCTTTCGCCTCCTCCGGCGACAGCCCGAAATAGGTCCACACCGTGTCGGGGGTGGAAGCATGGTACTCGGGCAGGTACTTCGTGCCCTTGCCCGCGGCGGCAACCGGGAAGCCGCAGGCGCGCGCCCAGTCCACCAGCTCCGCGATCAGCGCCGGCTGGTCGCCATAGGCGAGCGAGTAGACGACGCCCGCCTTTCTGGCGCGCGCGGCGAGCGCCGGACCGGCCAGCACGTCCGCCTCGACGTTCACCATGACGATGTGCTTGCCGGCGTGGATCGCCTTCAGCGCATGAGCGATGCCCGCGACCGGATCGCCGGTCGCGTCGACCACCACGTCGACGTCGTCGCGGCCGACCGCGTCATCGACGTCGGCGGTGAGATGCAGCGCCGAGATGCGCTCCGCGTCCCAGCTCAGCCCTGGCAGATTGTTCCGCACCCTTGCCGGATCGAGGTCGGCGATGGCGCGGAGCGCGATCCCCGGCATGGTCGGGAGCTGTGCCAAGAACATCGAGCCGAACTTTCCCGCTCCGATCAGCGCCACCCCGATCGGCCCGGATTTTCGGGCGCGCTCAAGAGCCATCCTGTGCAGGCTCATGCTGACCTCTTTTTTCGCTGAGGCATTCGGCCTTCGCACTTGCGAAGACGTCGGTCCGGCAATAGGGGCCGGCCAGTCCGCGAGACAAAAATCCGAATCGCTTCTCCTGAAATGAACTAAGCAGGACGCTTTCTGCTTGTATGGCCACCATATATCTCTGTATGGTTGCGTTTTGTTGGTGCGAAAACAGAGGGGCATCACCAGGGGGGCTGCTTATGTGTCGATCGGCTTTAGTTGCTCTTGCAATTCTTTTTGTTGGTTCATGGGGGGACATGGACATAGCCTCGGCGCAATACCAGCAGGCGGGCAAGTTCCGTATCCCTTTCTATCCGAATCTGACAGGATCTTGTAACGCCCCCGGCTTTAGCGCCACGTCCCAGCTCTATGAATGGGTGGGTACTGCAAATGGTAGCGTCGTCAACAAGTACCATCTCGGCGAGGACTGGAATGGGAAATGCGGCGGGTCGACCGACAAAGGGGCACCTGTCTACACAGTGGCCGAGGGCGTTGTAATCGACTACGACAACGTCGGAACGAAGGACTCATATGGCAAAAGTATAAAGATACGGCACACTCTCACTGATGGGACGCGCTTGGACGTTGTCTACATGCATTTAGAGGCCATCCTAACCAACAATGTTGTCAAGGGTAACTTGCTTGGGAGCGGCGTCCAGATCGGTACGCTAGGAGACGCAAACGGGTTCTACGCCGGTGCTGCCCATCTGCATTTCGAGGGACGAACAAGCGATTTTCCAATACGGACGAACCCGTACGCCAACCCCCTGACGCCTGCGAAAGCGTTAACGTATCTTCCTATGTCACTTATCATCGATGACCGGGCGAATTTGAAGTCTACTTCGCTCAACGCGAGACAGTGGAACTTCTTCAGTGTGAGTACCTACGTTCCATCGTCAACAGCATTCGTTGCGTTGACAAACAATCGGTACAGCATTAACCGAGCGATTAGTTCTGGATTGCTACATAACAAGATATACTATTGGTCTGGGACGACGTGGGTTGCGTTACTCGACAATTCAAAGATCATTTTTCAACCCGGTGTTGTTTATGCTGTATGGCCTTATGCCGCAGTTACCTGGAACTTGCTTATTCCTGGGAATACCCGACTCGCGGATCGAGCAAAGCGGGACATGGTGCGAGCTATGGCAAGCGCAGGAGTCACTTCCATTGAGATGAAATCCTATGTTGAGAATCCGTCATGGTGGACCGATCCAAACTACGAATTGCGCTACATTCCGGTGACTGTCGGAGCAGGCGCAGGTATTATGTATCACGCGATGCATCGGAATATTCGATTGCTCAGATTTACAACGCTGTGTCAGCAGAGCTGTCCCGCGTGGTCGCAAGTTGACCCAAACCGGCTCCACTAAGCTCGGCACACTCGCCATCCCATACGTCACCATCCGGACGTGCACTGTCCGGTCTCAAACGGATTAGAGGCGATTGCGGGGATTCTCCGAAGCTCGCTGCCTGTTACGCTGTCAGACCGTCGCCGGTTTCCCCTGATCTCGAGCTTTGACAACCCGTCTCACACGTCCTGGCCGTGAACTTGCACTTGCGAAAGGCGGCGGTCCGGCAATAGGGTCCCGCCGCCCTCAACCCCAGCCGAAGCGTTCAGGAGCCCCTATGAGCTTCCTTGCCGACAGCCTTGCGCGGGTCAAGCCGTCCGCCACGATCGCGGTCACCCAGAAGGCGCGCGAGCTGAAAGAGGCCGGCCGCGACGTGATCGGGCTCGGCGCCGGCGAGCCCGACTTCGACACGCCCGACAACATCAAGGAGGCGGCGATCGCGGCGATCAGGCGCGGCGAGACGAAGTATCCGCCGGTGGCCGGGATCGCGCCGCTCAGGAGGGCGATCGCCGACAAATTCAAGCGGGAGAACGGACTGGACTACAAGCCCGAACAGGTGATTGTCGGCACCGGCGGCAAGCAGGTGCTCTACAACGCCTTCGTCGCCACGCTGAACCCCGGCGACGAGGTGCTGATCCCGGCGCCGTACTGGGTGAGCTATCCGGAGATGGTCGCCCTCAACGGCGGCGAGGCGCGCTTCGTCGCATGCCCGATCGAGACCGGATTCAAGCTCACGCCTGAAGCGCTCGACAAGGCGATCACCAAGCGCACGAAATGGCTCATCTTCAACGCGCCATCGAACCCGTCGGGCGCCGCCTACACGGCGAAGGAGTTAAAGGCGCTCACCGCGGTACTGATGAAGCATCCGCAAGTCTGGATCCTTACGGACGACATGTACGAGCATCTGCTCTACACGGATGAAGCCTTTGCGACGATCGCTCAGGTCGAGCCGCGGCTCTACGAGCGCACCCTCACCATGAACGGCGTGTCGAAGACCTACGCCATGACCGGCTGGCGCATCGGCTACGGCGCCGGCCCGAGGCCGCTCATCGACGCGATGGTGATGATCCAGGGACAGCAGACTTCGGGCGCCTGTACCATCGCGCAGTGGGCGGCGACCGAAGCGCTGACTGGGTCACAGGACTTCATCCCGAAGTTCAAGAAGGCGTTTCAAGAACGGCGCGATCTCGTCGTCTCGATGCTGAACCAGGCGAACGGCCTGAAATGCCCCTCGCCGGAAGGCGCGTTCTACGTCTATCCATCCTGCGCTGGCGCGCTCCGGAGGACCGCGCCTTCGGGGATGAAGATCGAGACCGATGAGGATTTCTGTCGCGAGCTGCTCGAGGCGGAAGGCGTTGCGGTCGTGCACGGCTCGGCTTTCGGGCTCGGGCCGAACTTCCGCATCTCGTACGCGACGTCCGCCGCGATCCTGGAAGAAGCCTGCGCGCGCATCCAGCGCTTCTGCAACAATCTGAACTGAGCCCAAAACGAAACGGCGGAGCATTGCTCCGCCGTCGCCCGATTCGATCGGTGTTTGCTATTCCTCGACGATCTGCAGGTTCACCGCCTGCGGCCCGCGCCCGCGCCGATCGTCTTCGGTCTCGAACGAGAGCTTGGTTCCCTCCGGGATCTGGTTCAGCCCGGAACGCTCGATCGCCGAGATGTGGACGAACACGTCCTTGCCGCCGCTTTCCGGCGTGATGAATCCGAAGCCGCGATCATTGTTGAAGAACTTCAGCGTGCCGTTCTGGCGTGGCCCGCGTTCGCGCGGTTCGCGGTCCTGGAAGCCACCGCCGCGGCCGCCGCCGCGAAATCCGCCGCCACCGCCTTCGCGATCTCCACGATATCCGCCTCCGCCCTCGCGGTCGCCGCGGAAACCGCCACCGCCGCCGCCGCGATAGCCACCGCCACCACCGCCACCGCCACGGTAGCCGCCGCCACCGCCGCCGCGATAGCCGCCCCCACCCTCGCGGTCACCGCGGAAACCTCCGCCAGGCCCGCGCTCGCCGTATCCGGGCGCGCCGCCGCCGGGCTGACTGCTGCCGAAATCCCGCTCGCTGCCGAATTCCCTCTGTCCGCCGCGCTTCGGACCCCGATCACGGTCACGCTCGATGCGACGCTCGTCAAAGTCCTCGTCGTCGCCGCCGTGATTGCCGTTCTCACTCATCAGGAAGTCCTCTCGAAGAAAATCGGGATGAAACCGGTGTTCAACCTCAATGGGGGGAACCAACCGGCGCGGACGAGCGTGCGGTCTTCGGAGAGGAGTCGTTCATTGCGGCCGGGCGAAAAATCAAATCTCGGGGGCGCTATCCAACCTCGCCGGCTTCCGCCAAGGAGCCGTCGCGCGCAACCTTATGCACAAGCCCGCCCCATCGGCAAGCGCGAATCGCCGCCGCGGGGCAGGCCGCGGGCGTTCAGACGACACAAGTCATCCGCCGGACAGCACCGTCAATCTGACTTTGGCGATTCCCTTGCGGACGAATCCGAGCCGCGCCGCGGCGGCTCTGGTAAGGTCGATGATACGGCCGCCGACATAGGGACCACGGTCGTTGATTCGCACAACGACCGCGCGCCCGTTCTTGACGTCTTCAACCTTCACCCGCGTGCCGAATGGCAGCGACGGGTGGGCGGCGGTCATCGCGCTCGGGTCGCAGCGCTCGCCGGAGGCGGTGCGTGAGGTCAGCGAATACCAGGATGCGTGGCCGGTCTCGGCCAGGGCAGGCGCGGCAAAAGCCACGATGGGAGCGGCAACAAGCAACGCCGCGGCGTAGACTGTGGTCGTCAAGATCATCTCTCCCGTTCTCTCCTCTACGTTGAGGAGGATCGGGAAAGGCGGCCAAACAGGGCAAGAATTGGCCGGCATCGCGAAACAATCTGGCCATCTTGCAACAATTTCTTGCAAAGGCATCACAGATCCATAAGCAATGAGACCTTCAACGTTACTTAAAAAAGTTCAATAGCAACATAAGTCCAGTTCTGTTGGCCTTGGGAATAATTGTCCGCTATAAAAAGCTGAGTCGGGCGTGGAATAGAAGGGCAGAAGAAACCTTGATCGGAAAGATCGGCAAGAAAGGGGCGGATTCCGTCGCCCTGCCGCTTTCCAGTCGCAATCGAGGCCGGTCGCGAACCGCGGCGAAAATGAAAAGGCCGGCACGTGGGCCGGCCTTCCCTATGGAGCGTCAGGATCAGTGGCACATGTGCCGGTAGCCATCGTGGCCCAGATAGGTACCGGAGCGCGCGTCGAAGCTGACGAAGCGCTTGCCGCAATAGGCGTACCACTCAGGCGTCCACGGCTCCGGCGCGTAGCTGTAGACGACGGCGGGAGGCGGCGCGACGTAGACCGGCACCGGCTCGTAATAATAGTAGCGCGGACGCGCGGCGGCCTGGCCGAAGAGGGTGCCGGCGGCGAAACCGATCACGCCGCCGAGCAATGCGTCGCCGCCATCGGCTCGGGCGGGGGTGGAGGTGCTTACGGCGGAGACGATCAGCGCAGCGGCTGAAAGCGAACTCAGGATACGCATGGCACACTTTTCCCAAGATGCGCCGCAGGGCCCGGCGCGGGGCGGCGCTTCAGCGCCTAACGTGCCCGATTCATGTCAGCTTAAACTAAACGCTCTGTTAACGCAGCGGCTTGACCCGCCGACCCCGCGCTCAGGTCCCAGCATCGCGGATCGCGTCGACCACTTCGTTCATCTTGCCGACGAGGTTCACCCCGAGCGTTGAAAGGACGCCGATGATGGCGACCGCGATGAGCGTTGCGACGAGGCCGTATTCGACGGCCGACGCGCCGGTCTCGTCGGCGGCGTAGCTGTGAATGAGACGCTGCATGGAAATGCCTCCAGCCAGGCCGGCGCCGGGCGTTTCCCGCAGCCCGCCGGCTTTCCCGTTCGCTCGGCGAAGATTTTCGCCGAAGCAACGCCGGAAGGCGACGGAAACCCTTTGTTTACCTTAGCAGCCGGGCGTTTTGGCGGGCTCCCGCCCCAGCCCGACGAAACATTTCTCCTGTCGGACGAAACGCGATTGCCCCTCTTGCGCAACAAGCCGGAAACGGCCCCCGCGCATATTCGGGCCTGGGCAACGGACGCCCGACAGGCACTGCCCCCCGCCAACGGATCGTCCTTAACCCAACCTCCCGTCCGCCTGAGGGCCGGCCCTAGTGCCGGCCCTCTCCCTTTCTGGGGGTGGCACTGCGCCAAGGGCAGATGCGCGCTCTTCCCCTTGCGTCCCCTCCAACCTTGCGCCTCCGCCCCTGCTCCTCGAAACGGCTTTTGCGCCCGCGCGAAATCAAATCGCGACTTGCGGGCAACGGCCCGGAAACACGCCGCCCCCATTCTCCTCGCCAAGGCGGATCGAACGATCGGTTCGAGTCCGCACCGGAAAGAGGAGACCACGACCATGCTGAGGAAGATCGCTCTCGTCGCCTTCACTGCCGCTACGCTCGGCGCCGCCGTCTCCAGCGCCAATGCGGTCGGCGGCCTCTGCCCGCCCTGGATGTGCAACGGCCGGGACATCAACGGCATCAGCCACAACGGCCGAGACCTCCAAGGCGCTCAGCTCAACGGCCTCGGGCGCAATGGGGTGGAACGTGGCGAAACGCGGCTTGCAGATCGGATCGCAGTCCGCGCCGTAATCCTGCCCTCCGGCGAAATTCTCGACCTGCGCTGAGCGCCCGAATCAAAGGGGAGGCACCCATGACCAGGCTCATCGTCGCCACGCTCGCCGCCTTCACCGCCGCCGCGCTCGGCACAACCCTCTCCTCCGCAAACGCCGCCGGAGCCGGCGGCTGTGCGCCATGGGTGTGCGGTTCGAACGGCAGGGACATCAACGGCATAAGCCGCAACGGCCGAGACCTCCAAGGCGTCCAGCTCAACGGCCTCAGGCGCAACGGAGTGCAGGTCAACGGAAACATGTCCGAAGAAACCGCTGGTCACGTCGTGAAGACCGTCATCCTGCCGACCGGCGAAGTTGTCGATCTGCGCTAGCGAACGGCCCAATCCAAGGAGACACCCATGGCCAAGCTCATCGTCGCCACGCTCACCGCCGGCATCGCGATTGCCCTCGGCGCCGCCTTCTCCTCCGCAAACGCCGCCGGCGCGGGCTGCGCGCCATGGGTGTGCGGCGAGAACGGCACGCAGGTCACCGGTATTGCAGTTCCGAACGTCTCCGGCACGGTCATCGCCGTGATTCTCCCCTCCGCATCTGCCGAGCCCGCGCCGCTCGTCGTTGCCGAGAAGAAGAAGCCGAAGCCCAAGCCAAGACCGAATCCCTTCGACGATCTCGTGCAGGACAACACGGTGACGCCCGACGAGCATGCGACGATCCACACGATGACGACCAAGTGAATCGATCCGGCTGAGGCCGCCACGCGAGCCCTCTCCTCCTCCTTGGGAGAGGGCTCTTTTCATTCTAGATTCAGCCCATGAGGATGCGGCTCCTCCTGCTGGGAGTGCTCGCGGCGACGCCGAGCGCGACCGCACATGCCCAACTCGCCGTCGACGGCACGGAATTCGTCCTCACCACGGCCGACGGCCGCGTGCTCCGCAGCACGGACCTCGTCGGCGCGACGCTGATGGTCGGCGAGGGCGAGAATCAAACCGCAATCGTCGTCGAAAGCGTCGAGGAAGACTCGAAGTCGGTCGGCGGCGATGTCTTCCTGCATCGCTTCGTCATCAAGGATGAAGGCGGCAATGAATCCGACTTCTGCAACCCCGATGCCGAGGGAAAGAATCTGGGCTTCCCGATCCCGAACGACGCGGGCGGTTTCGAGCTGACCTGTACGAGCGGCGCGGTCGGGAAATGCATCCGCTGGGGCTACCGTTTCTGGGAAGAGGTCTCGGGCGGCCCCCCGCTCAACGCGCTGCATCAGGCCTGCATCCGCATGACCCGCGCCGACTATGGTGGCGACGGCGAGACTTTCACGCGCGACGGCACGCTGATCGACATGTGCGACCGCTACGGCATCCAGACGTGCGATTGGGCGTATCCGATTGCGTTCGAAGCTGCCTGGAGCGTGGACGGCGCGGTCTGCGTCGCGCATCCCCGCATCGCGGAGCTCGCGACGCTCGACGGGTTGGCGAAAGAGTACCCGCATCTCGCGGGCAGGGTCGGCCCGGAGGCCTGCACGCGCGAGATCGCCGAACGCGACGCCGCGGCGCTGCTCTTCAATCGCTCCGGGGAGTGAAGCGGCAGCTCCCATCCCATTGTGGGGAGGGGTTGGAGGAGGGGTAGCGCCTACCGCCTTCGCGGTTCCGGCACCCAGCGAAGCAAGACAAGCCCCACGACGAAGAACGCGATGATCGTCGCGATTCCGGCGCGCTGGCTGCCGGTCCCCGCCGTGACGCTCGCGACCAGCGCCGGGCCGACAAAGGCGGTGGCCTTCCCCGACAGCGCGTAGAGGCCGAAATAGGCGGCGCGGCGCTCCGGCTCGCTGAGCCGCGCCATCAGCGAACGGCTCGCCGCCTGCGCCGGGCCGACGAAGATGCCGAGCGCGATGCCGGCGATCCACAGCCAGGTGAGCGTGGTCGCGGCGACGGCAAGCAGCGACGCGCCGATCAGCCCGACGAGCGCGACAGCGATCACGCGCTTCGAGCCGATCCAATCGTCGAGCCACGCGAAAAGCGCCGCGCCGGCGCCGGCTGACACGTTGAGCACGATGCCGAAGACGACGACTTCCGCCAGGCTCAAGCCGAAGGCGCCGGCCGCATAGACGCCGCCGAGCGCGAACAACGTCGCGAGGCCGTCGGCGTAGATCATGTGCGCCACCAGGAACGCGGCGACCGGCCGGTTGGCCGGCAGCGTCGCGAGCGTGCGGCGGAGGTCGGCAAGGCCGGCGCGCACCGCGTCGGCGATTCTGATCACGCTCGCCTGCCGGTCCGGCGTGAAGAGAAAAAGTGGGACGGAGAAGACCGCCAGCCACGCCGCGACCAGCGGCCCGGAAACGCGGACGTGCTCGGCCGCCTCCTTGTCGAACCCGAAGGACGGCGTCTCCGGCCAGATGAAGACGACGAGCGCGATAAGGAGCGCCGCAAGCCCGCCGGCATAGCCGAGGCCCCACGCCCAGCCGGAAAGCCGGCCGAGCCGTTCCTCTTCCACGATTTCCGGGAGCATCGAATTGTTGAAGACGATGCCGAACTCGAAGCCGATATTGGCGATGACGAAGATCGCGAGGCTGAAGCCGATCCATTCCGGCGACGGAAACACAAACCAGAGGAGCGCCGAGCCGACGACGCAGATCGCGGTGAAGGCGAAGATCCACGGCTTCCGCCCTCCCCGCGCGTCGGCGACGGCGCCGAGAACGGGCGCGAGGATCGCGATCACAAGTCCGCTGCCGGCGACCGCGTAACCCCAGAGCGCCTGGCCGGCGACCGCATCCTTCACCACCGCCTGCTGGAAATAGGCCGGGAAGACGAAGGTAATGACGAGCGTCGTGAAGGGCGAATTCGCCCAGTCGTAGAGCGCCCACGACCAACGCCCGCGCCAGACTTTCCACGCGCCCATCCGCCTTGCACCCCTCTCCTGCCGCGGGCAATGTCGCCCGCGCCGCGCGGCGGCTGCAAGAACGCCGCGACCACAGGAGCAGGAATTGAGACAGGCCGAGAGGAAGCTCCGCGAGGCGATCATCGCGAAGGCGCGCTGGATGAACGCCAACGGGCTCAACCAGGGCACCTCCGGCAACATCTCGGCGCGCTATGGCGAGCGGCTGCTGATCACGCCGAGCGCGATTCCCTACGAAGAGATGGAGCCGTCGATGATCGCGTCGCTCGCGATCGAGGGCGAATACGGCGCGTGGGAGGGCGAGTCCCCGCCCTCGACGGAATGGCGCTTCCACCTCGACATCATGCGGGCGCGGCCTGAGGTCTGCGGCATCGTGCACGCGCACGCGACGTTTGCGACCGTGCTCTCGATCGTGCGGCGGCCGATCCCGGCCTGCCACTACATGATCGCCGTTTTCGGCGGCAACGACATACGCTGCGCCGACTACGCCACCTATGGGACAAAGGCGCTCTCGGCCAACGCGCTGAAGGCGCTCGAGGGCCGCAATGCGTGCCTCCTCGCCAATCACGGCCTGATCGCCGCGGGCGAAGACCTCGACAAGGCGATGTGGCTGGCGGTGGAGCTCGAGACGATCGCCAAGCAGTACTACTACTCGCTCTTGGTCGGCGGCCCGATCATCCTCTCCGACGCCGCCATCGAGGAAGCGCGTGAGTCGATGAAGGATTATGGGATTCGCACGCTACGCAAGGCGAGAAGATAAAAGAGCGCCTGTGCCCCTATCGCCCCACACTCATCATTTGTCGTCATTGCCGGGCTTGACCCGGCAATCCATTTCGTGACGGCTGTGGCTTCGATGAGCGTTCCGGAATGGATGCCATGGTCGAGCCATGGCATGACGACAGTTCTGGAACGCGGGGCGGTTGCGTTCGCCGCGTTTTCCGCGCTCAAACCACGCTGCGGTGCCGCTCGACGATCGTCGCGAGCACCTCGTCCATCGGGCGCGACCACCACGCCTCGGAAATGACCTCCACTTCGCAGGGCAGTTCGCACCCCTCCCCTTCGACCGCCGCACGCATGCGCGGGATGTCGATCACGCCGTCGCCCATCATGCCGCGGTCGGCAAAGAGGTCACGTGTGGGCACCAGCCAGTCGGAGACATGGAAGGCGTGGATGCGGCGCTTTCCGGCGCGCGCGATCTGCTCAAAAACCTCCGGGTCCCACCAGACGTGATAGACGTCGACGACGACGCCGAGTTTTCGCGCGCTGTCCGGGTCGAGCCGGTCGCAGATGTCGAGCGCCTGCCGGAGCGTGTTTACGCACGCGCGGTCGGCCGCATACATCGGGTGGAGCGGCTCGATCGCGAGCGGAACGCCGGCGTTGTCGGCGTAATCAAGCAGCGCGGCGATCGCGTCCACCACCTGCTCGCGCGCGCCGGCGATATCCTTCGTCGCCGCCGAGCCGGGCCGCGAGAATTGCGGCAGGCCGCCTACCACGAGCACCAGACACGGGGCACCGAGCGCCGCCGCTTCGTCGACGGCGCGGCAATTGTCGTCGCGTTCTTCCCGCCGGTGCGCCGCGTCGGCCGGAAACATGCCGCCGCGGCAATAGCCGGAAAGCCGGAAGCCGCCCGCGCGCACCGCCTTCACCGCGCGGTCGAGGCCGACAGCCGCCACCTGGTCGCGCCAGGGCGACAGGCACGAAATGCCATGCCGCTTAGCCGCCTCCATGATCGCGATGAGATCGCCCCGCTTGCGGACGGTGATGGTATTCAGCGAGAGATGCCGAAGCTCCGCATCCCTCGAAAGGTCGCGCACGGCACTCAGCCGATGCCGTGAACGGCGAGGAGCGCCCGCATCCGCGCCGCCGCGAGTTCCGGATCGCTGAAGAGCCCTGCCCGGTCGGCGAGACGGAACACTTCCGCGAGATGTGTGATCGAGCGCGCGCTCTCCTGCCCGCCCACCATGGTGAAGTGGTCCTGGTGCCCGTTCAGCCAGGCGAGGAACACGACGCCCGTTTTGTAGAAGCGTGTCGGAGCCGAAAAGATCAGCCGCGACAGCGGCACGGTCGGACCGAGTATGCGGTGGAAGCTTTCCTCGTCCTTGGCCGCGAGGCGCGACAACGCCGCGGACGCTGCGGGCGCGATCGCATCGAATATGCCGAGAAGCGCGTCGGAGTGGCCTTCGGAATCGCCGGCGATCAGATCGGCGAAATTGAAGTCGTCGCCGGTATACATGCGCACGCCCGCCGGGAGCTGGCGGCGCATCTCGATCTCCCATGCGGCGTCGAGCAGGGATATCTTGATTCCGTCGACCTTGTCGGGATGGGCTCGGATCGCAGCGAGCGCCGTCGCCATCGCGGTCGGGATGTCCGGCGACCCCCAATAGCCGGCAAGCTGCGGGTCGAACATTTCGCCCAGCCAATGGATGATCACCGGCTCGCGCGCCTGCGAAAGCAGCCGATCGTAGACTTTGAGGTAATCGTCTGAGGAGCGCGCCACGCGCACCAGCGCGCGGCTCGCCATCAGGATGATTGGCGACCCCGCCGCCTCGATCGCCTCGAACTGTTCCTCGTAGGCGCGGATCACGTCGTCGAGGCTCTTGGCGGCGGTCGGATCGAGATGATCGGTGCCGGCGCCGCTCGCGAGCATGCGGTGTCCGTCCGCTTCCGCCGCAGCTGCCGAGCGGCGGATCAATTCAAGCGCGCTCCGCCAGTCGAGCCCCATGCCGCGCTGCGCCGTGTCCATCGCCTCGGCGACGGAAAACCCCAGCGCCCAGAGATGCCGGCGGTAGGCGATCGTCGCGTCCCAGTCGATTGCGGCCGAGAGCCACGGATCGTGGTCGGCGAGCGGATCGGAGACGACGTGCGCAGCGGCGAGCGCGACGCGGTTGAACGGACCCGCCGCCTTCGCCGGATAGGGGCTCGCCGCCCCCATCCGATATGCTTCCAGACGGCCGCCCCGCGCCGGCAGCTTCAGCTCGACCGCCGCCGGCCGGCGCAGCACCTTCGCGTCAGCGTGCATGGCGCAGCTCCCGCACCTCGCCCGCTTCGCGCGCGACCGAAAGCGCCGGGACGTCGAGCCAGCGGCGACTCTTCCAGCTTTCGAGCGCAAGCTCGGCGAGCTGCACGCCCTTCGCGCCTTCGAGCAGCCCATAGCTCCACGGCGTGTCGGAAACGACGTGGCGGATGAACATCTCCCACTGCGCGCGGAAGCCGTTGGCGTAGTCCTGCGTGTCAGGGACCTCCTGCCAGTCGTCGTAGAAATTCTCGGTCCGCTTCTCGTCGGGGTTCCACACCGGGCGCGGCGTCGCCATGCGCGGCTGCATCTTGCAGTGCTGCAGCCCGGCGAGCGCGGAGCCGTGCGTGCCGTCCACCTGGAAGATCGCGAGGTCGTCGCGATGCACGCGCGTCGCCCAGGAGGAGTTGATCTGCGCCACGACGCCGCCTTTGAGCAGGAACGTCGCGTAGGCCGCGTCCTCGGCGGTCGCGTCGTAGCGCCGCCCCGACTCGTCCCAGCGTTCCGGGATGTGCGTTGCGCCGAGGCACATCAGGCTCTCGACCGGCGCGAACACGTTGTCGAGCACGTAGCGCCAGTGACAGAGCATATCGAGGATGATGCCGCCGCCGTCTTCGGCGCGATAGTTCCACGACGGCCGCTGCGCGGGCTGCAGGTCGCCCTCGAACACCCAGTAGCCGAACTCGCCGCGCACCGCGAGCATGCGGCCGAAGAAGCCGGAGTCGCGGAGCATCCTGAGCTTCATCAGGCCGGGGAGGAACAGCTTGTCCTGCACGACGCCGTGCTTCAGCCCGCTTTTCTCCGCGAGTTGCGCGGCCTTCACCGCCTCGCCGAGCGACGTCGCCGTCGGCTTTTCGCAATAGACGTGTTTGCCCGCGGCGAGCGCCTGCTCGAGCAGCGCCGGACGCATCTGCGTCGTGCCGGAATCGAAGAACACCTCGTCTTTCGGATCGGCGAGCGCGGCGGCTAGATCGGTCGTCCAGCGCTCGACGTTGTGGCGCTTCGCGAGCGCCTCGGTCTTCTCGGCATTGCGGCCGACCAGGATCGGATCGGGTATGACCCGGTCGCCATTCGGCAGCGCAACGCCACCGTCGGCGCGGATCGCTAGGATCGAGCGGACGAGGTGCTGGTTCGTCCCCATGCGCCCGGTGACGCCGTGCATGATGATGCCGAGACGACGGGTCGCCATGAACGATACCCTCTCCGGACCGGCCGCGGTTTCCAAGTCAATAAGTAACGGACTGGTTACTCGTCAAGCGAGCCCGGCTTCCGCCGCGCTCATTCCGCCGCGGACGCGGCCGTCGCGGCCTGCGCGGTTTCCGCGTTGAACCAGTCCAGAATCTCCTCGCCCGTCCACACCACGATCTCCTCGTGCGCGAGAATGTGGTCGTAGAGCGCCTCCAGATATTTGATCCGGTGCGGCACGCCGGTCAGGTAGGGGTGGATGGAGATCGCCATGACGCGCGAGGTTTCCTTCCCGTCCTGGTAGAGACGGTCGAAGGTGTCGCGGCCGCGGCGGAGAATCTCGTCGGATGGCTGCTGCTGTACCGCCGACATCACCACATCGTTGACCTCGAGCGGATAGGGCATCGCGACGATGCCGCCATTCGGCGTGGTCATCCGCACGGGCTGGTCGTCGAGCGGCCAGTTGCAGATATATTCGATCCCCGCCTCGACCAGATGGTCGAGCGTTTCGAGCGTCTCCGACAGGCCGGGGCTCTCCCAGCCGCGCGGCGGACGGCCGGTGAAGTCGCGGATCGCCGCGATCGTGTCGGCGATCGCCGCGCGCTCGTCTTCGACGCGGTGCATCGGGACCTGCACGTAGCCGTGGCCGAGAAATTCCCAGCCCGCGTCTTGAGCCGCGGCGCACGCCTTCTCGTAGACGCGGCAGCAACTGCCGTTCAGCGCCAGCGTCGCCTTGATCCCGCGGCTGCCGAGCACATCGAGAAAACGCCAGAAGCCGACGCGCATGCCGTATTCGTGCCACGCCCAGTTCGGCACGTCGGGCAGAAGCGGCGCGCCCATCGGCGGGGCGAGGATCGTGCGCGGCATCGGGCCGTCCGGCAGCCAGTTCTCGATGTTGACGATGGTCCAGACCGCGACCCGCGCGCCGCCCGGAAGACGGAGTTTTGGGCGCTCGCCGATCGGCTCGTAGGGGATGCGCGCTCGGATGATCTTTGATGCGTCGGCCGGTTCGGCCATGCTGGAGAATCTCCCTACCGCGCTGCGGAGCCGGGTTCGTTCCTAATGATGCGGTGGGAAATCCGGCTGCTTGCGTGGATGCGTGGCGGAGAACGCCTCAAGCTCCATGCAGGCGTCGAAGATGCGCTTTGCGGTTGGATAGTCGGAAAGTTCAAGCACCTTCAGCACCATGCCGCTGACGAGATGCGGCACGAGACAGATTTCGGCTATGGTCGGCTGATCGCCGCAGCAGAATTTTCCGGTGCGGCTGTCCTTGGACAGCACGGTCTCCACCGCCTGCGTGCCGACGGCGAACCAATGCTGCAGCCAGCTGGTCCAGGCCGCGTCGTCGATGCCGAACCGCTCGACAAGCTGCTTGCGCACGCGCGGAACGATGTAGGGGTGCGTATCGACCGCCAGCATCTGCGCAATTCCTCGCGCGTGGGCGCGAAGCCGCAGGTCGGACGGAAGCAGCGGCGGCTTTGGCTGCTTCTCCTCCAAATATTCGAGGATGGCGAGCGACTCCACGAGCGGCGGCCCGCCGCTGTCGACCAACGTCGGGAGCACCCGGCCCGGATGCACCGCGCCGTACGCATCGCCGTGCTGATCGCCCTTAAGGAGGTCGATGAACGTGCTGTCGTATTGAAGGCCCTTCAGCGCCAGCGCGATCCGCACCCGGTAGGCGGCCTGCGACCGCCAGAATGTGTAGAGCATCATGCCCATTTTTGCTCGCCTCCCCTATTTCGGCCTGCGCCGACCATAGCTTGGCTAGCCGCTCCAAATAAGCCCCGGCGGCCGCCGCGATCCCAGGCTTGACTGCCTTGCGGTGCCGCGCATCGTCATCTCCTGCCCGTCGGGGCCGCTCCACACATATAGGAGGGCACTGCATGTCGAGCGGTCCGACGACGATTGGCAGGGAGGCGATCGTGACGACGATCTTCACCGAGAAGGCCGGGCGCACAACGGTCGCCATGACAATGCTCTTCGCCTCGCGCGAGGCGCGCGACGGCGCGCTCGCCACCGGCATGGTGCGCGGCGTGGCGCAGAGCTAGACCGGCTCGCCGAGCTGCTCGCCTCGCTCTCGGCCACCGCTAGATCGGCGTCGCCTCGCCACCCTCGACGATGATGAGTTCCACCTCCCCCGCCCCGTTGCGGCGGAAGGCTGCCGCCTCCGTGTATTCCGGCGAATCGTGGCAGGCGACCGCCGCTTCGAGAGACGGAAATTCGATCACCACAAAGCGGTGGAATTTTTCCGGCCCCTCCAGGATCTTGTACTTGCCGCCGCGCGCCAGCACGCGCCCCCCGTACTTGCCGATGATGCCGGGGACCCGGTCGGTGTATTTCTTGTACTCCACCGGGTCGATGATCCTCGATCGGGCGACCCAATAGGCGGTCATCTCACGTCCTGATCCGGCCGACCCCAGGACGCAGAGCGCGGCCGGGGCCGGTCGGAGCGCCGTCCTACGGGTTCATTTCCTTCCACTTGTCGATCGCCGCCTTGACCGCAGCCGGGTCGAAGTCGTTCGCCGCCTCGTAGAAGGAGGTGTCGAGGAAGGTGGCCGGATCGACCTCGCCCTCGATGACGCCGAACTTGATGTACGGCCCCTGGATCGCCGTCCACACGTCCGGCTGAGGCTGGCCGTGCTTCGGCGTCTGCGGAAGGATCATCTGCATGGAGGCGTCGAGGAGCGCGTTGCCGGCTTCCGGGACCTCCCACTCCTCCGGCACGGACTTCGCGCACATCGCCGCCACCGCTTCGCGGTCGATCTTGGCGGCCTCGGCGCCCTTCGCCCAGGCGCGCAGGAACTTCGTCACGACCGGCTTAAGCTCCTCCAGCCTCGGCTCGTAGATCACGAACGAGTTGGCCGGGTTCTGCTTGACGGCCGGCGGGGTGACGTCGCGATAGGGAGTGCCGTTTGAAGCGACGATCGTCGCATCGTTCACCGCGGCGGCAACAGCGGAGACCTTGTCGTCGCGGAGCGACGCGGCGAGTACCGGTCCCGCGTCCCCGACCACAACGGTCGAAACTTCGTCGATCGTATGGCCGACGGCGTCGAGCGCCACCTGCAGCGTGATCTGGTCGCGGTCGCTAGCGAGCCCGATCGTCGTTCCGAGCAGATCCTCGAGCTTCTGCGCGGGGCTGTCGGCTTTGACGAAAACCAGCTCGGGCGCGTACTGCATGCCTTCGAAGATGACCTTGATCGGCTGGTCGGCGTTCAGCGCCTGGAAGGTCTGCGGCGCATCGAACATGGAGAGGTCGGCCTGGCTGTTCGCCAGGAAGGCCATGTAGGGGATGGTCGTGTCGGAGGCGAGGAGCGTCACGTCTATCCCCTCCTCCTCGTAGAACCCAAGCTCGCGCGCGACGATCGCCGGATAGAGGGTCGTCGTGTTCTCGTTCGGCAGGAGCACGTTGATCTTGTCCTGCGCTGCTGCCGGCGCCTCGATCGCAAACGCCAGCGTTGCGACAGCAGCGCATGTTGCGAGCCTTCCGATCACACTCGGGAATCGCTTCATCTCAACTCCTCCCTTTTGGATGACGCTCTTTGTTCGCGGCGGCCCTTGGTTTCCAGCGGGCGATCCGCAGCCCGGCGAGAAGGCCAAACCCCGCGGTTTTCCGCGCTCAGCCTACAACCTCGCCTCCATCCGCCGAAATTATATCCGCTACTTCCGCCGATCATTTCCGCTAATGCGCGCTCTCCCGGCCGCCATCTCTCACGCGCGGATGCGGAGCGCCGGCAGCACCATGACCCACATCACGGCTGCGAGCATCAGCATACCTGTCACGAACGATCCCGTCATGTCGGCGGTGAGCCCGACCATCGCCGGGCCGAGCGTGCCGCCCACCTCGCCGACGGCGAAGAAGAGGCCCGCCGCCGCGCCCATGTTTCTGGCGCCCACGCTCGGCGTCTCCATCAGCGTGTTCAGCATCAGCGGTATCACCGCCGAGGCGCAGAAGCCTTCCGCCGCGACGACGAGCACGCGCAGCCAGCCGTCGGTGAACATGATCGCCGCGATGAGGGCGCCGGTCAGGACGAGGAGGGCGACGGCGACCGGCCGGCGCTTGCCGGCGCCGCGCGAGGCGAGCGGCAGGACGACGATGCTTCCGAGGATGCCGGTGAGCAGCGGCAGCGCGCCGACAAGCCCCGCGGTCGACGGGGCGACTCCGTCCGTTTCGAGGATCTGCGGCAGCCAATTGCGGAGACCGTGGTTGGCGAGGAAACCCGAAAAGCCGACCGCGATGATCGCGAGCACCGCCGGGTGCAGGATCACCTCTCGGT
>JBOHKB010000120.1:0-5181 GCA_050728815.1 Propylenella sp.
TACCCAGATCTCGGTGAAGGAGGCGGTTTTCCCGTTCGCCCGGTTTCCGAACGTCGACACCATCCTCGGGCCGGAGATGAAATCGACCGGCGAGGTGATGGGAATCGACGCCGCCTTCCCGCTCGCCTTCGCCAAGAGCCAGATCGGCGCCGGCACCATGCTGCCGCCCGGCGGGACCGCCTTCGTGTCGGTCAAGGATGCCGACAAACCGCGCGTCGTCGCCACGGTCAAGCGCTTGTCAGAGCTCGGCTTTCGGGTAATCGCCACGTCCGGCACGCAGCGCTTCCTGGCGGCCCGCGAAATCCCCTGCGACAAGATCAATAAGGTGCTTGAAGGCCGGCCGCATACCGTGGATGCTATCAAGAACGGCGAGGTTCAGCTGGTGATCAACACCACTGAGGGGGCGCAGGCCCTGACCGACAGCCGTTCGCTCAGGCGCGAGGCGCTTCTGCACAAGGTCCCGTATTTTACGACCTTGGCGGGCGCCAATGCGGCGGCCCTCGGGATCGAGGCGTTGCTGGGCGGTCAGCTTGAAGTACGGCCGCTGCAATCCTACTTCACGGCCGCCTGAGAAGACGAGTATTGCGGGGTGTTCCGCCCGAGCGGAATGCCCTGATTTTGTGTTGCCCCGGCAGCGTCCGGGTTCTGGAGGTTGGGATGGAAAAAGTGCCGATGACCGAAAGCGGCTATCAGGCGCTCGAGGCCGAGCTGAAGCGGCTCATGTCGGAGGAGCGTCCGCGCATCATCCAAGCGATTTCGGATGCGCGCACGCATGGCGACCTTTCGGAGAACGCCGAATATCACGCCGCCAAGGAAGCGCAGAGCCTGAACGAGGGCCGCATCGCGGAGCTCGAGGACAAGCTCAGCCGCGCCGAGGTGATCGACGTCTCCAAACTCTCCGGCAATACGGTCAAGTTCGGCGCCACGGTCTCCCTCATCGACGAGGACACCGAGGAGAAGAAGGTCTACCGCATCGTCGGCGACATGGAGGCCGACGTGAAGGCCGGCCGCATCTCGATTTCCTCGCCGATCGCCCGCGCGCTGATCGGCAAGCGGAAGGGCGATTCCGTCGAAGTCACCGCCCCCGGCGGCGCGCGCAGCTACGAGATTCTGCGGATCGCATACAAGGGCTGACGGGTCGGCTCGCGGGCTCGGCGGATCGCGTCCCGGCGGATCCCCCCTACGCGGGAGATGCCTGAGCGGACGCTTCGGCCTCAACCCGAAAGACCGGTATCTCCTCGTGCACGCCCCTGAGCTGCGCGCTTCGCGGCTCGACGCGGAACGGCGTCAGCATCTCTTTCACCGCGTCGGTTTCGTAGACGTCCCTGCTCAGAAAAATCTCGTCGGCGTCGGCGAGGTTCTGGACGCGCGCGGCGATGTTGACGGTCTGCCCGAAATAGTCGAGCCGGTCGTTCAAGGTCACTGCGATGGCGGCGCCCTTGTGCACACCGATCTTCAGAACAAGCTCCCGGTCTGCGGAGCCGCGGTTCGCCGCGCCGATCTCCTTGCGCATGTCGAGCGCGGCGCGGACCGCGTGCGCCGGATCGCGGAACGCCGCCATCACCGAATCGCCGATCGTCTTCACGATCGCCCCGTCGTTCCGAACAGCAGCATCGTGCAGGCGGTCGAAATGCTGCTGCACGAGCGCGAACGCGTCGAGGTCGCCGATGCGGTCGTAGAGCGCAGTCGAGCCCTTGAGGTCGGTGAAGAGCAGGGTGATGTCCTTGATGCCGAGCCCTTCGCTCGTCACCTCGGATCGGAAGAGGTCGCGGAAGGTCTGGTTGGTCAGCAGCCGCTTGCCCGACAGAAACGGCAGGAAGTGCAGTGGCGGCAGCTCAAAGCCGGATGGAAGCGGAACGATCCCGAAGGACATTCGTTTCGAGGAATCGTTGGCAAGGTCGAAGGTGATCTTTCCCGGTGGCAGGGTGAGGTCTGCCGGTTCGCACCGATCTTCGTTGCAGCGAATGCTCACCCGCGTGTCGGTCGCGGGAAGCGCCGGATCGACGGCGAACAGGAAGCCCGCGTCGGTATCGATGCTGTAACCGCGAAGCATGTCGCCCGCAGCGGAAACTTCCAGCGGGGTCGTCGTGCCCGGCTCGAGAAAAGCCAGCGCCTTCGTGCCCGTCTCCCGCAAAGCCGCGAAGGAGACCCCATCGGGGAAGAGGCCCTCGAACGTCGACCTGTAGCGGTAGGAATAGTCGGCGACGGAGAGTGAGGCGGGATCGTGATAGATGATCCTGCGGATAGCCGGATTGATCGTGAACGTGACGGCGATCATGTCGTCCAGCTGAGCGACGAGATCGACATGGCAGATCGTGCAGCGGCAGTGGCTGCGGAGGTTCCTGAGTGCACGAAAACTGTCGATCACGCAGGAACAGACCGGACAGATGATGATCCAGTTCATGTCGAAGAGGCCGACCGCCGTGGCGTGCAGGAAGAGATCGATCGCCTCGGTCTCAGGGAGGTTCTTCTCCGCCGCGTAGGTCAGCGGATTGATGCGCAGCAACCCCGCGTCCTCCGCCGAGCGGATGTGGCTTTCGAGCTTAGAGACGACGCGCGGACTCCACGCCTTGGCCGCTTCGAGTTTGGCGAGACGCTCGTCGAGAAGTTTTTCGTTGATTTCGCTCATGGTCGGGCCCCGTAGAGCAAGGTGCTCCTCTAGCACGATTCAAACCCCGCGCCGACCAATACGAGGCAAGTCGTGTTTGGGTTTTCAACGCCGGCCGAACAACCGCTCCACATCGGCGAGCTTCAGCTCTACATAAGTCGGGCGGCCGTGGTTGCACTGGCCGGATAGCGGCGTCGCCTCCATCTCGCGGAGGAGCGCATCCATCTCCTCGGGTTTCAACCGCCGGCCGGCGCGGACCGACCCGTAGCAGGCCATCGTGGCGGCGAGGCGGTCGAGCCGCTCCCTGAGCCGCGTCGAGGCGTCCCATTCGGCAAGGTCGTCGGCGATGTCACGGATGAGCGCCGCGGCGTCCACCTCGCCGAGCATCGCCGGGGTCTCCGTCACCGCGACGGCGCCCGGCCCGAAAGGCTCCGCCACCAGACCCACCTCTTTCAGCTCCTCCGCGCGCGATGCGATGCGCTCAACGTCGTCGCGCGGCAGCTCGACCACTTCCGGGATGAGCAATATCTGCCGCGGAAGCGGCCGGCCTTCGAGTCCAGCCTTCAGTTTTTCATAGACGATCCTCTCGTGCGCCGCATGCTGGTCGACGATGACGAGCCCGTCCTCGGTCTGCGCGACGATGTAGTTCTCGTGAATCTGCGCGCGAGCGGCACCGAGCGGCCGGTGAACCGCCATTGCATCGAGCTCGATGCGGCCGGCGCGCGCGTCGGCGGACGGCCGGTCGATGACGGCAAAGCCCACCTGTTCCGCTTCGCCGAAGCCGGAGGGCGACGGCGACGCCCAGCCCTGCCATCCGCCGTTGCGCGTGTGAGCGGGCGGCGCGGGCTCGGGCCTGAACGCCGACACCGTCGCCCGGCCGACGCTCGTCGCGGCGCGAAAGCCTTCGCTCGCCAGCGCATCGCGGATCGCGCCGACGATCAGGCCGCGCACCAGGCCGGGATCGCGGAAGCGCACCTCGAGCTTGGCGGGGTGCACGTTCACGTCGAATTCCGAGGGGCTGAGCATGAGGTAGAGCGCGACGATCGGGAAGCGGTCCCGAGCGAGCACATCGGCATAGGCGGCGCGGAGCGCGCCGGTGAGGAGCGGGTCGCGTAGCGGCCGGCCGTTCACGAACATAAGCTGGTGCAGCGAGTTCGCGCGGTTGAAGGTCGGGAGCCCCGCCAGCCCGGCAAGGCGCACGCCTTCGCGCTCGGCGTCGATCCGCATGGCGCTTTCGGGGAAGTCCTCGCCGAAAACCTGCGCCGCGCGCAGATCAAGCGCCTCTGCGCCCCGTGCGGGCGGGTAGTCGAGCGGCAGACGGTCGGCGCCCGAGAGGGTGAAGCGAACGCCCGGATGCGCGAGCGCAAGACGCTTGACCGCATCGGTCACGGCGTTCGCCTCGGCGCGGTCGGAGCGCAGAAATTTCAGCCGCGCCGGCGTGGCGAAGAAGAGGTCGGCGACCTCGATCTGCGTGCCGACGCTCCGGCTCGCCGGCCGTGGCTCGGCGAGCCTGCCGCCCTCCACGGCGATCGTCCAGGCGTGCTCTTCCCCTGCGTGGCGCGATTCGATCGTGAGCCGCGCCGCCGCGCCGATCGAAGCAAGCGCCTCGCCGCGGAAACCGAGCGTCGCGATCGCGTCGAGCGCATCGCCCAAAAGCTTGGACGTGCAGTGGCGGGCGACAGCGAGGGGGAGATCGTCACGCCGCATGCCCGCGCCGTCGTCGGCGACGCGGATGAGGCTCTTGCCGCCGCCGGCGGTGACGATTTCGATCGAGCTCGCGCCCGCGTCGAGCGAGTTCTCGACGAGCTCCTTCACGACGCTCGCCGGGCGCTCCACCACCTCGCCCGCCGCGATGCGGTTGATGACGTGATCGGGAAGGCGGCGGATCGTCATGGGCTCATCGCGACTCGGAGCGAATCCGGTCGCAGTCTCGGCCAAAAGCAGGGACGGGGAAAGCGCCCTAGCGGCGATAGAGCCACTTCAGGAAGCCGCCGCCGCCCTCCGACTTGATGTTCTCGAACTCGGCCGGCGCGGTCGCGGCCGGCTCCCGGTATTCGTTCGGGGGGTCGGTCAGGTAGCGCCGTTCCGTGCGGCCGAAGCCTTTCGATTCGGCAAGCGCCTTGCGGAACTGCTCGCGCTGCTGCCTGGCGCGGACGATGTCGTAGGGCGAGCCGGTCGAGGTGTTCGTCCGCGGCGGCTCGGGGAGCACGCCGATGAGCGGCTTTAGCCGCCGGTACTCCGCCTGGCTCCCCCCGTAGCGCGCATCCGTGCTGCCGCGGGGGAGTGCAGCGACGCGCTGGTTCGGATCGATCGGCCAGTCGGCTGAGGCCGCGGCGGCCGCCTCGGCCGGCGGCGGAAGCTGCTCGGCCGTCGGCGGCATCACCAGAGGGGCGCGCGGCTGGTATTGGATCGGCTCCTTCTTGTTTGAGCCAAGAAAGCCGCCCGTCACTTCGCGGAAAAGGGCCACTTCCGGCGCTTCGCCGGTGCCATAGGTCGCGGTCGGCGAGCAGCCGGCGAGCCAAGCCGGCGCCGCCATGGCCGCGGATAGCAGCGGCAGAGTGAAAAACGCCCGA
>JBOHKB010000121.1:0-13853 GCA_050728815.1 Propylenella sp.
GACTACCCGACCTGGGACGACCGCGCCAAATTCTGGCGTTTGCCGACGCTCTACGCCTCCATCCAGAAGAAGGATGTCGCTAGCGACTTCCCGATCATCCTCACATCGGGACGCTTGGTGGAGTACGAGGGCGGCGGCGACGAGACCCGGTCGAACCCGTGGCTCGCCGAGCTGCAGCAGGACATGTTCGTGGAGATCAACCCCGCGAACGCCAACGACCTCGGCGTCAAGAACGGGGACATGGTGTGGGTGCACGGTCCCGAGGGCGCCAAGGTGAGAGTGATGGCGATGGTCACCGAACGCGTTGGCCGTGGCGTCGCCTTCATGCCCTTCCACTACGGTGGTTGGTTCCAGGGCGAGGATCGGCGCGGCAAGTATCCTGAGGGCGCCGATCCGTACGTGCTCGGCGAGTCGGTCAACACCGTCACGACATACGGCTACGACTCGGTCACCCAGATGCAGGAAACCAAGACGACGCTCTGTCGGATAGAGCTGGCGTAAGGCCTAGGGAGGGAAAAATGGCACGAATGAAATTCCTCTGCGACGCCGAGCGCTGCATCGAGTGCAACGCTTGCGTTACGGCGTGCAAGAACGAGAACGAGGTCCCGTGGGGCATCAACCGTCGCCGGGTGGTGACGATCCGGGATGGGCAGCCCGGCGAGCGCTCGATATCGGTCGCCTGCATGCACTGTTCGGACGCTCCGTGCATGGCGGTCTGCCCGGTGGATTGCTTCTACCAGACCGAAGAGGGGGTGGTCCTCCACTCCAAGGACCTCTGCATCGGCTGCGGCTATTGCTTCTACGCGTGCCCGTTCGGCGCTCCGCAATATCCGCAGGCGGGCAACTTCGGCACGCGCGGCAAGATGGACAAGTGCACCTTCTGCGCCGGCGGTCCGGAGGAGGACAACTCGCAGGCCGAGTTCACCAAGTACGGCCGCAACCGCCTTGCCGAAGGCAAGCTGCCGCTCTGCGCCGAGATGTGCTCGACGAAGGCGCTTCTCGCCGGTGATGGCGATGTGGTGTCCAACATCTACCGCGAGCGCGTCGTTGAGCGCGGCTTCGGCTCGGGCGCCTGGGGTTGGGGCACCGCCTATGAGCAGAAGTCGGGCCTCTGATCGCGGCGTGATGTCGTGATATTCCGGATCCGCGCCACCCCTGGCGCGGATTCGTCTTTTCGGAGGTGTCGAGGAATGCGTTTTGCCGGACCAGGCTTGCCGGCGCTTGCTCGCGCGCTCGCTGCCGCCATCCTTCTGATCGTAGTGTCTGCGGCCTGGACGCCGGTCGGGGCGCAGGACCCCGTGCGGCCGCCTCGCGGCGCGGTGGAGGGCTTCAGCGATCCCGCACAGTCAGGGCAGGTTCCCGGGAACACGCTTGGCGGCGCTTCCGACGCCGATCTCTGGCGTGAGATCAAGGGCGGCGGCACCGGTTTCGCGGCCAGCGATGATCCCAACTTCACAAGGCTCGTGCAGTACGAGGGCCAGCTCTGGCGCGAAATCCATAATGGGCCGCTGCCGCGTTACGGCGCTTGGGCGCTGCTTGCCGTCATTGTCATCCTCGCTCTGCTCTTTGCCGTCGCCGGACGCGTCAAAATCCACGGAGGGCGCTCGGGCAAAACCATAACCCGCTTCACCGCGCTCGAGCGCGCCGCCCACTGGCTGACAGCGAGCTCGTTCGTGCTGCTCGCGCTGACCGGATTGAATATCCTCTACGGCCGCAGCGTGATGATACCGCTGGTCGGCAAGGATGCCTTTGCGGCGATCGCCATATGGGGCAAGTACATCCACAATTACGTGGCGTTCGCCTTCATCGCCGGGCTCATCATCATCTTCGTGCAGTGGGTGGTCTATAACTTCCCGAACAGGCACGATCTCGTGTGGCTCGCCAAGGGCGGCGGCATTCTGGTCAAGAACGTCCACGCCCCGGCGAAGAAGTTCAACGCCGGGCAGAAGATCATATTCTGGCTGACGATCCTGGGCGGGGCGTCTCTCGCAGTATCTGGCTGGGCGCTGCTCTATCCGTTCTCCACGCACTTCATGACCGAAACGTTCGAGCTTGCAGCGAAAGTTGGCCTCGATATTCCGGCCTGGTTTGGCCTGCCCGAACCGCCCTACAGCGCCATCATGGAGCAGCAGATGAACCAGGTCTGGCACGGCATGATGGGGCTGTTCCTGACCGCTGTGATCATCGCGCACATCTATATCGGAACCCTCGGCATGGAGGGCGCATTCGAGGCGATGGGCACCGGCGAGGTGGATGAGAACTGGGCGCGCGAGCACCACAATCTCTGGGTGGAGGATTTGGAGAGAAAGCGGAGCGGGGAGGCCGCCGGATCTGGTGCCGCGGCGCAGCAGCCAGCCGAGTGAGGGAAGGCCGGCGGCAATGTTGCACGCTGAGAAGGCGTTCCATTTCCTGCTGACATCGTTCTTCACGCTGCTCCCGGCTCTCGCTTTCGCCGCCGGCGACGACGGCGAAGCAACGCTTCCGGAAACGCTCGCCGGGCACGGCGGGCCGGTGATGGAGATCGTCATCGACCCGTCGACCAATCGGGCGCTGACGGCCTCCTTCGACTATTCCGTGATCCTGTGGTCGCTCGAGGGCGAGAGCGGTGTCGTCGAGCGCCGGCTGATCGGGCACAACGCCGCCGTCAACGACGTTGCGTTCATCCCCGGCGGCGAGCGCGCCATCTCTGTCTCAGACGACGGATCGGCCATCGTCTGGGACCTCCAGACAGGCGCGCTGGTCAAGCAGCTCCCGGACAGCGCCGACAAGGTGCTCGGCGTCGCCGTCTCCGGCGACGGCCGCTTCGCCGCGATCGCGCGCTGGGATCACACCGCGCGGCTGATCGATCTCGATGCGCTCGCGGAAGTCCGCCGCCTCGAAGGCCATGAAGGCAACGTCAACGCCGTCGCCTTCGGTGGCGCATCGGACGCAACGCTCTACACCGCCTCTTATGACGGCACGATCCGCGCTTGGGACGCGGCGACAGGGGCGGAGCGCTCGATCGTCGTCGATCATGGCTGGGGCGTGAACGAAATCGCCGTCGTCGGCGACACACTCGTCTATGGCGGCCTCGACGGGGCGCTCGCGCGTGTCGACCTCGACACCTACGAGGAGAACACGCTTGCGAAGTCGGACAGCCCGGTCCTGTCGCTCGGCGTTTCTGCTGACGGGTCGCGCCTTGCCGCGGGGTTCGGCGACGGGCGCATCCTGGTGTTCGACGCGACGAGCTGGGAGCTTCTGGAGGAGTACGTCAATCCCTACGGCCCGGTCTGGGGCGTGGCGTTTTCAGATGCCGGCGGGACGAGCCTCTATTATTCCGGCCTCGACGATTTCGCCGCCTTCTGGCGGGTGCAGCCGCGCAAGCCGTTCGAGCAGGTGAAATCCACCTTTCCGCGCCGCTTCCAGCAAAAGGCCGACCTGAGCGCCGGAGAACTGCAGTTTCAGCGCAAATGCAGCGTCTGTCACACGCTCGAGGCCGACGGGAAGAACCGCGCCGGGCCGACGCTCTACGGGCTGTTCGGGCGCAAGGCCGGCTCGCTGCCGGGCTATCCTTACTCCCCCGGCCTCAAGAACTCCGGCATCGTGTGGAACGAGGAGACGATCGCCGAGCTGTTCGACCACGGCCCCGACGTGGTCACGCCGGGATCGAAAATGCCGCTGCAGCGGCTGAAAGATGTCGAGGCGCGCGATGCCTTGATTGCATTCCTGAAGCAAGCGACGATGCCGAATCGGCAGGAAAATAGCGGGGACGAGGAGCAATGAAGGCGTTTCTCGGCGGGATCGCCGCCATGATCCTCATCGCAGTCGCCGCGGCCGTTGTGCTCGAAAACCGAGCCTACCTTTCTGTCGACGGCAGCGCAGGGGAACCGGCGTCGGTCCGCCTCGGCGAGAATCCCTGACGCGCCACGGCGGAAGCAGGGCATTGGCTCGACCACCCCTGTGCATTCTTCTCACCGTCGGCGCAATCGCCCTATCTGTTGTCACGGCGACCGCCGCCGCGCGGGCCGAGCGCCCCGATCCCGCGACGATCGCGGGCGCGCTCCGCTCCGTGGTGAGTGTCCTGCCGCAATGGGCCGGTCGCCCGCCGTCGCCGGACGAGCCGGAAGGGTCGGGCGTGGTCGTTGGCGACGGCACGCTGATCCTCACGGCCGACCACGTGCTCGGCGATCCGCTCTCGATCCTCGTCAGGACGCCCACCGGCAAGGTGCTGCGCGCCGAGGTTGCGCGTCGCGACCAGGCGACTGACTTGGCGCTCCTCGTCATTGGCGAAAAGCTGCCGGCGTTTGCCTTCGGTGAGCCGGTGCTTCCCGGCGAGGAGGTCTGCGCGATCGGCAACGCCTTCGGGCTTGGGCCGTCGGTCGCCTGCGGCACCGTATCGGCGAGCGGGCGGAGCGGCGTCGGCTTCAACGCGATCGAGGATTTTGTCCAGACCGACACAGCGGTCAATCCCGGGATGTCGGGCGGTGCGCTGATAGCCGGCGACGGCAGGCTCGCCGGCGTCCTGTCGGCGATCTTCACTAAGCAATCGGACGCCAACATAGGCGTGAACTTCGCCGTCTCCGCGGCGCTTGCGGAGGCTGTGCTGAAGCGTCTGACGGCGCCAGTAGCGGTGCCTTGGCCGCGGCTCGGCGCGACGCTCAGGCCGCATCCGCCGCGCGGCGAGCCGGGGCAGGTTGGCGCGGAGGTCGTAGCCGTCGCGCCGGGTTCGCTGGCGGCTGAAGCAGGTCTCGCGCCAGGCGACATCGTCCTTGAGGCAGGGGATCGCCGGGTAAGCGGCGGCGAAGCCGTCGCGGCCGCGCTCGCGTTGATGCCGGCGGGCCGCTCGCTGCGCCTTACGCTGCTCCGCGACGGCAACCGCCTCACGCTTGAAGTGCCGGTTGCCGAATGAATCGAAATCGATAACGTGGCCGCAAACTCGGCCGGGCAGGCGAGAGCCGGCGCGGCGAACAAATCTGGAGATTTCCGATGACCAAGAACATGGACCAGGACGCCTTCAACATGTCGATGCGAAAATTCCTGAAGCAGGTCGGTGTCACCTCGCAGCAGGCGCTCGAACATGCCGTGGAGAAGAACGGCCTGCGCGGCAAGGGCAAGCTCACGGTGCGCGCGGTGATCACCGCCAAGGGCACCGACCTCAACCATGTCGTCGAGGGCGAGATCGACCTCGGCTGATGGCGGCAGGCGAAGTGAGGCGCATGCCGCACGCCCCCGAATTTCCGCCGCTTATTGCCGGACATTGCGTCGAGTCGGCGGACCCGTTCGTGGTTGCCGCGAAGCAGGCGGCGTCGGGCGAGGCCGGCGCCGGCGATTTCTACTGGAGCGACATCGATCATCGGCTGCGGGCGGCGATCGTGCTGGAGCCGGACGCGGACGCGAAGAATGTCGAGACGGTCCATCTCACCGCGATGGTCGCGCTCGGCGATTGCATCGGCGCGCTCGCCCCGCCCGAGGTCGGCATCTTCTACCGCTGGCCCGACAAGATTTGCGTGAATGGCGCGGTCGCCGGCCTCGCCCGCTTCTTTGCCGGCCCGAAGGACGGCGACCGGGCGCCCGCCTGGCTGGTCTCCGGCGTCGAGGTCGGCCTATATGCCGAGGATCCGGCAATCGAGCCCGGCCTCACCCCCGACGTGACCACGCTCTGGGAAGAGGGGTGCGGCGACATCCGCCTGGTGCCGCTGCTTGAATCGTTCGCGCGCCATCTGAACACCTGGCTCCACACGTTCGAGGTCGACGGCGCGCCGCCGGTGCTCGAAGCGTGGCTGGCGCGGGCCGAGGGGCGGGGAGAGACGGTCGCGTTGAGCTTTGCAGGCGCCGAACATCGCGGCGTGTTTCTCGGCCTTGACGAGAGCGGAGACCTCATTCTCAAGACCGAGAAGGGCGTCGAGCTTCTCTCGTTGAAGGACGCGCTTCTGTGAGCCCCGCTTCGACCGTCGCGCCGAGGGATTTCTGGAAGTCGGCCGGCTTCCACCTGACGCATCGCGACAAAGACGGGTTTCTTGCCGTCACCGCGGATTTCCTCCGCGCCTATTACACGCGCCCGGAAATCCACCCGATCGAAGAGTCCGGGGATGCCGAGCACCGGCTTTTCGAGCGGCTGATGGAGGATCCCTTCCGCCCGGTGGCGGAGGCGGAGATCGCCGCGATCGCAAGCAAGGACGCGGCGGAGAACTACCGCCTTGTGCTCGCCTATCGCGACTCGCTCGTCGCCGCGGGCTCGCTGGAGGCGGCGTATCTCAGCCTCTTCCGCGCCGGCGCCATCTCGATCCCACCCGTCTTCATCGACCAGCTTGTGCACCTCATCCTGCGCAACGTGCTTGACGGAGAGTCTAATCCGTTCCGCTTGAAGGCGGCGGAGTTCTTCTTTCGCGACCAGTCGGTCTCGACCGACGACGGGCAGATCCTGCTAGCCGACGCCGAGATCGTCGAGATGCTGTCGGAGACGGGCGGCCTGGGCGGGCTCGGCTCGCTCCTCGCCGAGGCGGGAACGCCGCTCCGCGACGTCACGCTCGATGTCATGACCGAGGAGAACCAGGACGAATACTGGGAGCGCTCCGACCGCTTCGACATGGCCGGCGACTTCCGCTTCACCCAGCCGCTGCAGGATGCCTTCGCCCGCGTGGTCGAGAGTTGGGTCGAGCATTTTACCGGGATCGGCGTCCGCGTGCAGCCGATGCAGTCGATCCGCGACGAGCGCTGGTCGTGGCACATCGGGCTCGACGCGACGGCGACCGGCATCCTGAACCGGCTCTATGCCGGCGAAGCCGTGCCGGACGAGGAGACCGGCCGCTTCATGGCACTTTTCCGGTTGGAAAGCCTCGACCGCTCGGCCTTCATCCCCGCGATGCGGGGGAAACCCGTCTATCTCGGACTCGCCATGACGCCACAACGGCTGTTAAAGATGAAGCCGCAGAATCTGCTTGTGAACCTGCCGACGCCCGCCTCGGGGAGCTAGACGCCGATGACTGCTGAAACCGCAGAGACCCACGGGCCGGCGCGCTCGTCCTTCGTCGATTCGATCTGGATGCGCCTCATTGCGCTTCTGGTCGGCGTCGCCGGCATCGCGCTCTTCGTCTACGTCAACCAGGACATGCTGGCGGAGCGGTTGGCCGGGCGCTCGAGCGGCGAGGCGTCGCCTTACCAGCAATGCCTCGACGAACGCATGGCCGCGGTCGAGGCGATGGCGCGCGAGGCCAACTACACGGCGAAGCAGAAGGAGCTGGCGGAAATTCGCGCGCGGGAGTTCTGCCGCAACGAGACTGGCTCCTAGCGCTCGAGAATCGCCGTATTCACCGCATTATTTGCGGAGAATAGCGGACCTAATGTCCGCATGATTTGCGGAGAATGTGCTTGCCGCTGCGGCGAATAGGGCCCATATTCACCGCAAAAAGTGCGGTGAATGACGAAATACATCTACCAGATCGAAGGCTGGCCGGGCCTGCGGTGGAGCCACGAGAAGCTGGCCGAACGGCTCGCCGCCGTGCGCCACCGGCAGGGCCGGCTGCTTGGACGCATGGAGTCGCTTGGCTTCCACCTTCGCGCCGAGGCGGTGCTTCGCACCCTCACTGAGGACGTGCTCAAAACGAGCGAGATCGAAGGGGAGATCCTCGACAAGGAACAGGTGCGCTCGTCGATTGCGCGGCGTCTTGGAATGGACATCGGCGCACTTCTGCCTGCCGACCGCGAGGTCGAGGGCGTTGTGGAGATGATGCTCGACGCGACGCAGAATTTCGAGGCACCGCTCTCCCGAGAGCGCCTCTTCGGCTGGCATGCCGCGCTGTTCCCCGCCGGGCGGAGCGGGATGCGCCGAATCGAAGTCGACGGATGGCGCACGGACCGCTCAGGGCCAATGCAGGTCGTCTCCGGTCCGGCTGGGCGGGAGCGCGTGCACTATGAGGCGCCTCCCGCCAGGCGGGTTCCTGGCGAGATGAGAGCGTTTCTCCGCTGGTTCAACACGGCTTCGGCGGTTGACCCGGTGCTCAAAGCAGGGCTCGCGCATTTCCGGTTCGTGACCGTTCACCCGTTTGAAGACGGCAACGGGCGCATCGCACGCGCCATTGCGGATATGATTCTTGCGCGCTCGGAAAGAAGCCGGCAACGCTTTTACAGCATGTCGGCGCAGATACGCCGGGAGCGGAATGCCTACTACGATACGTTGGAGGTGGCGCAGAAGGACAGCCTCAACATCACGCCGTGGCTCGAGTGGTTCCTCGGCTGCCTTGAACGCGCGTTCGAGGGGGCGGAACACGCGTTGGAAAGCGTGCTGACGAAAGCCCGCTTCTGGGAGAGGAATGCGGGAGCGTCGTTCAACGAGCGCCAGCGGGATGTACTCAATCGGCTGCTCGACGGGCTCGAAGGAAAGCTTACTTCATCCAAGTGGGCAAAGCTTGAGAAATGCTCGCAGGACACCGCGTTGCGCGACATCGACGATCTGGTCGGGCGCGGTATCCTCGCCAAAAACGCGGCAGGCGGGCGCAGCACCAGCTATTCGCTGAGGAATTAGGACTGCGCATTCCGCCGGGCAGCGGGAGAGGAGTCCGGTCCCTCAATCCTCGCTCAGAAAATCCTCGACCGACAGGCCCTTCTCGCGCGCGTCGAGATAGTCCTGCGTCGTCCGCGGCCGGCGCGGCGCGCCCATGGCGAGGGGGTTGTCCGCCATCTCCGCCTGTGTCCTGATCCGGCAGTCGTCGCACATCTTGATGAGGTCGGCACGCGCGCTCGTCTGGAACATCGAATGCCCGGCGAGTTGCGCCGCGATGCGCTCGATCGACGACTTCACCCCAAAAGGCTTGCCGCAGCGGATGCAGGCGAACGGCTCCTCCGTGTTGAGCGTCTCGGGCTGCATTGCGGAGGGGGCGAAGTTCAGCTGCGGGACGAGCGTGATCACATTCTCCGGACAGGTCTTGGCGCAGAGGCCGCACTGCACGCAGGCGGCTTCGGTGAAACGCACTTCCGGCCGGTCCGGGTTGTCGCCGATCGCGCCGACTGGACAGGCCGAGACGCAGGCAAGGCAGAGCGTGCAGCCGGCCGTGTCGATTGCGATCCGCCCATAGGGCGCGGTGGCCGGGAGCGCGATCACTTCGGGTGCCGCGTCGAACGCGCCGCGCAGCAGGCCGAGCGCCGTCCGCGCGATGTCGCGCTTGCCGCCGACCGGCTCGAACCGCTGAGCCATGATCGGCTCAGCCGGCTGGAGATCCCACAGCGCCGCTTCCACCTTGTCGGGGTCGCGCTCCATCAGGATCTGCACGCGCGCGCCGGCCGTGTCGCCGAATGCCGCGGCGATCGTGTTCGTGAGATCAACTTCGAGCGCGACGGCGGAGTAGTCTTCCGCGTTCAGCGGATTGCCGAGCACGATTGCCGCAGAGGCGCCCGCGGCGAGCGCCGCGGCGAAGACTTCGTGGCCGGGCATGCCGGCCGCGTGCAACCCGATCGGAAGCACGTTCTGCGGCAGACCGCGCCCATAGCGCGACATCGCGCCCAGAATCTCGGTCCCCTCGCGCTCCTCGTGGAACAGCAGCACGGGCTTCCGGCCGCCGGTCTCTCCATAGACGCGGAGCAGAGTCTGCACGCGGGCGATGAGGTCGCTGCGGTCGGGGTAGGCGTAGGACACCGCGCCGGTCGGGCAATGGCTGGCGCAGGCGCCGCAGCCTCCGCAGATGCCGTTGTCGACCGCGATCGTGTCGCCCAGGCTCGTGATGGCGCCGGCGGGGCAGGCGTCGAGGCAATTGCTGCAGCCGGTGATCTTGGAGCGGCCGTGCACGCAGATCGAGGAATCGTAAGTGACATAGATCGGCTTCTCGAACGTGCCGACGAGGTCGCTTGCGTCGAACAGCGCGCGCGCCACGGCCGCTGCGTCGCCGGGATCGGCCTTCAGATATCCGTCGCGCCGCCGCCAGCCGGTCACCTTCGCCGGCTCGCCGCTCAGGTCGACGATAATGGAGCAGCGCGAGCGCGCCCCGTCGCGCGGCATCAGGAATTCCGCCTCCGCGCGCGACGACGGCATGATCGGCGCGTAGCCGTCGAGCACGACGTCGAAACTGCCGAGAGAGCCGCTGACCTCTCTCAGCTGTCCCCGGTAGATGGCGAAATCGAGTACGGTCGGAAGCAGAAGATCCTCCGCCCCGGTCAGCACCAGCGTCACCGAGAGCCGGCGCGAAAGCATACGCGCCGCGTCGAGCGCCGCTTGGCCGGTGCCGTAGACGATGCAAAGCCCGTCGGACTCGATCGTCTTCAGCAGCGCCGGCCTGACCGGCTGTATCGCGTCAGCCAGGAGCGCCGCCATTTTCGCGGTCGCTGGACCGCCCTCGGCCCAGCCCGCGCGCTCGCGGATGTTGGTGAATCTCAGCGCCGCTTCGCCGCCCGCATCCTCGGCCAGCTCGTGAAAAAGCGGAGCCTCCTGCGTGCAGGCAACAAGGACGTCGTCGTCGGAGAGCGCCGCGCGAAACGTCTCGACCTCGCTGCGGCAGAGCTGGCTGTGAACAGGGATCGCGCCGCAACCGAGCGCGTCGCCGATGGCTCCTCCATCGACCAGCATCGTCTTGGCACAGTTGCACAGCAGAATGCGTTTCTTTTTCTCGTCCATCTCCCGACCAGGCTTGGGTTTTTCGGCAATCTAGCCGTGGAAGCCACTCCTTGCCACCTATAGCTGGCTGGTGTCCAATGGGCGAAAGGACACGCAAATTGGACCGCGAAGTCACCCGCATCGTCGGAGTGGTCATTGAGCGCCGGCCGGCCAAGAGCCGGTGGGTCGATCACGTCTGGCGCGTGGCCGAAGTGCGCGACGGGCAGGCCGATATCGAGGCCTTCACACGCCTTGAGTCGCGCGACGACGGGACGGAGCGCTATTTTGCCGGCAACGCGCCCCTTACGCTCTACCGCAGCGACACCGAGGCCTATCGCGTCAACCTCGCCGGAGACTGCGTGCTTTATGTCACCCTCCGCGCCAGCGAAACGGGGCCGCTTCCGTTTCGTCTCCATTCGGTGACCGCGAACCCTTACGACGTCTCCGGTCACGTCAGTCCCGAGGAGGAGATTGTCGATACCGTCCCCATGCCGCCGCTGGTTCTTGACTGGGTGAAATCGTTCTGCGCCGCGCATCACAAAGAGGAGCCCTTTGTGAAACGGCAGCGCAACAAGATCGCCGTCGAGGAGCTGAAGTTTTCAAAGGAACCGATCTTCGCCCGCACGGCCAGGGTGGTGAAATCGGGCGATGCCGATGACTGAACGGGCGAAGGACGAAAAGCCGTTCCTCTCGCGCTGGTCGGAGCGCAAGCACGCGGCGCGCGCCGAAGAGGCTGCTTCGCCCGAGCCGCAGCCGGACGACGGGCGCGCCCCGCCTGCCACAACGAAAGCACAGGTGGTCGAGCTCGACGCCAACCGGGCCGCCGCCGAGGCGATCGACCTCGAGAAGCTGACTGACAAATCCGACTACGCGCCTTTCCTTCGGCCCGGCGTTCCCGTTGCACTGAAGAACGCGGCGCTCAGAAGGCTGTGGCGATCCGATCCCGTCTTTGCCGTGCTCGACGGTCTCGACGGCAATTATCTGGATTTCCGGTGGCCTGCCACGGGGAGCGAGGTCGTCAAGACCGCCTGGAAGGTCGGGCGCGGATTCCTCGCGGGCGACGATGCGGCCGCGGCCGAGGAGAAGGCGGCGTCGAGCGCGACGGAGCCTCCCGCAGGCAAGCAACCGCCTGCGCAGGAGGCTCCTGTAACCGCCGGCAACGACGCGATCTCCCGGGAGCCAGAGGGCGCGCCCAATCCTGCCCGCGAGGACGAGCCACGGCCTGGTGAGCAGGAACGCGCAAAGGTAGGTCTCGCGAAGCGGCTCGACTTCGCCGCGTTCGCCGGGGAGAAGGGCAAGGGCTGACGCGCTCGTAACCTGGATGAAGCGCCGCAGGCGCGCAATCCGAGATGCTTCGCCCCCCGCATTTCGCTGCGCTTCATGCGGGCTACAGTTCCGGGTCGGAGAGGTGCTGCCGCAGCATCTCGCCGTAGCGCTTCAGCGCAGCCTCGACAAACTCCTCATGGTTCGCGACCTCCATCACGTTCTTCGCAAGGTGCGCGTTGTAGCGCGAGGCGGCATAGTCGAACGCGAGCGCGAGGTCGGGCGCGACGATCGTCCGGTTCAGCCGGTTGGCGAGGTCGATGAACCGGCCGGCGGTATCGAGGAACGCCTGCTGATCGAGTCCGCCGTCCTTGCGCAGCCGCTTTTCGTCGGCGCGGCGCTCGCGTCTGCTCATGCTTGTCTCCGGGCTCAGTCGGCGGCTTCCGCCGCTTCCTTCAGGCTGACGGCGTAGGCCACGATGGCTTCGACGTCGGAGAGTTTCAGATCCACGATCTTCGTCGTCGGCGGATCGGTGGTGATCGGCGTGACGCCTTCGAAGCGCACGACGGAGGGGTGCGGCCGTCGGCCGTAGAAGGTCTCGAACCGATCCTTCCAATCGGGAAACGCCGTGACCAGCAGCTGAAACGAAGGCGTCGAGCCGATGCCGCCGAAGCTCTTGCTTCGGTCGATGACGTGGCAGCGGGAGCAGTGCTGCTCGGCGATCGCCTTTCCTTGTTCCGCCAGAGATTGCGCCGCAGCCGTTCCGCACCCGGCACAGACGACAGCGATTGCTCGAAGAGCGGCGCGAGGGAAACAGGCCATTCGACAATTGTGGGCGAGGGCGGAACCGATGGGCAAGCCGTCCCGCGCCGGATTTCGGAACCCTCCCGGTCTGACCGGATGCCTGCAAGCCACACTCTCACCTGCATTATCCTGCGCTCGTATGCATATGATCCAGATGGATGAGATTGTTGGACAAGCGCGCAGAGAAACGGCTAGGGTGCCGCGCTCGGGGAGGAGCCTTTGCACGACTTCGGAAGCGCCGTCGCGGACACGATTCGCCTGTTGATTTCACTCGACCGGGACCTCCTGGAAATCGTCGGGCTGTCTCTGTGGGTGAGCGGCAATGCGGTGCTGATCGCCGGGCTGGTCGGCGTGCCGCTTGGTGCGCTCATCGCAATCAGCCGCTTTCCCGGCCGCTGGGCGGTTGTGGTCGTGCTGAATGCGCTGATGGGCCTGCCGCCGGTGGTGGTCGGCCTCGCCGTCTACCTGCTCCTTTCGCGCGCCGGGCCGCTCGGGCCGCTCGGCATCCTCTACACGCCGACGGCGATGATCATCGCGCAGGCCATCCTCGTCACGCCGATCGTTGCGGCGCTGTCGCGCCAGACCATCGAGGACCTGAAGACCGAGTACGATGACCAGCTGCGCGTCTTCGGCATCGGCCCCTGGGGTATGGTGTCCACCTTGATCTGGGACGCGCGCTACAGCCTGCTGACCGCGCTCCTCGCCGGGTTTGGGCGCGCGGTCGCCGAGGTCGGCGCCGTCATCATCGTCGGCGGCAACATCAACCATGTCACGCGCGTGATGACGACCACGATCGCGCTCGAAACCTCGAAGGGCAACCTTGCCCTCGCCATGGCGCTCGGCATCGTGCTGGTGACTCTTGCCACCGCGGTGAATGCGCTGGTGTTCAGCTTCAGGCAAACGGCGGCGAGGTCGGCCTATGCTTAAGGCGGTCGACCAGCCCTTCGCCGGCCTCGCCTCCACCGTGCACGATATCCGGCCGGTCCTAGGCCGCGGCCTGCGATTTGAGCGGCGGAACCGGACGCTCCTCGATGTCGACGAATTCGCGGTCGGCGGATCGGGCGTGACGGTGCTGATGGGGCCGAACGGCGCCGGCAAGAGCCTGCTTTTGAAATGCCTTGCGAACCTCGTCGCGCCGGATTCCGGCACGGTGACGTGGGCCGGCCGGCTGCCTGACCGGGCGCGGGCCGCGAGCCTCGGCTTCGTGTTCCAGAAGCCGGTGCTGCTC
>JBOHKB010000122.1:0-7683 GCA_050728815.1 Propylenella sp.
TCCCCCAACCCCTCCCCACAAGGGGGAGGGGAGCCGCGTCGCGAGCCTGCCGGCCGTCACAGCACCTTCCCCAGCGCATCCGCGAACGCCGCGACCTGCTGGTCCGTCACCGTCTCCGTCGCCGCCACGATGAGCAGGTCGTCGAGCCCGCGTCCTGGCTCCAGCCTTGAAACCGGTACGCCGGCCATGATGCCCTGCACTGCCAGCGCCTCGACCACGTCCGCCGACGGCTTCGGCAGCCGCACGGTGAACTCGTTGAAGAACGTCTCGTTCAGAACCTCGATGCCGCGCACGCTCCCGAGCGCATCGGCTACCTGGCACGCCCGCGCGTGGTTCGCTTCGGCGAGCTCCCGCAGTCCGCTCTCACCAAGCAGCGTCATGTGCGCAGTGAAAGCGAGCGAGCAGAGGCCCGAATTGGTGCAGATGTTCGACGTCGCCTTCTCGCGGCGGATATGTTGTTCGCGCGTCGAGAGCGTCAGCACGAAGCCGCGCTTCCCCTCCGTGTCGACCGTCATGCCGGATAGCCGCCCGGGCATCTGGCGCAGATATTTCTGCCGCGTGGCGAACAGCCCGACATAGGGCCCCCCAAAACTCATCGCATTGCCGATCGACTGGCCTTCGCCCGCGACGATGTCGGCGCCCTGCGCGCCCGGCGGCTCTATCAGCCCGAACGACACCGCCTCGGTGAACGCTGCGACGAGAAGCGCGCCGTTGGCGTGAGCTTTCTCCGCGATCGGCTTCAGATCGATGAGCTGCCCGTAGAACGACGGCGACTGAACGACGACGCAGGAGGTCTCACCGTCGATCGCGGCGAGAACATCCTCCGTCCCGTGCGGATCGGGCGCGAGCTCTACGACCTCGTCGCCCGCCATCTCGGACAGCGTCTCCACCACGCCGCGATAGTGCGGGTGGAGCCCGCCGGAGAGCACCGCCTTCTTCCGCCGCGTCACGCGGTGCGCCATCAGCACAGCCTCGCCGGTCGCGGTCGAGCCGTCGTACATGGAGGCGTTCGCCACCTCCATCGCGGTCAGGTTCGCCACCTGCGTTTGGAACTCAAAGAGATATTGTAGCGTGCCCTGCGCGATTTCGGGCTGATAGGGCGTGTAGGAGGTCAGAAACTCCGAGCGCTGGATGATGTGGTCGACCGCCGCCGGCACGTGGTGGCGGTAGGCGCCGGCGCCGACGAAGAACGGCCCGTCCGCCGCGACGTGGTTCTTGCGCGATATCGTGCGGAGATACCGCATGACGTCGAGCTCGCTCATATGCGGAGGAAGGTCGAGCGGCTTCTTGAGTCGCTTCCCTTCCGGGATGCCGGCGAAAAGCTCGTCGATCGAACCGACGCCGATCTGCGCCAGCATGTCGGCGCGGTCCTGCGGTGTGTGCGGAAGGTAGCGCATGGCCTAGGCTGACCTCCGTTTGCTGACGTGGCTTGAGACCGGCTTCGCCATGTCGACGATGATCCATCCCTCGCGCTGCGGATTGGACCGGCGCCCGGTTTCGGCGAATCCGAAACGGCGGTAGAGCGCGATGTTCCGCATCATCCTGGCGTTGGTGTAGAGAGCAAGCTCTCCGCAGCCCCGCTCGCGCGCTACATCCTCGGCGAACTCCAGGAGCTTAAGCCCCAGCCCTTCGCCCTGCCGCTCAGGTGCCACTGCAACGGAGAAGATCAGCAGGCTCCTGCCGCTATCGCGCGCGGCCAGTTCCTCCGCCGTCGTTTGCGACGGGGGAGGGGGACCATGCGAAGCATGGTGGAGGGGGCTGACGCGAGCGCTGCGGCCGGCACCCGCCCCCTCCACCGCTTCCAGCGGTACCCCTCCCCCGCTTCGCGGGGGAGGACCTGCCTGAGCCTCTTCCAGAACGATAAGGCCGACCGGCGTACCACCATTGCCTTCCAGCAGCCAAACTTCGCCCGCCGCGATGCGCGGGGCGTAGTCCTCCGTTACGGGGATGGGTGGATAGCCGAACTCTTCGGTGTAGGGAGCGTACGCGCGCTCGGTGATGTCGACCACCGTGGCCAGATCGTCCGCTTCGGCGCGACGCAGATTCACGCGTGCGCCTCCACCACGACCTCGGTCTTCACCGAGTTGGCGATGAAGCAATATTCGTGCGCCTGGTGGTGCAGTTCGTCGAGCTTCGCCCTGTCGGGAGGGACGCCGCGATAGACGATCTTCGGTCTGAGCGTCACTTTGGTGACCGCGCGCCGCTTCGGCGCGATCTCCTCCATGATGCCGACGGCTTCATCCTCGTAGGAGTCGACCACGACGCCGGCGCGGCGCGCGAGGTCGAGGAAGGTCAGCATGTGGCAGCTCGACAGCGCCGCGACGAACGCCTCTTCCGGGTCGACCGCGTCCTCGCGGATAAAGGGCGCGGGCACGACGCCCGGCGAGGGCGAGGCTGGCACCGTGATCCCGCCGTCGAAGCGCCATTCGTGCGCGCGGCTGTAGCGGCCCTTGGAAAAATCGTCGCCGGCGAAGCGCCAGACGATCGTGGCGCGATAGTCGTGAGCCATATCCTGCCTCAGAGATTTGCGACGAAGTCGCGATAACCCGCCTCGTCCATCAGCGGATCAAGTTCGGTGGAATCGGCGACCTTCAGCTTCACGAGCCAGCCGTCCGATTCCGGGGCCTCGTTGACCTTCTGCGGGCTCGCTTCGAGCGCGTCGTTCCTTTCAACGACCTCGCCGGAGATGGGGCTGTAAACGTCGCTTGCCGCCTTGACCGATTCGACGACTGCGCCCGCCTCGCCCTTCTTGAGCGCGCGCCCGATCTCCGGCAGCTCGACGAAGACCACATCGCCGAGCTGTTCCGCGGCATAGGTCGTGATGCCGACGGTCGCCGTATCGCCCTCCGCCCGCACCCATTCGTGGTCCTTGGTGTAACCAGTCCTTGCGGCCATGCTCAGCTCCCTCAACGGACATATCTGTGCGGCACGAAGGGCAGGGCGACGACCTCGGCGGGCTCCGGCCCGCGCCTGCCGCTTACTTGCACCGCCGTCCCCGGCTTTGCGTAGGCCGACGCTATGTATCCCATCGCGATCGGCGCGTTGACCGTCGGGCCGAAGCCGCCGGAGGTGAGCGCGCCGATCGTCGCGCCGTCCGGGCCGATGATCGCCGCGCCCTCTCGCACCGGCGCGCGTCCCGCCGGGCGGATGCCGACGCGCCGGCGCACCGGGCTTTCCTTCAATTCGCGCATGATCCGATCCGCGCCTGGAAAGCCGCCTTCCAAGCGCCGGCGCTTGCCGATCACGAAGGCGAGCCCCGCCTCGATCGGCGAGGTGGTTTCATCGAGGTCGTGCCCGTAGAGCGGCAGACCCGCTTCGAGCCGGAGCGAATCGCGCGCGCCGAGGCCGATCGGCTTCACGTCGGGATGGGCGAGCAGCCGCCGCGAGAACTCTTCCAAATGCCGCACGGCTACGGCGATTTCGAACCCATCCTCGCCGGTATATCCCGAGCGCGTGACGACCACGCCGCCATTCTCCCATTTGATGAGACGCATCGTCATGAAGGTCGGCGGAAGTTCGCCCGCAAGTGTCCCTCCCAGCACGGAAGCCGCTTCCGGACCTTGGAGTGCAAGAAGCGCGCGGTTCTCAGTCAGCTGAATGTTGGCCAGACCCCGCAGCCGGTCGGCAATGATGAGAACGTCATTCGCTTTGGTCCCCGCGTTGACGACCAGAAAAAGCTGTCCCTGGTGGTCGTCGCGTACCGGGCGTCTGACGATCAGGTCGTCGATGATGCCGCCCTGGTCGTTGAGCAGCACCGAGTAGCGCATCTCGCCTTTCTTCAGGCTTCTGATGTCGCCCGGGATGAGAGTCTCGATCGCCTCGGCAGCTGTTTCGTGCGCGGCATCGCCGCCGTTCTTCGCCTCGGCTGTCGTGAGCGTCGCCTGCCCCATGTGAGAGACGTCGAACAATCCGGCGCGCTCGCGCGTCCAGCGGTGCTCTGCGAGGATGCCCTCGTACTGAAGCGGCATGGAGTAGCCCGCGAAAGGCACCATCCGCGCGCCGAGTTCCACGTGAAGCGCGTGGAGCGGCGTGCGGTTCAGCGTGTCGTCGGGTGCGGTCATCGCGTCCTGCCGAGGTTGTGCGCACGACGGGCGCTGCTCGCACCCGCTCGTGCCCCCTCTGTCGCAGGACCTGAGAGATTCCCGGCCGGAACGTTGGTTCCAGGCGGCCGGTTACTCCGTCGGTGGGCGACCCAATTGTCTGGCCGCCGCTTTCCAGAGCGCCGCTCGCACTCCACGCGGTCCCTTCGCCTGAGAGTTTCCGGGGCGGTTGCTCCTTCGGCGTTCCGCCGATCCTCCAAGATAGGATCGGCAGAATCTCTCCCGCGCGGCGTCGTACATCATGCTGCGGATCGCGACGTCATCCGCGAGCGGAACTCTTGGTCCAAACCCCGCCGCGCGTCAATCCGCGAAAGATGCGGGGGAGGCGTGCCTATTGCGGCAGGACGAATCCGCCCGAGGGGGTCGGGAGCACGCTCGGCTCGGTCTTTTTCGGCGCCGGCTTGGCGACCAGCGCGTCCGGCGGCGGCGGGGGCGCCGCGGGCTTCTTCGGTGGCGCGACCGCCACAACGCCGGCGTCGACGTCCCATTCGCCGACATCGAAGCCGACATAGAGGATGTAGTCGCGGTCGTTGCCGGGCGACGGCACGAGAAGCTCCTGCACCTTGGTGAAGGTGATGGAGCCGGCGGGCGGTATTGTGACCGCGACCGAATAGGCTTCCGTGGCGAGCACGGCTTCCTTGAATTTGACGACGGCGACCTTGAAGGGAACGCTGACGTCGCCGGGTCCGCCCTTCGGGCCCGCGATGATGCGGCCCGACACGCCGACCTTGATGGTGAGGCTTCCCTGCTGGTCGTAGAGGCATTCCCGCGCGGTCTCGCCGAATGACGCCTGCCAGACGATGTAGTTCGGGTCGTCCTCGTGCCCGCTCTCGTAGCGGCGGACCAGCTCTGCGCCGTCGAGGATGCGCAGCTCGGGACAGTAATCCGGGCCTATGTAGCGGCGAATGTCGATCTGTTCGGCTTCGCCGGGTCTTGGGCCGGTGCTGGCGGTTGCCGCGGGCTCGGCCTTCGGGCCGCCGCCGAGTACTGAGCAGCCCGCCGCAAGAAGCGCCAGACTCAACGGCACGAGCAACAAGGCCGGTCCAACTGACCGCGTCACCGATCTTTTCCTCCCAGGCGGACGCCGAAGGCGCTCTATAACACGGGATCGGCCGAACATAAGGTGAGACAGTTTAGCTAGGCTTAACCACGCTCCTCAGCGCCGGGTTAACCTTGTTCGGCGACGCTCCGGTCAGATTGTAGCGGAGTGGCGTGATGGGTGTGCGGGGCGTGCGATCTCAGGCACCGGGGGCGAGTTCGGCGCTCGCAGCCGATGCGATATTCCGAGGCGATTGCGTCGCCGAGATGGAGAAGCTGCCGCCGAAATGCGTCGACTTGGTCTTCGCCGACCCGCCTTACAACCTGCAGCTTTCCGGCGAGCTTACCCGCCCTAACCAGTCGCGGGTGGACGGGGTGGACGACGCCTGGGACCGCTTTGCCGATTTCGCGAGCTACGACGCCTTTACGCGTGCCTGGCTCAGCGCCTGCCGTCGCGTGCTGAAGCCCTCCGGCTCGCTCTGGGTGATTGGCACCTATCACAACATCTTTCGGGTCGGCGGGGTGCTGCAGGACCTCGGCTTCTGGATCCTGAACGACATCGTGTGGCGCAAGGTGAACCCGATGCCGAACTTCCGCGGCCGCCGCTTCGCCAACGCGCACGAGACGCTGATCTGGGCGGCGCGCTCGGCCGAGGCGAAGGCCTATACCTTCAACTACGACGCGCTGAAGGTCTTCAACGACGACCTGCAGATGCGCTCCGACTGGCTCTTGCCGATCTGCACCGGCGAGGAGCGACTGAAGGACGGGGAGGGGGTAAAGCTCCACCCCACGCAGAAGCCGGAAGCGCTCCTCTACCGCGTGCTCCTCGCCTCGACTAAGCCCGGCGACGTTGTGCTCGACCCCTTCTTCGGGACCGGAACGACAGGCGTCGTCGCGAAAAAACTTGGGCGGCGGTTTGTCGGCATCGAGCGGGACGCTGCCTACGCCGCCGCCGCCGAGCGGCGGATCGCGGCGACCGAGCCGGCGACCGGCGCGGTCCTGAAAGTCATCGAGGGAAAACGCGCCGAGCCGCGCATCCCCTTCGGCTCGCTGCTTGAGGCCGGCCTCGTTTCGGTCGGCGACGTTCTGACCGACGCCCGCCGCAGGTTCGCGGCGACCGTGCGCGCCGACGCCTCGCTCCTCTGCGAAGCGGACGGGCGCCAGCATGTCGGCTCGATCCATCGCGTCGGCGCCGCCGTGCAGGGGCTCGAAGCCTGCAACGGCTGGACGTTTTGGCATGTCGAACGCGGCGGCGCGCTGCACCTGATCGACGCGCTCAGGAGCGAGCTCCGCCGGACGGTGGCCGCCTGACCAACCGCTCTAGCCAAGCTTCACCACCGCCATTCCGATATCGGTGATGAGCTCCGCTTCCGGCGTCTTGTCGGGATCGCTGAGATAGATTTCCAGGCTGCAGACCGGCACGTAGACGAGATCGACGCGCCGGCTGATTTCCGTGCCGAGCGCCATGAAGCTCTCCGGCATTCGCGCGTAGCTGCCTTTGTGCTGGGTCATCGCCCAGGTCATCGCCGGCAGTGCGGAGATGCGGATGTCGTCGGGCGTCTTGATCGGGCGGTCGATGGTGACGGCCGCGTCGTAGCGGAGCTGCTCGGCGGGCACGAGATAAGGATTGTCCCAGGCCAGCCCGATGACCTTGGTGTCGGCTTTCATCAATCCCGCTCCGGCCGCCCAGCCGACGATCCGCTCGAAAGCCGGTCCGACCGTGTGGTAGGGGCCGACGTTCCTCACCCCGGCATAGACCATCGCCGGGAGGTTCCTGAGTTCCATCACGACGCTCGCTCCTGTTTGTTTCGAGGGGAGTTGGATTTCGAGCGGCCGCCAATAGCCGAAGCGCGAGAAGCTCGCCCACGGGTCGGCGCCGAGCTTGCGGAATGCGCTCGGCGACACCTCGTAGACGCGGCGGAACGCACGGCCAAAACCGTCGGCGCTCTCAAAACCGGCGCTAAGCGCGATTTCGCCGATGCTGGCGTCGCCGGAGATGAGCGACCAGGCGGCACGCTGCAGGCGAAGCCTGAGCTGGAAGCGTTCGGGCGAGTGGCCGGTCAATGCGCGGAACTGGCGGACGAAATGAAAGCGCGAGAGGCACGCGATCCGCGCGACCTGATCGAGGTCGAACGGCTCGTCGAGCGTGGCCAGCATCGACTTGATGGCGCGCGCGAGCCGCACCACCTGCGCCCGCCTCTGCAGGTCGCGGCCTTCCGCCGGAGGCGCTGCGGTCTGGTCCATGCCGATCAGGATAGCCGGTCGCGCGCCGCCCGGCCCGACCGCGATTGCTCACTTCAGATCGGCCCGATCCCGTAGCGCTTGAGATCGCTCCGCATCCGCTCAGGCGTCTCGAACACCTCGGAGCGCCAGCCGGCTTCCCGCGCGCCTTCGACGTTGCGCGGCGAATCGTCGAAGAACAGCGTCGCCGCCGGGTCGAGCGCAAAGGCCTTGGCGTGGTGCGCGTAGATTTCCGGTTCGGGCTTCAGCAGCCCCACGTCGCCGGACACGGTCACGCCGCGGCCCTCGGCGAGGAAGGGATAGA
>JBOHKB010000123.1:0-11738 GCA_050728815.1 Propylenella sp.
CGGCTACCCTCTCCCCGCGAGGGGGGAGGGTTTGCTGGCCTACGCTGCCTTTCGCAAATCCCGCACGAAGTCGGCGAAGGCGCGATCCTTGTCCGCATCGGGCACGCGGAGGATCATCGACGGATGCACGGTGAGCATGACGCGGAAGCCGCGCGGGTCGGCGGAAATCCTGCCGCGCTCCGAGAGCACGCGGACAGCACGCCCGTAGAGCGCCGTCCCCGCGGTGCCGCCGAGCGCCACGACCAGCTCCGGCCTCACCACCTCCATCTCGCGGTCGAGCCACCATTTGCACGCCTCGATCTCCGGCCGGTCGGGCGTCTTGTGCATGCGCCGCTTGCCGCGCCGCTCGAATTTGAAATGCTTAACGGCATTGGTGACGTAGACCTCGCGGCGGTCGATGCCGGCTTTTTCGAGAGCGCGGTCAAGAAGCTGGCCTGCCGGCCCGACGAAGGGTTTTCCCTGGGTGTCCTCCTGATCGCCGGGCACTTCGCCCACCATCATGATGCGCGCATCAGGCGGCCCCTCGCCGAAGACCGTCTGCGTGGCGTCCTTGTAGAGATGGCAGCGCGTGCAGTGCGCGGCTTCCTTGCGGAGCGCGGCGATCGTGGTGTTCGGCCCGACGTCGGGCAGGTCGGGAGCGCTTGGGCTAAACAGATCGTCCTCGGGCATAGGCCAGCCTCCTGGCCAACAATGCCGAGGTAGCTGCGCACGTTCCAGTGCCATCGGCTTAACGTGTCTGCGCAAGCGGGTTCATCCGAGCGCTGCCGCGGCCGCGCCAAAGTGTCTTGTGCAGACGCAAGGTCGGCCGATGCGGCTTTGACGCTCCTATCCGCGATGCTACATGCCCGGCGTCACCAAGGAATTCCATGCCGACCGCGCTCGACCACATCCGCAATTTCGCGATCATCGCGCACATCAATCACGGCAAGTCGACTCTCGCCGACCGGCTGATTGAGCGGACCGGCGGGCTCGATATCCGCGAGATGAAGGAGCAGGTGCTCGATTCCATGGACATCGAGCGGGAGCGCGGCATCACCATCAAGGCGCAGACCGTGCGGCTCATCTACAAGGCGCGCGACGGCGGCGAGTACGAGTTGAACCTTATCGACACGCCCGGCCACGTCGATTTCGCCTACGAGGTGAACCGCTCGCTCGCCGCCTGCGAGGGCTCGCTCCTCGTGGTCGACGCCTCGCAGGGGGTGGAGGCGCAAACGCTCGCGAACGTCTACCAGGCAATCGACAACGACCATGAGATCGTGCCGGTGCTCAACAAGATCGACCTCCCGGCGGCGGAGCCGGAGCGGGTCAGGCAGCAGATCGAGGATGTGATCGGGCTCGACGCCTCGCACGCGGTGCTGATCTCCGCGAAGACGGGGGAGGGGATCGAGGAGGTGCTGGAGGCGATCGTCCACCGCCTGCCGCCGCCGAAGGGTAGCGCCGCGGCGCCGCTGAAGGCGCTGCTCGTCGACAGCTGGTACGACTCCTATCTCGGCGTGGTCGTGCTGATCCGCATCGTCGACGGCGTGCTGAAGAAGGGCGAGACGATCCGCATGATGGGGACGGGCGCACGCTACGAGGTGGACCGCGTCGGCATCTTCAGCCCGAAAATGGTCGATATCGGCGAGCTCGGGCCCGGCGAGATCGGCTTCCTCACCGCCTCCATCAAGGAGGTGGCGGACACCCGCGTCGGCGACACGATCACCACCGACCGCCGCCCGGCGGCGGAGATGCTCCCCGGCTTCCGCCCGGCTCAGCCGGTCGTCTTCTGCGGCATCTTTCCGGTCGACGCGGCGGACTTCGAGAACCTTCGCGCGGCGATCGGAAAGCTCAGGCTGAACGACGCGAGCTTCTCCTACGAGATGGAGACTTCCGCCGCGCTCGGATTCGGCTTCCGCTGCGGCTTTCTGGGGCTGCTGCACCTGGAGATCGTGCAGGAGCGGCTGACGCGCGAGTTCGGCCTCGACCTGATCGCCACCGCTCCTTCCGTGATCTACCAGATCGCGCTCACCGACGGGCGGGAGATCGAGTTGCACAACCCCGCCGACATGCCCGACCCGGTGCGCATCAGGGAAATCCGCGAGCCGTGGATCCGCGCCACGATTCTCACGCCCGACGACTATCTCGGAGCGGTCCTGAAGCTCTGCCAGGAGCGGCGCGGCGTGCAGGTGGAGCTGTCCTATGTCGGGAGCCGGGCGCTCGTCCAATACGACCTGCCGCTCAACGAAGTGGTCTTCGATTTTTATGACCGGCTGAAGAGCGTGTCGAAGGGCTACGCCAGCTTCGACTACCACATCACCGGCTACCGCGAGGGGGACCTCGTCAAGATGTCCATCCTCGTCAACGGCGAGCCGGTCGATGCGCTGTCGATGCTGGTTCACCGCAGCCAGGCGGATAAGCGCGGGCGCGCGCTGGTGGAGAAGCTCAAGGAGCTCATTCCGCAGCACCTTTTCAAGATTCCGATCCAGGCGGCGCTCGGAGCAAAAATCATCGCGCGGGAGACGATTTCGGCGCTCCGCAAGGACGTGACTGCAAAGTGCTACGGCGGCGACGTGACGCGAAAGCGCAAGCTCCTGGAGAAGCAGAAGGAAGGCAAGAAACGGATGCGGCAGTTTGGGAAGGTGGAGATCCCACAGGAGGCGTTCATCGCGGCGTTGAAGATGGAGGGGTGAGGTTTCCGCTCGCCATGCTTCCCCCCTCCCTTCCCTCCCCCGCAAAGGGGGGAGGGTGAGCGCTACCCTTGTTCGGGTTGCGGCGGCGGCGGTAGCATCTGACGCGGCTGATCTTTCCGCCGGAAATGCTCGATGCCGAACAGGGTCCGAACAGCCCGGCCTCCAGGCGAGCAGGCGCGCCGAGCCGATTGAACAGGGCATTCCTCGCGCGGGTGGAGCGTTCGGCTCGACTGTGCCGTTCCGATGGAAAAGGCGGGACTTATCCCCGCTCGTCGCACGCCGTGTAGTAAGGACCGGATGCCGCCCGCCCCCACGCATTCGCGCGAGACCATCTTGAGGGCGCGCGAGATGTATCGCACCGGAGCGCCGGTGCGCGACATCTGCGCGGCGACGGGAATGGCGATCGGCACGCTCTACTACCACCTCGACGGCCAGAGCCTTCCCGGCGCCGCGGTGCAGCGCCTGCCGCGCCGGCGCGAGGTCCTGGGCGAGGCGCTTGCAACGATCTCTCCGCGCGGGCGGAAAAGGCTGGCGGCGCGGCTCTGGCGGGCGGCCGAACGGCAGGCGCGAAAACTGGAGTTCTCGCTCGCCTGGGAATTTCAGCGGAAGGAGGACCGCGCCAACGACCTCGCGGCGCTGAAGGAGCTGACGCGCATCCTGCGCGAGCTTGCCCAATTCGAGGAGGCTTTCGCCCGCGCCGATGCGCGGCGCGATGGCGGCATTGAGCACGAAGCGGCGCTCGCGGTGGAGGGAAGGGCGGTTTATGTGACAAGGACGCGGAGCGGGTGAGAAGGCGAGTGCCTCTTTCCCTGCGGGCGTCCGCTCCGGTCGTAGCCCGCATGAAGCGATAGCGGAATGCGGGGGCGGTGGGGACCCGGATTGCGCTTCGCTCCATCCGGGCTACGCAATGCCATCTGATCGCCACGGAGCTGATATCTCTGAAGTGAGCGGAGGGGCGTGGCTCCGAACCGAAAGGAAAGACAATGGCCAAGATCGCCAAGAACACGATTTGCCTGTGGTACGACAAGGACGCCGAGGAGGCCGCTCGCTTTTACGCCAAGACCTTTCCCGACAGCTCCGTAGGCGCCGCCCACCGGGCGCCCGGCGACTACCCCTCCGGCAAGGAGGGCGACGTGCTGGTGGTCGACTTCACCGTCTGCGGCATACCCTGCATGGGGCTGAACGGCGGGCCGATGTTCAAGCACAACGAAGCCTTCTCGTTCCAGATATCCACCGACGACCAGGCGGAGACCGACCGCTACTGGAACGCCATCGTGGAAAATGGCGGAGAGGAGAGCATGTGCGGCTGGTGCAAGGACAAGTGGGGCGTCTCCTGGCAGATCACGCCGCGCGTGCTGACCGAGGCGTTCAACGCCGGCGGCGCCGAGGCCAAGCGCGCCTTCGACGCGATGCTGGACATGAAGAAGATCGACGTCGCGAAGATCGAGAAGGCGAGAAGGGGGTGAGGTTCCAAAGAGGGTCGCCGCGGTGTCGCGTCTCGGGCTCGGCGAGGACACGCTGAAAGCGGCTGGGCCGTGACCGGCGTCTTCACGCGCGCTGGCTACGCCACCGCGGTGTGAGGACGGATGGGTGATCAGCGAACCCTGTTCCGGTTTGCGAATTCAAGCTCGATCTCGTTCAAGACATCGGAAAGGCGTTGGCTCTCCCCCGGTAGCCCCGTCGATGGAACGCTATCGGAAACATCGAAACAGCGGCAAATACCAAATCTTCCTGGTTCAGTGGCATAAACGCAGAGCCACATTCTTTCGAAGCGGCTCGCTTCGTTGCTGGTCGTCTTACGCCCGGTTCTTCTTTGGAAGACCTCCCAGGCGTGGCTCAGACTCGAACGGTTCTCGCTGTCGTAAGCGGAGTCCTCAGGCATGAAGACGAGGGCGATTAGTACCGAGAACGGCTGTCGCACGTGATAGTCCTGCGCCTCGGCTCGCAGCTCCCCGTCCAGTCGCTTGATATTCTTTGTGTAGCGCCCCGTGGCCTCATCGCGAAAATTGAGTGTCTTGATAGACACCCCAAGCCCCAATCCGATCTGAGGGTTTGAGTAGTTCACATCGAGTTTCTTAGGGCCACTAGCCGAACCGGATCGAGACTCGTGTCGCGCGCCAGTGGCGTCCGGGAGAATCTCACGGAATCTTGGCCGGAGACCATCTGCGATCTTTTGCGCAAGGCAGGTTGAGAGACGGTGTGCGAAGCTGTGCTTAACGGCCCGACCGAATTCTATGTACTTCTGGTACTCGGGCGGGATATCAAGACTTCTCACGAGTTCGCTCACTTTGACAATGAGCGAGGCGATCAACTCGCGATCCCCTGCATAGGAAAGTTCAGCGTCGATCTTGTCGAAGTCAACGGATGTTGGGGGTGGAGTCCGCGATTTCATCCGAGCGTCGTCAGCCTCCGAAGCTTCCTCCGCATCAAGCTGCGGTCACGGGTCTCGCATTCCCAGACTGTTACAACAACAAAGCCCATCGCTCGCAATAGACGCTGCTTGCTTTGATCGCGCTTCACGTTGGCGTCGAACTTCGCGAGCCAGAAATCCCGATTGCGCGTGGGAGTCGTTGTGCGGACGCAGCCTCGGTGGCGATGCCAAAAGCAACCATGCACAAATACCGCCCACTGTCTTCGGTGGTTAGCGAAGTCCGGCGAGCCGGGAAGTCTGCGCACATTCCGACGGAAGCGGAGACTGAGACCGCGCAGAACATCAGCCACCTCGTTTTCTGCTGCCGTACCCTGTTGCCGGACACGCCGCATCAACTCGGATCGAGACGGGTCAATCGGTCGCTCGTATCCGAGGCTCTTCATTCAGCGGCGACCAACATCCTTCCCTTCCTCCCCGCGAGGAATTCGTCGAGTGCCCGGGCGTGATCCAAATGACTTCGTACGCGCTCCTTGAAGTCTGGGACGAAGCGCAGAGAGCTCTTTTCTATGCGCGACAAGAAGCCGGCCGTCGCTCTAGCGGATAGCAGTGTCCCAGGGTACCGAAGAAACTCTTCAAGCGATTTCCGCTTCTTCCATTGGGGGAAGCTCGAAATGTGCACTTCCCGGCGCTCTTTTCCATCGAAGCGAGCAGCTTTTGGCCACCGCCCATTGGCCACGACGCGGTGGTCGCGGGATCGATCGTACTCCGCTGGTGATGAAAGCCGCTGGCCAACCCAGGCTGCGACAGGCGTCGATACCGCATTTCCGACTAAGGCCCAGCGAAAGGATGGGCGCACCACGTTCTCTGCGGGCCTTGTCCAATCAGCAGTCAGGCCCTGCAGCCGCTCCGCATCGCGGATCTCAGGAGTAACGATCTGGCTGTTCGTAAGAAGGATTGCGGGGGGACTTGGAATTCCCAACGTGGAGCCGTTCTTCAGAGTGGGGACGCAGTCCCGTCCCCAACCGAGGCCGCGTGTCCCTTCGGTCCAGTAGAATCCATGGGCATGAGTGTCGAGGGAAGTTGTGATCGATGGTGGCTCCACCTCGTCCGCGAGGAGCACGTCTGCCGGATCGCCCTCGAGACTGGCGAGGAAGTACACGCGCTCGCGCCTGTGAGGAAGGAAGCTGAGCGAATTAACGACGCGATACGCCCAGCGGTATCGCGCGCCCTCGAATCCCGAGACGAGCCTCGCCATGGCGCTGCCATTGTCGAGCTGGAGCATGAACGACACGTTTTCAAGCAGCACCCATCTTGGCTTGTCTTTGGCAATGAGACGAAACACGTGCTCGACCAAGCCGGACCTCTTTCCGCGAATCCCTGCTGTCTTTCCTGCCTGGCTCAAATCCTGGCAGGGGAACCCAGCGGTGACCAACTCGGTCTCACCTGGGAGTGCTTTAAGTCGCGCTATGTCGCCCTCGTTCGGGATTCCCTCAAATCGGCGCGACAGTACGGCGGCGGCAGGCGACCAGTTCTCCGCGAAAACTAGCGTCTCGTGCCCCGCTTGATGGAGACCGACCTCCAATCCTCCGATGCCACTGAAAAGGCTCGCAATCTTCATCCGAGAAACTCCTAGCCTCATCATAATGTTCCTGAATTGTTCGTGTCTGGCAAGTCCCCATCTTGAGTTTGCCACAGAGGGCTGCGAGTTGGATGACCAGGGGCAGACGCGGGTGACGAGCTCCGTCCCGGGGATTTCCCGCCTCTCCCGCTTCAGCACCGTCCTCCCTCCGTCTCTTTGTTGGTCGCCTTTCCATCGCGAATGACCCCGTGCGATCTCGCCCGCAGGCGGGTGCTCTACGGCGCTTCCCCCTCCCTCACCCTCCCCCGCATCCGCCTTCGCCAAGGCTGCGGCGGACAAGAGGGGGAGCGATCGCTGCGGTCACTTCTGCGTCGCCAAAATCACAAACCGTGAAAGCCTCCGCTCCAGCGCCAGCATCGCCGCCGTCTCCAGTGCCCGCTGCTCGTCCCTCGAACGTCGCCTCGCATTCGATTGCCTTAAACTTCGATGCAGCGATCGCGTCGAAGGCGCGGTCAATCACTTTAGCCGACACAATTCCGCTGAAGTTTGCCCGCGAAATGGAAACCGGGGGCGTCGATGGATGAGGAGTCTCTGATGCCCATGTGGATCGGACTGGCGCGCCTCGCAATGTCCGCGCTGACGGCCCTTGCAATCTCCTGCGGTCAGGCGGCGGCGCGCGATGATTTCTCCGCCCGCGACCTGCCGCGCGCCTCCTACTTTTTCCAGACGGAAGAGGGAGCGGAGGGCGAGACGTTCCACGGCACGGTGGAGTGGTCGAAATACGGCGCGCCGGTTCCGGCCATCCGGGCCTTGATACGTCTGCCTGAGAAGGACGCTATGGTCTTCCTCAAGATCTTCCCGAACAATCCCGGTGACTCCGCGCCGTACATCATCACGATCGCCGTCGTCGGCGACCTCGCGGCGAGCCCGATCAGGCGCATTCCCGGCATCGTCGGCAAGGCCCGCGAAAACTTTAGCGGAGACATGCTCGCGGCGTGCGTCTTCGCGTGGCCCCGCCGCGACCAGCGCCATTCGTTCTGGTTCGTGCTTTCCGGCAAGGACCAAGAGACCGAGACGAAGAACCTGCAGCTCCTGCGATACGGCGCCTGGTTCGACGTGCCTATCCTCTTCCGCGACGGGTCGCGCGCGCTTCTGACCATCGAGCGGGGCGAGGCGGGCGCCGAGGTCTTCGACGCCGTGCTGCAGGCCTGGCAAGGGAGCTAGCGAGCCGGGAGGCGAAACGCTCGCCATAGAACGCACCGATAAACGCACGCGCGAGGGCGGCGTAGCCACAGCACGGGGCGCGCCGCACCCCTCTCGCGGCGGTCGGCCGATCCTCGGGTCAAGCCCGAGGAGATCGCCACCCTCTCCCGCCGCTTCGAGGCACGCCTTCGGCATGCACCTCGGGATGAGGAGGAGGGGGCGCACTGCGGCGGCGCTTCCCTCGATCAGGTGATGCAACCGTCCCACAGCCGACACAGTTCTGTCGGTGGCTACCGTTAAGCTAGCCCCAGAATGAGCCTACAGCGGAGGACCGTCAGATGAAGAAGTTCATGGCTTTGTACATGGCGAACCGGTCGGCGATCGACAAGATGATGAAGGCCCCGCCGGATGAGATGAAGGCCGGCATGGAGGCCTGGACGGCGTGGGACAAGGCGAACAAGAAATCGATCGCCGAGCTCGGCGCGCCGCTCGGCAAGACCAAGCGGATCACCGGCAAGGGCATGTCGGACACGACGAACGAGATCACCGGCTATTCGTTCGTCGAGGGCGATTCGTTCGAGTCCGTCTCCAAGATCTTCAAGGGCCACCCGCACCTTCAGCATCCGGGCACTTCGATCGATATTCTCGAGGTGATGCCGCTTCCCGGGATGTGACGACGGGGAAAAAACTTCGGTCCGACGGTGTCGAATTGCGGAGCGGCCATTCGTCGTAGGGGTGAGCGTCGGCGAAAGACGCACGCGATGGAACGTACCCGATCAAGGAGAGATTCCGTGTTCCGCACTGCACTCGTTGCCGCAGCATTGCTGATATCCGGCCCCGCGCTTGCCGCTTCCGAGCCGGTCGGCGAGCGCGTCGAAGTGAATGGGATGACGATGTACTACGAGGTGTCGGGCGAGGGCGATCCGCTGATCGTGCTGCACGGCTCCTACATGAACATCCCCACCATGGGCGAGATCATCCCGAGGCTCGCGGAGACCAGCAAGGTCTATGCGCTCGAGCTGCAGGGGCATGGCCGCACCACCGACATCGACCGGCCGATCACCTATCCGAACATTGCCGACGACGTGGCGGCGTTCATGGATGCGGTCGGCATCGAGAAGGCGAACGTGTTCGGTTACTCGATGGGCGCGGTCGCAGGGCTGCAGCTCGCCATCCGGCATCCGGAGAAGGTAGACCGGCTGATCTTCGCGTCGGGCGCCTACGATTTTATGGGCTGGCAGCCGGCGTTCCGCGAGTTCATCCCGAAGATGACGCCAGAAATGTTCACCGAGATGCCGCTGCTCGTGGAGGAGCACCGAAAACTCTCGCCCAATCCGGACGGCTTCGTCGCGCTCGCCGAGAAGCTGATCCAGCTCGAGAAGGAGCCGATGGCCTGGGAGGCCGAGGTGAAGGCGCTGAAGACGCCGATCCTCATCATCACCGGCGACGCGGACGCGGCGACGCTCGAACATTCGGTGGCGATGTTCCGACTCCTCGGCGGCGGCGTCATGGGCGACATGGGAAAGCCGCTGCCGGCCTCGCGGCTGGCGATCTTGCCGGCGACCGCGCACACTGCAGTGATTACGCAGGTGGACCTGCTCATCGCCTTCATCGAGCCGTTTTTGAAGGGGGAGACGCCGAAGGGGTTTTTTGAGTAAGGACCGCGATCGAGGAGTGTGCACGCTCGCGCTCTTCCAACGTCTGGCCCGTTCGACTCACATCTCAGCCGTCACAACCACCGCGTCGGCCGACCGCTTCGCCGCGCCGTGATGCACGGCCTCGATGTTGTTGCCGTCCGGGTCGAGCAGGAAGGCCGCGTAATAGCCGGGGTGATAGTCGCGCTCGCCGGGCGCGCCGTTGTCGCGGCCCCCGGCCTTGAGCCCGGCCTCATGGAAGCGCTGAACCATCTCGCGGTCGGCGGCCTGAAAGGCGAGATGGACGCGGCCGGTCTTCGGCTCGCCGGCGCTGACGAACAGCTCGTCGGCCCAGAAGAACTGGTCGCCGACTCTGATGATCGGCACGCCGATCACCTCGAGCACGGCCTCATAGAATCGCCGCGACGCGTCGAGATCACGCACGACAAGGTGGACGTGATCGATCAGCCTACCTCGATAGAAGTCCATTTGCGCGCTCCTCCCTTCGGCGACTTCTCCCTATGGGAGAAGGTGCGTCAATCGCGGACGCTCTACTTAAGCTTCCTTCTCCTCTCCAGTTCCGCCGCCGTCGGCGGCTCCATCCCGAACGATCCCGTCGTGACCTCGCCCGCGCGCTCGTAGCCGGTGAGAATCACGCCGTTCGGCGAGGTCTTCGACGCAGCGAGCTTGAAGGCGGCCGGGATCGCGCCGTCGCCGAAGAAGCGCTTTCCGCGGCCGAGCACGAGCGGGTAGATGACGAGCCTGACCTCGTCGATGAGATCGTTCGCGAGAAGCTGCTGGATCAGCACGGTGCTCCCCTGGAGGAGGAGCATGGGCCCTTCGCCGCATTTCAGCTCCTCCACCCGCCCGACCACGTCCTCGCCGAGCCATTCCGTGTTCTTCCAGGCGAGCGTGTCGGGCTCGTGCGTCGCCACGTATTTGGTGATGCGGTTGAACATTTCTGCGATGTCGCTGTTCAGCTTGTCAAAGCTGCTTTTCGCCGGGTCCGTTTCCACGTAGGGCCAGTGCGCGGCGAAAATGTCGTAGGTCCGGCGCCCGAGCAGAAGGTCGAAGGGTTGGGAGAAGAGCTCTCCCATCGCGGCCTCGATCCCGCTGTCCCAGAGCGTCGTCGCCCAGCCTTCGAGTTTGAACCCGCCGGTCGGGTCCTCCCCCGGGCCGCCCGGCGCCTGCATCACGCCGTCGAGGCTGACGAAGGCTGAGGCTACGATCTTCCGCATCGCAATTCTCCAAACTGCCGCCCGATCGCGGGCGTTGATGCTCCTACGACGAACGAGCGCGCCTGAGATCGACAAAGCGCGGCGCTTTCTTCACCGTTGTCCTTGGATGTGGGCGTTCGCCCGCCCGCGGCAAGGCGAGGCTGGTGCGGTGGGCGGTTCGGGGTTGTAAGGTGGCCATCCGGGACGCCTCACACTGGGAGATGAAAAATGAGGAACACGCTGATCGCCGCCGCCGCCGTCGCCGCGCTCGCGCCAGCGCAGGCGCTTGCGACCCCGAAGGACGACATGTGCGAATTCGTCTCCATCCTCGCCTCCGAAGGAGCTTCCGCCGCGATGACCTACATCGACAAGCTGGCCGACCTGTGGCCGCCGGAGCAGCGCGCCAAGCTCGGCCCTGTGGTCGGGAGCGAGATGGAGAAGTTCGACTACCGAGGAGGGCAGATCTACCAGACGGCCGTGCTGCCGGGAGTCGTCGAGGAATATTTCCTCACCCTCAATCTCACGGGCGGCGGCTCCGTTTATCTCCGCGTTCTCTACGAGGGGAACGCCCGCGATGCGCTCGCGTTCATCAACGTCAACTTCTGGTCAAGCTATCACTCCGCGGTCGAGGACCCGTTCCTGCAAGCGCCGCAGCCGGTGACCTGCCCTTGAGGTAAGCGGAGTCACTCCCCTTTCGTCACCGCCACCAGCATGATGGCGAGGAGCGCCGCCACCGCGAGCTTCCACACGTCGCCGCGCTTCCTGAGGCCCGGCAGGCCGAGCGGGCGGATCAGGTGCACGCCCATGGCGAGGATCATCAGGAGCGAGAGGGCCTTGGTCATGGCGACAGCGTAGCCCGCATCGAGCGGAGCGCAATGCGCCACCCTCTCTCCTCGAGGGAGACGGTGATGGGCGGAGCCGACCGGGAGAGGGTGCTTCACGACCTGCGGCGCGCAGTCTGCCCACCAACCCCTCTTCCGCCGGTCGGACACCCGGCTCCGCCGGAGCGAAGCCGCTCCGGCTTCGCCGAGGCGTGAGTCCGACCGGCACCTTCTCCCTCAAGGG
>JBOHKB010000124.1:0-4677 GCA_050728815.1 Propylenella sp.
GCCTCGATGAAGGTCATGAGCTGACCCTTGTCGTCCTCGGCGCCGCGGGCAAGGATGCGCTTCTCCCCGTTCACCTCGACGACCGCCGGATCGAACGGATCGCGCTCCCAGAGCCCAACCGGATCGACCGGCTGCACGTCGTAATGGCCGTAGAAGAGCGCGTGCGGCGCGCCCTCGCCCGCCCCGCCGTAATGGCCGACCACCATCGGATGGCCGATCGTGTCGCGGACGCTCGCCTCGATGCCGATCTCCGACAGTATCCGCGCGCACCATTCCGCGCCGTCGCGGCAGTCCTGCTTGTAGTGGGGATCGGCCGATATCGACTTGATGCGCAGAAGCGCGAAAAGGCGGTCGAGGCTGCCGCCGAGGTTGGCGTCGATATGGCCGAGTACCCGCTCGACACTGGACATGGGATTCCTGGCTTTTCGGGGCGCGGTTATGAGAGGCGGTCCTTATAGGGGCGGAGGCGGCGAGCGACAATCGCAAGTGAGAGACAACGCCCTTGCGTTCTACGCGGCCCGCGGTTCAGTTACGACCGGCGGAGCGCGAGGAGGGCCCTATGGACGAGCTGATCGGCCGGATCGTCGGCAAGACCGAGATCGATGACGCGACCGCGCGGAAGGCGGTCAGCATCATTCTTTCCTTCCTCTACCGTGAGGGCGATCGCGAAAAAGTCGCCGCCCTGGTCAAGAGCATCCCCGGCGCCGAAAATTTCATCAATGCCGACGACACGGATTCCGCGTCGACGCTCGGCGGGCTGATGGGCGGGGGCGCCATGGCCGCCCTTGGCGAGCTGCAGGCGCTCGGCCTCGGCATGGGGCAAATCCAGGGCGTTACGAAGCAGACCGTGAAATTCGCGCGTGAACGCGCGGGCGAGGAAATCGTCAACGACATCGTCGCTTCGATTCCCGGCCTTGGACAGTTCACATAACAGAGACATTTTTGCCACGCTCCGGTTTCCTCCGCTCGGCGCTCTAGCGACCCGGCGGCTTCTGCCCTAGAAAAATGGGTCGGACCCGGAGACGGCTATGGCGTCCTACCCGCTTACGGAAGTAGAGGCGATCGCGCCGTTCTACGTGGCCAAGCTGAAGTCGGTCGGCATAAGATCAACGACCACCCTGCTCAAGCGCGCTTCCACCCCGAAACTCCGCAAGCAGCTTTCGGAAGCGGCCAACATTCCGATTAAGCTTATCCTTGACTGGGCCAATATTGCAGACCTTACGCGCGTGCGCGGTATTGCCCTCGACTACGCCGAGCTTCTCGCCGCGGCCGGCGTCGACACGGTGAAGGATCTCAGCCGCCGCAATGCCGCGAACCTTGTGGCGCGGCTCGGCGAGGTGAACGGGAAGAAGAAGCGCGTCGATCTCCTGCCGACCGTGAAGCGCGTCGACGGTTGGATTGCGGCGGCGAAATCGCTCACTCCGGGCATGGACTACTAGGAGCGGACCGCGCCCACGCCTTGCCGCATCGGCGGGGCAGACCTACAAGACCTGCCATGAACGGTGCTGAACGCCGATCGCGCGCCGGGCCCGGCATCGAAGATTGGCGTCGGGTCGTCCGCGACGCGCTGAAGGGACGCGACTCTTCGCTGCTCAACTCGCACACCCGCGACGGCGTCGTCATAGAGCCTCTCTACGAGCGAAAGCGGGACGCCGTTTCCCTGCCCGGCCGCGGCGCCCGTCCATGGACCGTCGTCCAGCTCGTCGACGATTCCGATCCGGACGCGGCGAACCGTCAGGCGCTCGCGGACCTCGACGGCGGCGCGACGGGGCTTTCGTTGCGGCTCGCCGGATCGCCGCTTGCCAGCGAACATGGCCTGTCGGCCGAAGCTGCGGCGCTGCGGACTGCGCTTGCGGGCATCGACCTGACCGCTGTTCACGTGCGTCTCGAGCCGCACGCCGACTGCCTTTCCGCCGCGGCTTGGCTGCGCGAGGCTGTGGAGAGAAGCGGCACGGTGCCGGAGCTGACCGACATCGCCTTCGGGCTCGACCCCGTGGCGGTTGTTGCCCGCCGGGGCGCTGCCGCGGCGCCCGATCCTGGCCAGTTTGCCGCCCGCATCCGCGAATTGTCGGCGGCCAGATTCCGCGGTCCGTTTGCAATGCTCGATGGCCGCCTCTTCTACGAGGCGGGCGCGACGGAGGGGCAAGAGCTCGCGGCCATTCTTGCAGCCGCAGCCTGGTGGCTCCGAGCGCTCGACGCAGCGGGACGCGGTCCCGCCGAGAGTCTCGGCCCCCTCGGGGCAAGCATTGCCGTCGACCGCGACCAGTTCCTGTCGATCGCAAAACTCCGCGCGCTGAGGTTGCTGTGGGCACGGCTGCAGGAGCTTTGCGGGTCGCCGCGGGGACCTCTCAGTATTCACGCGGAAACCGGTCGCCGCATGCTGACCCGCGCCGATCCGACCACCAATCTCCTGCGCAACACGCTCGCCGCGTTCGCTGCTGGAGTCGGCGGCGCCGACTCCATTGCGGTTCTGCCTCACACGGCGGCGCTCGGCCGGCCGGATGGCAACGCGCGCGCGCTCGCCCGCAATATCCAACACCTCATGATCGAAGAGGCGCAGATCTTTCGCGTCGCCGATCCCGGCGCCGGCTCGGGCGCGATCGAGGCGCTGACCGATGCGCTTGCCGAGCGCGCTTGGGACGAGTTCCAGGCGATCGAACGAGAGGGCGGCATCATCGCGAGCCTCTCTGCCGGCGCGTTTCGGTCGCGGATCGCGGAGGCGCGCGCGGCGCTTCGCAAGGAAACCGCGGTCGGCGCGACGCCGCTTGTCGGGGCAACGATCTATCCCGCTCCGGGGGGGGCCGCCGCCGGAGAGTTTGCCGGAGACGAAGTGCTGGCCGAGTTCGATCTTGCGCCCGTCCGGCTCGAGGAACTGGCAAGAGCGGCCGCCTGATGGCCGTGCCGGACTTCACTCGTGCGACATGGCGCCATCCGGCTGGAATACGCGGCATGACGCCTGAACCGGATTGGCTCGCTCCCGAGGGGATCGCCGTCAAGCAGTCCTATCGCGCGAAGGACATCGCCGGACGTGCCGGCATCGACAGCGTGCCCGGGTTGCCGCCCTATCTCCGCGGCCCCTACCCCACCATGCATGTCGAAAAACCCTGGACCATCCGGCAGTATGCCGGCTTCTCCACCGCGCGCGACTCCAACGCCTTCTATCGGCGGAATCTCGCCGCGGGCCAGAAGGGCCTTTCCGTCGCCTTCGATCTTCCGACCCACCGCGGCTACGATTCCGACGATCCGCGCGTCGCTAGCGATGTCGGCATGGCGGGCGTCGCGATCGATTCCATCATCGATATGGAAGAACTTTTCGCCGGCATACCGCTCGGCGAGATGACGGTCTCCATGACGATGAACGGCGCGGTGCTGCCGATCATGGCGCTCTACATCGTGGCGGCGGAGCGCCAAGGCGTGAGGCCGGAGGCGCTCTCCGGCACGATCCAGAACGACATCCTGAAGGAGTTTCTGGTCCGCAACACCTACATCTATCCGCCGCGGCCCTCGATGCGGATCGTCTCCGACATCTTCGCCTACGCCACGGCGAAGATGCCAAGATTCAACCCGATCTCGGTTTCCGGCTACCACATGCAGGAAGCGGGAGCGACGGCGGACCTGGAACTCGCCTACACGCTCGCCGACGGCCTCGAATATGTTCGCGCCGGGCTCGCGGCGGGCCTCAAGATCGACGCCTTCGCGCCGCGCCTCTCCTTCTTCTTCGACGTCGGCATGCACTTTTTCATGGAGGTGGCGAAGCTCCGCGCCGCGCGCCTCCTCTGGGCCGAGCTGGTCGCGGAGACCTTTCAGCCCAGCGAACCCCGCTCCTTGATGCTGCGTATGCATTGCCAGACCTCCGGCTGGTCGCTCACGGCCCAGGATGTCTTCAACAACGTCGCCCGCACCATGATCGAGGCGATGGCCGCGACCCAAGGCGGCACGCAATCGCTGCACACAAACTCTCTCGACGAAGCTCTAGCGTTGCCGACGGATTTCTCCGCGCGCATCGCGCGGAACACGCAGCTCGTGCTTTCGCTCGAATCCGGTACCACACGCACTGTCGACCCCTGGGGAGGCGCCTTTTTCGTCGAGCGCCTGACGGCCGATCTTGCCGAGCGGGCCCGCCACCACATTGCGGAAGTGGAGCGTCTCGGAGGCATGGCGCGGGCCATCGAAGCGGGGCTGCCGCAGGAGCGCATCGAAGAAGCCGCGGTTGCGGCTCAAGCGCACATCGACACCGGCCAGCGCACAATCCTGGGCGTCAACCGATATCGACGGAAGGGCGCGGCCAGCGTCGAAGTCCTCAGAGTCAACAACCGCGAAGTGCTGGCCGAGCAGGTCGCGAAGCTCGAGCGCCTGCGCGCCGAGCGGGACGGCGGGATGGTCGACGCTGCGCTTGCGGCGCTGTCCAAGGCCGCGGCTGGCAGCGGCAATCTTCTCGCCGCATCGGTCGAGGCCGCGCGGTTGGAAGCCACGGTGGGAGAAATGAGCGGAGCGTTGGAGCGCGTGTTCGGCCGCCACGTGGCGGAGACCCGCGCCCTCACCGGCGTCTACAAGCGCGAGGTTCCGCCCGATGATGAGGCGGTAACGCGCGCTGTCGCGATGGCGGAGGAGTTCGCCCGCAACGAGGGACGCCCGCCGCGCGTCCTGGTCGCCAAGCTCGGCCAGGACGGGCATGAC
>JBOHKB010000125.1:0-2487 GCA_050728815.1 Propylenella sp.
GGCGGAGGCGACGACCGAATCCGCCGCGGCCGAATAGTCTCCGTATCGCCGATCCCTGCCGCTCCAGGGCGGGCGCCGCCCCTCCGCGCGTGCGTCGTCGCGCGTAAGTCCGAGGTCGGCAAGGAGATGATCGTCCAGATCGTGTAGATGGCGGCGTTCGCGAACGCGCGCAGCCCAGAGCGCCAGCGCGCTGATGATGCGCCCGAATATAAACGCAAAGTCCTGCATGTTTTCGGCCTCGTCTTTCGCCGAACGATAGCCGGCGGCCGCGCCGAAGCACCCCGAAACGCTTCGGCCGAAACCGAAGCGAAGGCGATTGCGGTGGGTGGCCCCTCGCCTAGAGTGCGGGCATGAGTAACAACCTCGACCTCGCCGAGATCGGCGCTCTGGTCGGCGACCCGGCCCGTGCGTCGATTCTGCTCGCGTTAATGGATGGCCGTGCGCGGACCGCCGGAGAGCTTGCCTACTTCGCCCGCGTATCGGCGCCGACGGCGAGCGAGCATCTGAAGCGCCTGACCGAGACAAACCTTCTGAGCGTCGTCAGCCAGGGCCGCCATCGCTATTTCCGTATCGCCTCGCCGCTGGTAGCGCAGATGCTGGAATCGATCGGCGCGGTGGCGGCGGTCCAGGCTCCGCCCCGCCACCGCCCGATCCGCGGCCTCGACGCCGCGATGCGCGAGGCCCGCCTCTGCTACGACCACCTCGCCGGACGGCTCGGCGTCGCCCTCGCCGACGCTTTGACCGCGCGCGGGATTGTGAAGATCGACGCCGAGGGCGGCGAGATCACGCCGGCCGGCTTCGCGTTCTTCGCGGGGCTTGGCATAGAGCTGGAGGCCACGCAGCGTGGCCGGCGCGCCTTCTGCCGCCCCTGCCTCGACTGGAGCGAACGGCGTTTCCACCTCGCCGGCCAGGTCGGCGCGGCGTTCGCCCGCAATGCCTTCGAACAGCGCTGGATCGAGCGCGTCCGCGGCAGCCGCGCCGTGATCGTGACGGCCGCAGGCCGCGCCGCCCTCGCCGAGCTCCTCGGCATCCGCCTCGACGCCATCGCCGAGGCCGCCTAGCCCAACCAGTAGCGCGGACCGGGTCCCCTCCGCCCTGCCCAGTCCTCCGGATTGGCGAGCCGGCAGCGGTCGATCGACAGGCAGCCGCAGCCGATGCACTCCGTGAGCCCTGCGCGAAGGCGCTGAAGCTCCGCTATCCGCTCATCGATCCGCTTGGACCACGCCGCGGAGAGTCGCGACCAGTCGCCGCGCGTCGGCACGCGGCCCTCCGGGAGTTTTGCCAGCTCCGCGCCGATCTCGTCGAGCGAGAGCCCGATCCGCTGCGCAAAGACGATGAAGGCGATCCGCCGGAGCGCCGACCGCGGATAGCGGCGGTGCCCCGAGCCGGCGCGTTCGGATTGGATCAGCCCGCGTTCCTCGTAGAAGCGGAGCGCCGAGGAGGCGACGCCGCTCCGGCGCGCGACCTCGCTGATCGTCAGCACTTTTTCCATGGCCGGGAGGCAAGCACAAAAAGGGCTTGACTTCAAGTTCACTTGAACTTGTAGCAAGCGGCCTTCGTTGGAAAGGGAAGGAGCATGACAATGCGCAAGGACACCCCTCTTGGCGGGCTCCGCGTCGCGGTCACCGGCGGCACGTCAGGCCTCGGGCTGGCGCTGGTCGAAGCGCTTGCGGCGCGAGGCGCGAACGTCGCCTTCGTCGCCCGCACCGCCGCGGCGGTCGAACGCACCGCCAAGGCGACCGGCGCTCACGGCATCGTCGGCGACGTCGGCGCGAAGGACGACATCTACCCGATCGCGCTGCAGATCACCGGCCGGCTCGGCGGCCTCGACGTTTTGGTCAACAACGCGTCGAGCCTCGGCCCGACGCCGCTTGAGCTTCTCGCCGATACCGAGTGCGAGGAATTCGCCGAGGCGCTTCAGGTCAACGTCCTCGGCCCGTTCCGGCTGACCAAGGCGCTCCTCGGCGCGCTCGCGGCGTCGGCGCGCGAAGGGCGCGGCGCCGCCGTCATCAACATATCGAGCGACGCGGCGGTCAATGCCTATGCCGGCTGGGGCGCCTACGGCGCCAGCAAGGCGGCGCTCCGCCACATGACCGCCATCTGGGGCGAAGAGACGACCGCGGAAGGCATCCGCTTCCTGTCGTTCGATCCGGGCGACATGGACACGCCGCTGCATGCGCTCGCCGTCCCCGACGCCGATCCCTCGACGCTGAAGCGCCCCGAACAATCCGCGAGTGAGCTGATCGAGGCGATCGTTGCCGCCTTGCCGCACCGCGCCGCGAGGGCCGCATGATCGCGGCGGATCGCCCGGCCCTCGCCTCGCCAAAGCTCCTCGCGGTCGACGCGAACGGCCGCGTGCGGCACGGGGCGCGGAGCGATCTCGGGACGCTCTTCGATGCGGGCGATCTCGTCGTCGCCAACGACGCCGCGACGCTGCCGGCGAGCCTTCACGGCACGCATCTCCCGACCGGCGCGCCGATAGAAGTG
>JBOHKB010000126.1:0-3651 GCA_050728815.1 Propylenella sp.
GGAGTGAGTGAGCGAAAAACCGGCTCGTCGTAGTCGGAGAGCTTCGAAGCCGCGGTCGCGCCGATCCGTACGTCGCGCCGAAAGCAATTGATCCGGTCCGACTCTCCCAGCTTAGCGAATTCCAGCCGGTAGCTGACCAGAGCGGATCGCGCAGATCGTCGTCATAAAGCGTGACGTAGTCGCGCTGCACCAGTACCTGCTCTCCGCTGCCGGCATCGACCGGCTGCGGCATTCCCAAGGCAGATGCGTTTCGATCGAGAGCCGTTTGTCCCGCGCTTTGAGCCAAAGCTGAGCGTCGGCGTCCGCCCTCTCCTGCGCGGTGCAGTTGCGGTCGGCGTGGGCGGGCTCGGCGCCAAGCAGACTGGCCGCCACGCATGCAGCGGCGAGCCGGAGCGGCCCGAATGCGATTGACGGCATCCCCCCTCCGCAGCGGGACAATTCTGAGTTCCACCACAACAAGTGCTTCAGGAATATACGCTCTGCAACTAAGGCGTGTCAAACGCAAGCCCGCCGGACGCTGGCGACGACACGGCAAGCGGCGCCGTCCGCCGGTCGCGCCTCCTCGGCCGACCGCGATGCAAGAGGCGTTTCCGCTGGCGCATTTGGGCAGGCACGCCAGCGCGGCTTCGATCGCCAGGATCATCAGCTGCATCGCGGTGTGCCGCTCTAGTTCGATGATGGTCAATGGTGCCATGCATCCCTCCTTCGCGGTCTTGCTAAGAAGCTCCGCACTCCGGAGGCTAGTGTGGTAGGCGCTGTTCGCCGCCCGCAAAAACGCCATCATGATGACCGCCTTTTCGGAGGTGCGAGGGAGCGACGGGGAAACACCGAATGGACCGAGCGGGAAGTCTGCAGGAGTTGAGCCAAGCAAGGCACTTCGCGCGCCAATCGCGGTTTCCCGCGACCCCGCGGATTGCGATCCTCATCCCGTGTCACAACGAAGCGTCGACCATTGGTAACATGGTTCACGAACTCCGGCGGACGTTACCAGGCGCCGAAATCCTGGTGTGTGACAACAATTCGACCGACAGCACCGTGGCGGTCGCGCGCAAGGCGGGAGCGACCGTTATTTCCGAGCGCCGAAAGGGGAAGGGCAACGCGGTTCGGCGTCTCTTCAGCGAGGTCGAAGCGGACGTCTACGTGATGCTCGACGGCGACGCTACCTATGACATACCGTCCTTGCCCGGATTGATCGACACCCTTCGCAGTGAGCGCCTCGCGATGGTTGTGGGGAAGCGCCAATCCACGGCCACCTCCGCCTTCCGCCAGGGACACAGGTTTGGCAATTATGTCATTACGCGCATGCTTGGAGTTTTGTTCGGCACCGAGTTTGACGATGTCCTGTCGGGCTATCGCGTCTTCAACCGCTCTTTTGTAAAGAGCTTTCCGATACATGCAAGAGGGTTCACGATCGAAACCGCGCTCACTGTTCACGCACTGCAGCTTCGATTGCCTTGCACAGAAATCGATACGCCCTACCACGCAAGGCCGGAAGGATCCTCAAGCAAGCTTTCGACATGGCGTGATGGTTTGCGCATCTGCCTGTACATCTGTCATCTCTTCGTGACCGAGCGACCATTTGCCTGTTTTGGGATCGGCGCCGGAATCACCGCGCTAATCGCACTGCTAATGTTCGTACCGATCTTGCTCTCGTTTGTCGCAACGGGGACCGTGGAACGCGTTCCTACGCTGATTGTGATCGGGAGCATGATGGTGGCGGCAATATTCGCATTCGGCGCAGGAATGATTCTGCAGGCCGTGACGAAAGCGCGACAGGAGGCCAAGCACCTAGCGTATCTGAATTCGTAGGGGTTATTCGCCCGCCGTTATTGGCTGGTTGCTTCAATCCTAACAGGCACCGCGCTTCGAGGTTCGCAGCCCCTTCCGGCGAGGAGAGATTGCGGGGTAGAAGCTGCCTGGATCTCAGCCACGATATCGCTGCCGAAATAGCCGTCTTCTCTGAGCGAGCACGATTCCGCGGGTCTGAGCGGTCTGCAGACATCCCGAAGGACAGCGCCCTCCGCGCTCGCGGAAAGGAATCCAAATCCAGCTTCCGCCAGATCGGACGAAAGGAGCCTTTCATCCGGCGCAACGGCAAAGTCATTGCCGCCGACCTGGACGGCCGAGACGCCGGCAGCACCCATCGCCACCGCGTTCCCTTTCAACCTGTTCCGAACCGCTATCAAGTCCGAGTAGACGTAGTAGGGATCGGTCTCCAAGTCGCGCCCTGTTCCATTCTCTCCCCCCAGGCCCGCGGTGTACGCAAATATGCCTGCACTCCCATTGCTCTCGATTCCGTTCGCGGACAGGAGGATGTCCCAACTATTCCTGATGCGCACTCCGTCGCGGCCATTACCGTACATCGTGTTGCTGCTGACGAGGTTGCAGCTGCTCTCGAAGACGGTGAGGCCATCGTTGTTGTTTCCAAAGGAGAGATTGTAGGCTACCACGTTCTCGTCACTGGATCGATCCAGCATTATGCCGGACCCGCCGCTGTCGAACGTAATATTTCCGACGATGGTAGAATGCGTGACGTCCCGAGATAAGATTATCCCGTGCTTTTCTTTAGTACTACTCGCGGCGTTGTTCTGAATGACAAGGTTGTTCGAGCGATCATGCGGATCTATTGCATATATATGATTGTTTTTGAAGTGATTTCCAACGATCCAGACGTCAGATGCTTCGTAAGAGTAGAAACCATAGTACATCTGGTCGAAGACGCTGTCGACTATGATCCCCTTTGGCCGTGGCGTGGTGTTCCACGTCGCGCTGAGCACGCGCGTGGGACCACTGGATAGCGTGAAGCCATACGACTTGCCGCTCGCATAACCGAGCGAGCTGACCTGCGCTTCGGCTATGTACGTTTCTGAACCGCTCCAGCCGACATAGAAGGAGTTGAAGTCGGCCCATTGCTCGGCCGATCGGGGGCTTGGCGTAGCCGTGCCCGGGTCCCAGCTCGTCAACTTTGCGCCAACCAAGTAGAAGCGGCCGGAGTTGATCAGATAGGCCGCGGCGGCTGTGTTGAGACGCAGCTCGTCGACATCCGCTTCCGAAACGACGAGAGTGGCATTCTGGCCTATCAGAAGAGGCACGTTGATCTGATAGTGCCTTCCAACCTTTTCGATGACGCTTCCGACATCGGAGCTCTGCAACAGCCTCACGAGACTCGGCATGTCAAAGACGCCGGATTCTATGAGCACGAAGCGCGGAAATCGCGTGTGCTGCCCGACGGCCAGAATTCCCGTATCACCGCCGGCGAAATCGAGATTGTTCAGGTAACGGAGGTAGCTGAACTTCTCGTTGAAGTTGCTGAATCCGACCGGTACCACGTAGGCGTGGCCGGGCGCTGTCGGAGGCACTGTCGCCTTGATCGTGGCGGCTGATATCTCCGACGCATCGGGGTAGTCCGGAAAACGCCGCCCGAACTCCCGCTGGTTGGCGGACAGCATGATGAAAGTGCCGCTGGTCCCTGCAACGGTAGGGGCCGCGACAATCGGCGCGCGATTCACGTTCGGGCCCAATTTCTCGGAACCTTGCTCGGTCGCCTCGGCTTGCTGCTGTGACTGCAGCTCGGCGATCCTGCGCAGCGTACGGGTCTGCGCGGTCAGCTTGCCGATCGCAAGGGAAAGTCGTGTCGCGCGGATGGGATCC
>JBOHKB010000127.1:0-2584 GCA_050728815.1 Propylenella sp.
CCTTAGAGCCCATTGGGGGGGCTGCGATGGGTATTGTCACAGACGTCTTTCTGCCGCTGGCGCTCGCCTTCATCATGTTCACGCTGGGGCTCGGGCTCGTCACCGATGATTTTCTCCGCGTCGCGCGTCAGCCGAAGGACTTTTTCGTCGGCGCCCTGTCGCAAATCGTGCTCCTGCCGGCCGTCGCATTCCTGCTCGCTTCGGTCTGGCCGATCAGTCCGGAACTCGCCGTCGGCCTGATCATCATAGCTGCGGCGCCCGGCGGGGCGACATCGAACGTGATCACTTCCTTCGCACGCGGCGACGTGGCGCTCTCCATATCGCTCACCGCCGTCACCAGCCTCCTCTGCGTCCTTACAATTCCGGCGATCGTCGCGTTGGCCTACGCGCAGTTCGTCGGCAGTGATGCGGCAGAAGTATCTGTCCTCGGCGCTTCGTTGAGCGTCTTTCTCATCATCACCGTGCCGGTGTTGATCGGCATGGCTGTGCGCCGCTTCGCCGAAGCCTTCGCGCTCCGCTTCGAGCCCAACGCACGGCGCGCCTCTGTCGTGCTCTTCGTACTCGTCCTCATCGGCGCGATCCTGCAGGAGAGGGAAAACGTCGTCGCCTACTTCGCGGAGGCAGGGCTCGTCACACTCGTCCTCAACGTCGTCATGATGGCGCTCGCTTTCACGCTGGCGACCCTCTTCGCCTCCGGCCCGCGGCAGCGGATCGCGATCACAGTCGAGTGCGGACTGCAGAACGGGACGCTGGCGATCGGCGTCGCGTCGCTTCTGTTCGGCGGCGGCGCCTATGTGATTCCGGCAGCGACCTACAGCCTGATCATGTTCGCGACGGCGCTGATTTTCGTGGCGCTGGTGCGGCGCACCGTGACGAGCGCGGAAGCCAGGGCCCGCGTGTGACGCCGTGGGCGCCTCGCTAACCGCCTGCAAACCATGAGCGCGAGACCGCCATCGTCGGCTGGAACGCGCGTGGTAGGCAGAGGTTAGGTCTCCGATTTCGATGACCTGGGGAGCGGAGACGACAATGCCTTTGCTGGCTTGGCTGAAGGGTCTTTCCCGCGACACGCAGTCGAAAGCGGAAAAGCGCGTCCGCATTCGCAAGCGCGAGGAGCAGCCGCTCAGCAACGGCGGCGACATGCGCGGCTCCTACGGCTTCGGACGCCGCGCGCACCGGCCCGACCCTGGGGCCCAGTACGGCTTCGAAAACGACGCCAATTACTGGGCGCACCACTCGCGCGGCTGATTTCTACGCTTATCCAGAGAAACGCGCGGCGCAGGAGCGATGACGCTCGACTTCGCCTGGGATTGCAGCCATGCTTCCGCCGCATCGGAGAGGGGGCATGGGAGCGCGTCGCGCGGCATTATGGGTGGTCCTTTTCGCGGCGATCGTTGCGGGCTGTTCGCCATTCTCGCGCGGCCGGGCCGGCAAGGTGCAGACCGGTAGTGTCGCCCCGCCGCTAGTGCTGGAAGAGGAGGCCCCCGCGTTGGCGGCGGCGCCTACGCTTGCCTCCTTCGAGGCAACCGATCTCGCAAGCGGCCTCCGCTGCACCGGCGGCTACAACCCGCTGGAAAGCGGCCTCACCTTTACCGCGGCAGTGGTCTGCGAGGATGGGCGGACTGGTGAGGTTACCGGGCCATTGTCGCGCGACCTCGGCGGCACAGGCACGCTGGTGTTCGCGGGCGGCGCCGCCGCGAGCGTGACGCTCCGCCGGCTCGCGGCGGCGGATGTGGAGACGCCGCCCACGGCAGCGAAGGAACTGCCGGCGCCCGACCCATCAACTTACGTTCAGTAGAGCAACGCGGTTACTAAGACGCCGGGCGCTTGCCCGCGCATGCACCGCGCGTCAGGCCGCGCGGCGCTCAAGCTTGGCGGCGATCGCCTGGCTCTTCAGCAGCTCGTTGAGCACGCCTTCCCGCGCCGCGCGCTCGTAGGCCCTGATGAGCTTGGCCGGATACGCGGCGTTCTCGAGCTTCTCCACCGCGACGGCGATCTGTCTCAGCACGATCCGCGCCATCTGCCGCTGCAGCGCGCGGTCGGCGTTTCCACGGCCGCTTGCGAGCATGAGCGCCGCCGCCAACTCGCGGCCAAACTCGCCGCCAAGCCGGCAAACTTCCTCAAACCTTTGGATCCGACTGGACATGCTACCCTCAACGCCGTGCCCGTTTTTCCGTTCCGGGCGTCCCTTTGCACGGGCATCTAGGGCAATTGCATTTCGGTTTCGTTGCGTTCGCTCAAACACCGTGTTTCATCGGCGTCAGGCTTCGCATCGCGGTGAACAAAGGCTTGTCGGCGCAGCGGCGCCGCGCCTCCGCCCGCGCTCGACAGCGGCGGGCGAATTGTGTTGGTTAGGCGGCGATCCGCCGGAAAAGGCGAAGTTTTTGCGGCCATGCGCGTCGACGGCACGGATTTTCGCACGATCTGGCTCGCCGAGGACGGCGAGAGCGTCGAAGTCATCGACCAGACGAAGCTTCCGCACCGCTTCGAAATCAAGACGCTCAAGACCGCCAAGGACGCCGAGGACGCGATCCGGCGCATGGTGGTGCGTGGCGCGCCGCTGATCGGAGCGACCGCGGCCTACGGC
>JBOHKB010000128.1:0-10310 GCA_050728815.1 Propylenella sp.
CTCGTCGATGAAGATGATGCAGGGTGCATTCTTCTTTGCCTGTTCGAACATGTCGCGGACACGGCTGGCGCCGACACCGACGAACATTTCGACGAAGTCCGAACCGGAGATGGTGAAAAACGGCACGTTCGCCTCGCCCGCGATGGCACGCGCAAGCAGCGTCTTGCCGGTGCCGGGAGGCCCGACCAAAAGCACGCCACGCGGAATGCGTCCGCCGAGCCGCTGGAATTTCTGGGGGTCGCGTAGGAACTCGACGATCTCTTCGAGGTCTTCCTTGGCCTCGTCGACGCCGGCGACGTCATCGAACGTCACGCGGCCGTGCGCTTCCGTCAGGAGCTTCGCCTTCGACTTGCCAAAACCCATGGCGCGGCCGCCCGCCCCCTGCATCTGCCGCATGAAGAAGATCCACACGGCGATCAGCAGGAACATCGGGAACCAGGAGATCAGCACCGAGAGGAACGACATGCGCTCGTCGTCCTGCCGCGCCTGGATCGACACGCCGCGATCCTCGAGCAGCGTCACGTAATCTGCGTTCTCCGGCGCGACGGTGCGGAAGCGGGACTTGTCGGTATATTTGCCCGTGATCTCCTGGCCGGAGATGACCACGCTCTCCACACGGCCGTCGTTGGTGTCGTTGCGGAACTGAGAGTAGGTGATTTCCGACGCGCCCGACTGCCCGGTCGGATTCTGGAACAGGTTGAAGAGCGCCACCAGTAGCAGCAGGATGACCGCCCACAGCGCGAAGTTACGAAAATTCTGGTTCATCCCGTTCCTGTCCCCGGGGCGGCGCCGGCTAATGGCCGCGTTTTTCCATACACCTAGATAGGTTTTAGCATAGTTGCTGCCAAGGTGAACCGCCGGTCGCCGCGCTGCAACCGAAAGCAGGCGGAATGGTGATCAGGCCGGCGCGGCAAGGCCAAGCTCCTGTCCGACCACGCATTTGACGGCGAGTTTTCGCAGCGGCGCGCCTTCGTCGGCGGCGGAAATCGTCTCCGGCACTGCCACTAGCGTGCCATTCTGATACAGCCCCGGCAGCGCCTGCAGTGTGCCGCGGTCGGCGGATGGCGAGCGGAGCCGCCGGTCTGAGCTGCCGAGCGGGCCGACGCCGAGCACTCCCGCGAGCTGCGGAACGTCCACCCTGAAGCGTGCATCCCAGATGAGACTCGCGCCGGCTTGGGCGGCAATTTCGGAAAGGCCGGCGCGTCCCCACTCCCGCCTCGCAGTGAGGCGGTCGGCCCTGACGGCGATGACGACCCCATGCAGCGTCCGCTTGAGATCGGCGCCGGGCGCGGCCAGAATCGCCTTCAGCGCGGCCTCCACGCTGTCGAGGCGAGGCGTGTACTCGGCGCCGCCTGTCGCCTTGAGGATCAGCGCGAGCGCCCGAAGCCCCACCTCCTCAGGCACCTCCGCGAAAGAATCCGCCGGACCGCTCACGATGCCGAAGTGATCGGCGACAAAATTCTCCTTCAGGAATGCGCTTGCGTAATGGTCGAGCGCCGAAGCCGCGCGCCTGAGCCTCGCCGCCGTCTCCGCCAGCCGCTCCGCCGTCAGCCCGTGCGCGGCGAGATCGGGCATCAGCTCACGCAGCCGCACGCGGTCGAAGCGCGGATCGAGATTGCTCGGATCGGCGGCGACGGGAAGGCCGCTCTCCGCCGCGACCCGATGCAGCGCCTCGCGCGGCACGGAGAGCAGCGGGCGGATGAGATTGACGCCTTCGGCGACGCTCTCCTCGGGCATCGCCGCAAGCCCATACACTCCCGATCCGCGCGCTAGCCGCAGCAGAAACGTCTCGGCCTGGTCCTCTCGGTGGTGCGCCGTCACGATCGTGTCGAAGCCGGCCTCGCGCACCGCTTCGGCGAGACAGCGGTAGCGGGCGCGGCGCGCCCAGTCCTGAAGATTACCCTCGGTGAAGCCTTCGGCGATCTTCATGATCCGGCACGGGAGGCCGAGCGTCGCGGCGTTGTCCGCGACCGTCCTTGCCTCGGCAGCGGATTCCGGACGGAGCCCATGGTCGATGCTTACGACCAGCACCGGCGGACGCCCGCCCCACTTCGCCGTCAAGATCATTAGCGCGGTCGAATCCGGCCCGCCGGAAACGGCGAGCACCAGCCCGCGCCGGCCCGACAGGCGTTGGAAGAGGCCCGGTGGATCGAGCGCGGCCGCCTCAGCAGCCGGCCCGGCCTTCCTCGTCATGCACGCGGCTCATCAGCGAGGCAGGCGCGCTCGGATACTTTCGCCCGACTTCCGCGAACGTGGCGCAGGCGGCCGTCCCCTCGCCGAGCGCGGAGAGCGAGACGCCGAGCTTCAAGAGCGCGTCCGGCCCCTTCTTGCTTTCCGGCGCCGCCTTGTAGACGGCGAGGAAGGAGTTCGCGGCATCGCGGTACTCGCCCTGCTGGAGATGGCTCTCGCCCAGCCAGAACTGCGCGTCGGCCTCCTGCGGATTGCCGGGAAACGCGGCAAGCCAGGTCCGAAAACTTTCCTCGGCGAGATCGTAGTCGCCGGTCAGGATGTAACCGTAGGCGAGGTCGTATTCGTCGGCGGCGGAGCCGGAAAGCGCGGCGGCCGGAGGCGTCCCCGGCGCGGCCGGCAGGCCGGCGATCTCAGCGCCGCCCGGCTGGCCGGGCGGAATCGCGCCCGGCTGGCCGGGGGGGGTCGGATTGCCGAATTCGGGCTTGACCATCTCGGGTGCGACACCGCCCGCGAGCGCGGAGAGGTCGACCGGCGCTTCAGCGCCCGCTCCCTGCGGAGGAACAAGCGGCGCCTCCGGCGAAACGGGGAGCGTGCCGAGGGTCTGCTCCGCCCCGGGCGCAACGCCCGCCGGCGGCTGCACCGCTTCGCCGGTAACCACCGCGCCCGTCGCCGCCGGCTCGTTCGGGAGGAGCGGCGGCATGCCAAGCTGAGCGCGCATCTGGTTCAACTCGTAGAAGAGCCGCTCGTTTTCGCCGGTCAGCTGGCGGACGCGGTTCTCCAGATCCTGGATGTAGAGGCGCATCTGCCCCTCTTCCTGCGTCTGCGCCGCAGCCGGCGCGGCGAGAAAAAGGCAAAGCAGCACTGCGCTCAGGCGCATCATGTCAAAACTCCGGAAAACCCCTCGCCTCTTACACCCATCCGATCAATTCGGCCAAACTTCGGCGGGTTCATGAAAATGGAAAGGCCCGCCGGCGCGGGCGGGCCTTTCACGGAAAACCGCGGCTTTTCGGCCTCAGCCGGACGCGCCTTCGAGCACCGTGACGGAGCGCCGGTTCTGCGACCAGCAGGAAATGTCGTCGCAGACGGCGACCGGCCGCTCCTTGCCGTAGGAGATGGTGCGCATGCGGTTGGCGGCGATGCCGCGCGCGATCATGTAGTCGCGGACCGCCGCTGCGCGCCTCGCCCCGAGCGCGATGTTGTATTCGCGCGTGCCGCGCTCGTCGGCGTGGCCCTCGAGCATGAAGGCGTAGTTCGGATACTGGTTCAGCCACTGCACCTGGCGGTCGAGCGTCTGCTGCCCCTGCGCGGTGATCGCAGAGGAATCGGTCTCGAAGAACACCCGGTCGCCGACCGCGACCTGGAATTCCTGCGGACTCCCCGGCACGGCCGCGCCGGTCAGCCCGGCCTCGACGGTCTTGCTCTGATTGGCGCAGCCGGCGGCGAAAACCGCCGCCGCCAGCATCGCTGCCGCAAACATGTTTCCGACGGACAAGCGGAACGGCATGGCCGGAACTCCCAAGCTCGAGCTGGTTCTCCGAATTGGTAAACCTCGGATGGTTAACCACTCGTCAAGGCCGAGGGTCAACCGCTCGCGCAGTAGGCGCGGGCGCGCCCGCTCCCTCGCGGGCAGGGTGCCAAGCGCGAAGCGCGAGGCGGGTGGGGTTGTCTGCGACAAAGCGCGGCGCGAAGAACCTCTCCCGCCATCCTCCCCGCAGCATTTGGGCCGGAGGCAGTGGCGCAGGGTCGCCTCTCCCCTTGCGGGAGAGGGTGGCCTTCGGCCTTGGCCGAAGGCCGTGAGAGGGTTACCGGCGTAGAGCCCGATGTGGATTGCCCCCTCGCCCCATCGACAAGCCGAAAGCAACCTCCACCACCAAAGAGGAATGCCTCATGCCAAATGACCCGGCGTCGAGTTGCCGCTCGCGCCAGCGCCAATTCCGATCCGCAGGATCGCGTCGTGCACCCAACGAGGGTGCCACTTTCCACGACTGACCCGGCGCCGGACATACGCGCGATACTCCTGGAACGAGAAAGCCTTGCGCCGCCGGTGCCGCATGATGTTGCAGTAGCGACAGGCAGCGGCAATGTTCCCCGGCCCGTTCTTTCCTCCTTCGCTCTTCGGACGCAGATGCTCGGCGGTCGACAGGAAGCGCATTCCTTGCCGATGCGAGAGACCGTGGCGGAGGGCGAATGATGCCAGGTCGGTCGAGCGCTGTTCAAAGAGCGGACATTCGCAGTAGCAGCAACGTCCATGCTGCCTTTCCACGGCGAGCAGCCGCCACTTCACATTGCTCGCAGCCATGCGGTTTTGCCTATGAGGCAAGGATCGCACGGAGAAGGAGAAGAACTCATTCGACATGTGAGGAATTCCGTACCGGCGGTTACCAGAGTCCTGCCGCGGTCAAGTATGCTTCAGTCGCGTTTCGCGGCGAGCAGCTTCGCCGCCATCGCCTTTACAGCTGCGCATGGCGTCCGCACCCACCTGGCATTCCAAAGGGGGAGGGAAAGTGCCGCGCCGTCTGGACTTCGCTTGCTCTTCATGGCTCGTTCCACTGTCCTATTGGAGCGATCCCGATATGCCCGTAGAACTCTGGCTCGCCTTCACCGCCGCGACTATCGTGCTCCTCCTGATCCCCGGGCCGACGGTGCTTTTGGTCGTCTCTTATGCGCTCGGGCAGGGCTGGCGCACGGCGTTCCCGATGGCTGTCGGCGTGGCGCTCGGCGATTTCACCGCGATGACGCTCTCAATGCTTGGCGTCGGCGCACTGCTCGCTGCCTCCGCGACGGTGTTCACCGTGCTGAAATGGATCGGCGCGGCCTATCTCGTCTGGCTCGGCATAAAGCTCTGGCGGGCGGGCGGCGCGCTCGAAGCGAAGCCGCGCACCTCAGCCGCGTCGGCGGCCAGGATGCTCGGGCACGCCTGGCTGGTGACGGCGCTCAACCCGAAGGGCATCACCTTCTTCGTCGCCTTCCTCCCGCAGTTTTTGTCGCCGGAAGCGGATTTCTGGACGCAGATGGTGGTGATCGAGGCGACGTTCCTGACGCTCGCGTTTACGAACGCGCTCGGCTATGCGGCGGTCGCCGCCCGCGCCGGAAGTTTTATGAAGAGCCCGCGAGCGATCGGCATCGTCAACAGGCTCGGCGGATCGTGCCTGATCGGCGCGGGCGTGGTGGCCGTCAGCGTGCGGGCCGCGCAGTAGCGCGGGGTGCTCCCCTACCCCAACAGCGGGCTCCACGCCGGGTCGGACGCAAAGCTCGGCGTCGGGATCATCTGCTCGTTATAGCCGGTGATGTCCACCGACCAGAGCTGCGGGCCGCCGCTCGCGCCGCCTGAATCGCGCCAGAACATCAAGACGCGGCCGTTCGGCGCCCAGGTCGGCCCCTCGTTGTGAAAGCCTTCGGTGAGGATGCGCTCGCCCGAGCCGTCTGGCCGCATGACGCCGATCTTGAAGGCGTTCCCCTCCTGCTTGGTGAATGCGATCAGGTCGCCGCGCGGCGACCAGACCGGCGTGCCGTACTTGCCGTTGCCGAAGCTGATGCGCTTCGCCGCGCCACCGCTCGCGCTCATCACGTAGAGCTGCTGCTGCCCGCCGCGGTCCGACTCGAACACGATCTGGGCGCCGTTCGGCGCGTAGGAAGGGGCTGTGTCGATCGACGGAGAATCGGTCAGCCGCGTGAGCTGCCGGGTGCGGAGGTCGAGCCGGAAGATGTTCGTGTTGTTGCCCTGCTCGAGCGACAGCACGACCTGCTGGCCGTCGGGCGAGAAGCGCGGGCTGAACGCCATGTTCGGGAAATTGCCGATCAGCTCGCGCTGGCCGGTTTCGATGTTCAGGACGAAGATGTGCCAGTTGTCGCCGGTGAGCGAGGCGTAGGCGAGTTCCTGCCGCGAGGGCGAGAAGCGCGGCGTGACGACGAGGTCCTCGCCATCGGTGAGATAGCGGACGTTCGCGCCGTCCTGATCCATGATGGCGAGCCGCTTCACGCGTTGCGCCTTGCCGCCGGTTTCGTCGACGAAGGCGACGCGGCTGTCGAAATAGCCGCGCTCGCCGGTCAGCCGCGAATAGACGGAGTCGGCGATGATGTGGGCGAGCCGCCGCCAGTTGTCGGGCGAGGCGAAGAACTGCTTGCCGACGAGGTATTGGCCCGAAACCACGTCCCACAGTCGGTACTCGGCCATGATGCGGCCGTCGCCGGTCGGGGCGACGCTGCCGGAGACGAGCGCCTGGGCGCTGAGCGGCCGCCAGTTGGCGAAATTCGGCGTGACGGTCGGCGGCACGACCGGCTCGATGAAGGCCGCCGGATCGACCGGCGCGAATAGTCCCGAGCGCTTGAGGTCCGCGGTCACCACCTGCGCCACGTTCTGGCTGAGCTCGTCGACGCCTCCGTTCGCGCCCACGAAGGGCGGGATCGCGATCGGCATCGGCTGGATGTTGCCCTGGGTGATGTCGACGCGAAGCTGCGCGAGCGCGCTGCCGGCGAGCGCCAGAGGCGAAACGGCGGCAAGCAGCATCGCCACTCGGATGAGCAGAAACGCCTGACTTGCGAACCTCATCGAAAAACTCCTCGTCCTATCCGCCAAGCATTTCGCGGGGGTCGAAAACGAAATCGATCCGGCTCCAGATCGCGTATTTTTCTGGCCGGAGTATGTCGCCGAACGGCGCGCATTGGACAACTGCGCGCAATGCCGCCTCCACCGCCACCTGCGCCACAGGATCGCTTGCATGGTCGACGCGCGTGACCACGGGCTGGCCGGCTAGGCTGCCGTCCGGCAGCAGGCTGATCTGCACCTCCACCACGAGCGCTCCCGCCTCGCGCACCGCGATCGGCGGATTCCAGCAGCGGTAGAGCCGGGCCTTCAGCGCGGCGATTTCGCTTTGCGTCATCGCGGCCTCCGCGCGGCCGTCGATCGAGCCGATGGTCTGCGGCTCCGTCGCCTGCTCGGGAGCGCCGCCTCCCTGCGGCTCCTGCTTGTTGAGCAGCGCCGAAATGTCGTCGGCGTTGAACTCCGCCTCTTCCTCCTCGGGGGGAGCGGGAGGCTCGACCCGCGCCACCCGCGGGGGCGGCTCGGGACGCACGCGTGGGACGTTCGGGTCGGTGACGACTGGCGGCTCGGGTTCGGGCTCGGGCAGTTCCTCCAGCAGGTCGGCGAGATCCCGTTCCGGTTCGGGCGCCGGCTCCGGCGGTGACTGCGGCGCGGGCGGAGCCACCGGCTCCGGCGGTGGTGTGGGCTCCGGTTCCGGCTCGGGCTCAGGCGCCGGCTCGGGCGGAGGCGGAGCCTCGGCGGCCTCGACCGGCGTTTCAGCCGGAATCTCTTCCGGTTCGGGCGACGGCGCCTCGGCCTCGATCTCAGGCGTCGGCTGCGGCGTCTCCTCGGGAAGCTCCTCCGAGCTTTCGATGCCGGGAGCGAGGTCGGTGATTTCGTCGACGGAGATCAGCTCGACCGGGAGCGCCTCGATCTTCTCCGACTCGAGAGATCGCATGTCCGGAAAAGCGATCAGGCCAAGCCCGAGGATGACAGCATGCCCGATGATGGAAACGGTGATCCCGGTCCGCATCGCTCAGCTGTCCGTCTCCTCGACGGTGACGAGTCCGATCCGCTTGTAGCCGGCCGAATTGAGACGGCCCATAACGCGCATGATCGTGCCGTAATCGGCGCTGCGGTCGCCGCGCACGTAGATGCGGTCGTCGAGGCCGTTCCGCGTAATCGCCTGCAGGATGGTGATCAGCCGCTCCGGGTCGACCGTCTCGTCCTGCAGGAAGACCGTGCCGTCGGCGCGGATCGAAATGGTGATCGGCTCGGTGTCCCCCTCGAGCGCTTTCGCCTGCGTCTCAGGCAGGTCGATCGGCACGCCGACTGTGAGCAGCGGGGCGGCCACCATGAAGATGATCAGAAGCACCAGCATCACGTCGACGAAGGGCGTGACGTTGATCTCCGCCATCGGGAGATAGCGGCGGCGCGCCTTGTGGCGGCGTCCAGTCGGGACCGCCGATGCCGGGACCGCGGCCATCAGGCGGCGTCCCGCTCGTCGATCTGCCGCGACAGGATCGCCGCGAACTCGTCGGCGAAGCCTTCCATGCGGGTCGCGAGCCGCGCCACCTGCGCGGAGAACTTGTTGTAGAAGACGACCGCCGGGATGGCGGCCAGCAGCCCGAGGGCGGTTGCAAGCAGCGCCTCGGCGATGCCGGGGGCGACCACCGAGAGGTTGGTGTTCTTCGCCGCAGCGATCGCCTGGAACGAGGTCATGATCCCCCACACCGTGCCGAAGAGGCCGATGAACGGTCCCGCCGATCCGACGGTCGCGAGCACCAGCAGCCGGCGCTCGAGCCTGTCCACCTCGCGCGCCAGCGTCACGTCCATGACACGGTCGATGCGCCCGCCAAGTCCGTGCAGCGAGCGCACGCCGGATTCGTAGGTGCGTTTCCACTCGCGCATCGCCGACACGAACAGCGCCGCAAGCCCGTTCGCATTGCGCGCCGAGACTTGCTGATAGAGCTGCTCGAGCGACTGGCCGGACCAGAAGACATTTTCGAATTGATCCATCTGCCGGGCCGAGCGGGCGTAGAGCAGGAACTTGTCGACGATGATCGCCCAGCACCAGACGGAGGCGATGAGCAGGCCGAGGATCACGAGCTTGACGACTATGTGCGATTGCCAGAACAGCGCGAACAGCGAAAAGCTGCCCGCCGGCCCGGCCAATGCGGTCTCTAAGACTTCAGGATTCATTGGAGGGATCGCCCGTTCCGATCTGCGGCGGCTTGTGGCCAGCGAATGTGTCCAAAGCGCGGCTTGGCCGCGTTCCGCGCCGCCTCAGGGTAGACGAGCACTCTATGGTTAACGGAAGGTAACGATCAAGCCGGACATCGGCTTGGAACTCCCGGACTCCCGATTGCGTTGGCGGTGTGCTGGGCGCTCCTTGCAGGTATTGGAGATGCCAAAGACACTAGAGAAGCTGACGGCGATGGCCCTGACGGGCGCGATACTTGTCGTCGTCTCGACCGCGCTCATAGAGCTCGCTGCGTAAGCGCATCACGGATGGCGCGCGGAATCCTGGCCGGGCGGCCGTTCTTTCCGACAAGCGCCACAGTAACGGTCGCCGCGACCATCGCCTCGCCGTCGCGCAGCACTTCTTGCCTGAGCACCACGCGCGCTCCGGTCGCGTCGAGCGTCGACATCCGCACCGTCAGCACATCGTCGATCGAAGCCGGCTTCAGGAAATCGATCGCCATGTGGCGGACGGCGAAAGCGCGCCCCTCGGCGGCAAGCTCGCGATGATGAATGCCGATCAGACGAAGAAAGTCCGAACGCCCCCGCTCCATGAACTGCAGGTAGCGCGCATGATAGACGCGGCCGGAAAAATCCGTGTCCTCGAAATACACCCGCTGGAGAAGCTCGTGGCCGGCCCCCGTCAGCCGGCCGGGAATCGCGGCCGCATCGTCCATCGCACGGTCGCTAGCACGAAGATGCGCTTCGCGGCATCCCCATCGATAACCCGCCGCCCTCTTGTCTTAAAGAGCGGGCTATCGCTTGAGGCCGAGGTCGAGCGCAAGCGCGCTGTCCCCGATCTTCTCCATCCGCTCCTTCTTCTTCTCCGCAGCGTCCTTCGGAGCGTCCTCGCGAAAACCCTTCCGCGCCCGGTCGCGCTTCTCCAGAATCTCTTTCGCCTTCTCTTTGTCGGTCTTTCCCGGCACGGCCATCTCCCGTTTGGTTTCTCAGGCACAACCAAACCCTTTGGCGATCGGTTCCGGTATTCCTTCGCCGGCTCGCGCCTTCTTTCATCGCAACCGCACTGTTCGCGGGCTCATGGCGGTGATTTGACCGGATCAAGCCTTCGCCATAGCGTCAAAGCTGAGGGCCAGGTGAAGTCATCCTGAGTGCTCTTAAGGCATGATTGGAGGGCATATGAGCGAACGGCAGCGGACTTCGCGTCGCGCCCGCCTCCTCTTTGCAGTCGTCCTTGTGGCATTGGGATTGCCTGCGCAAACCGCTGCTCAAAATCGCCTCGAAAGCGCGACCAGTGTTGTCAGTGGCGCATCGCAGGCGCTCCAGGCGCGCACCGCCGCGCCCATTGCCGCGACAGCGGCGGCGCCGATGCCGCTCGGCGCGCGGGCGCTCACGGCAGCCC
>JBOHKB010000129.1:0-15148 GCA_050728815.1 Propylenella sp.
GCGCGCCGCTGATCGGAGCGACCGCGGCCTACGGCATGGCGCTTGCGGCGCGCGAGGACCCGAGCGATGCCGGTCTTCGCCTCGCCTACGACCTCCTCTATGCCAGCCGGCCGACGGCGGTGAACCTCCGCTGGGCGTTGGAGCGCATGCAACGGAGGCTCGCTCCCCTCGCCGTGGTCGAACGCATCGCGGCCGCCTACGAGGAGGCCGCAGAGATCGCCGACGAGGACGTTGAAGTGTGTTCAGCGATCGGCGACAGCGGCGCGCCGCTCATCGAGGATATCGCCGGTAAGCGACGCAAAAACGCGCCCGTCAACGTACTCACTCACTGCAACGCCGGCTGGCTCGCGACGGTCGACTGGGGGACGGCGCTTGCGCCAATCTTCAAGGCGCACCGCGCCGGTACCCCGGTGCATGTGTGGGTGGACGAGACAAGGCCGCGCAACCAGGGCGCCAGCCTGACGGCCTGGGAGCTGAACAAGGAGGGCGTCCCGCACACCGTTATCGCCGACAATACCGGCGGGCACCTTATGCAGCACGGCATGGTCGACCTCGTCATCACAGGCACCGACCGCACCACGCGCTCAGGCGACGTCGCCAACAAGATCGGAACGTATCTGAAGGCGCTCGCCGCGCACGACAATCGCGTGCCGTTCTACGTCGCGCTCCCCTCCTCCACCATCGACTGGCGGGTGAGGGACGGCATACGAGAAATCCCGATAGAGCAGCGGAGCGCAGAGGAGGTCACACATCTGACCGGCGCGACCGCGGACGGCGGCATCGCCACGATCCGCGTCACGCCGGAAGGAAGCCCGGCGGCGAACTATGCTTTCGACGTGACGCCGGGACGGCTCGTCACCGGGCTCATCACCGAGCGCGGCGTTTGCGAGGCGTCGGAGGCGGGGCTGACCGGGCTCTTCCCCGAAGCCGAAGCGGCTTAGCCGCGACTCACCCGCCTAGATCGGCGCGGTGGAGCGCGCCCGCGTCGGCCCTGCGCGGCCGTCCGCGGCGGATGATCCGCCAGCTCACTGGCAGGAACAGGAGGACGATCGCGAACGCCGGAAGCGCCTTCGCCTCGAATGCGCCGACCGCAAACATGATCGCGCCAAGCGCCAGAATCACGATGCTCGCAAGAAAAATCACGAGCCAGAAGATGTAGAGCGGCCAGCCCTGGCCGGCGTGGATCGCGACCTGCGGGTTGGCCGCCGTGATTCGCGCCAGAAGCTGTTCCATGAACCTAAAATAGCTCTCGGCGCGGTCCTCGGTGCGGCCGAAGCCGAGGAAATGCGTCGCCTGTATCTTGAGCTTACGGCGAAAGTTCCCGCGCAGGACCGTGCGGCGCACGGTCTGCCCCATGGCGGGCGGCATCGAGTAGATGTGGATGCCCTTCACGTCGGCGTAGCGGACGCGTCCCGACGACTTGCCCTCGGTCCAGGCGACCGCATCCGGCTCCAGCCGGTAGGTCCGCTCCTTCGCGAAGATGCTCCGGCGGACGGTGTGAGTGGCCTCCCCGCCGGTCACGGCTTGCTGTTTCGATTGCTGCTGCACGCGATCCCGTCCGAATGTCGAAGCAAGCCACTCCCCTACGCGAGCGGGAAGCAGATTTCCATTCGGGCCAGCGCCGCCAGCCGGATTTCGATGAGGTGCCCCGCCTTCACCAGCTCCACATCGTGCCGTCCTCGAGGCGGGCGATCGGCAGAAAGGCGGGCTCGTGGGGAAATTTCGCGGCAAGCGCCTCGTCGATATCGACGCCGTGGCCGGGCGATTCGCCTGGATGGAGGAAGCCGTCCTCGAACGCGTAGGCGTGCGGGAATACCTCGTCGGTCTCCGGCGTGTGGCGCATGTACTCCTGGATGCCGAAATTCGGCACCGAGATATCGAAGTGAAGCGCGGCGCCCATGCAGACGGGCGAGAGGTCGGTCGCGCCATGGCAGCCGGTGCGGACCTGATAGAGTTCAGCGAGCGCCGCGATCTTGCGAAGCTGCGTGATCCCGCCGGCATGCACGACGGTGGTGCGGATGTAGTCGCAGAGCTGGTTCTCGATCAGCTCGCGGCAATCGTGAATCGAGTTGAACACCTCGCCGATGGCGATCGGCGTCACCGTGTGCTGGCGCACGAGCTTCAGCGCCTCCTGGTTCTCCGCCGGCGTCGGGTCCTCCATCCAGAACAGCCGATAGGGCTCAAGACTCTTGCCGAGGCGCCCAGCCTCGATCGGCGTCAACCGGTGATGCACGTCGTGGAGCAGGTGCACGCCGAAGCCGTGGCGTGCACGCAGCGCCTCGAAGACTTTTGGAGCGAAGTCGAGATACTTCTCGGTCGACCAGACCTGCTCTTCCGGTGCGCCGCCCTTGACCGCCGGCTCGTAAAAAAGCTTGCCGCGCGCGACACCATAGGCGGCGTCGAGCCCCGGTATGCCGGACTGCGCGCGCACGGCCTTGTAGCCAAGCTCGATATAGTGCCCGACGGCGTCGACGGTCTCCGCAAGGTCGCGCCCGTTGGCGTGGCCGTAGACCATCACGCCGCTGCGGCACTTGCCGCCGAGGAGCTGATAGAGCGGCAGGCCGGCGATTTTAGCCTTGATGTCCCAGAGCGCCATGTCGACTGCGCCGATCGCCGTCATGGTCACCGGGCCGCGCCGCCAGTAGACGCCCTTGGCGAGATATTGCCAGATATCCTCGATCTGGTGCGGGTCGCGCCCGATCAGGCAGGGGACGACGTGGTCCTGAAGGTAGGAGGCGACGGCAAGCTCGCGCCCGTTCAGGGTCGCATCTCCGACGCCGTGGACGCCGTCGCTGGTCACGATCTTCAGGGTGACGAAATTCCGGCCGGGGCAGGTGACGATGACCTTCGCTTCCGCGATTCTGTCCGCCATCGCTCACGCTCCCACGTGTTCCATCGGCTGCGGGGCAGCAGCGGATGCGGCTTCAGGTTCGGTTTCGAACAGCTCCGGATACTGCCGCTCCAAAACGGGGAGCGACGCGAGGATTTCGGAAAGGTGCACGCGCATCGCGTTCTCCGCGGCAGCAGCGTTTCTGGCCTTCACCGCAGAGAGGATCGCGGCGTGCTGATCGACCAGCCGCTCGATGGGCGTCGCGTGCGGTAGGCTGAGATATCGCACGCGGTCCATCTGCGCCTTCACCTCCTCGACGACGCGCCAGGCATAGTCGCAGCCGACGCCGATCGCGAGGGCGCGGTGGAATGCCTCGTCGAGCGCGAGGAAGCGGGCCGGCTTCTGGTCGGCCGCCGACTCGCGCTGCGCCTCGATCAACTCCTCAAGGTTGGCGATATCAGCCGTCCGAAGGCTTTCGCAGGCATGGCGGACGACGGCGATTTCCACCGCTTCGCGCACGAAGCGGGCATCGGTCACCTGCTTGGTCGATATCTTGACGACAAAGGTTCCACGCTGCGGGCGAACGCGCAGCAGCCCGGCCTCGCTCAGCTTGATGAATGCCTCGCGGACCGGCTGGCGGCTCACCCCGATGCGCGCCGCGATCTCCGCCTCCGAAAGCGCCTGGCCGGGCGTCAGCGCCATCGTGACGATAGCGTTCCTGAGCTCGCGAAAGACCCGTTGTGCTGCCGGCTCCGCGGTCGAAGGGTTGCGCGCGTCGCCCCGCCCCAAAGCCGTACCCGCCAGCCGGGACGTTCCGTTCGCCATGGTCATTTCTCCTTGGCCTTCGCAATGCAACCGAGAATCACGCAAGGCATCCCGTCCAAGAAACCGTTGCCTTTTTATTTGTGCCATACTACCATACCAGCAAACAAGAACGTCTGAACAGGTTTCTTACATCGGGAGGAAATCATGAAGCGCTTTCCCCGCGTTGGAATTGCCCTGCTCGCCGCCACTGCCGCGCTGGCGCTGCCGGGGGTCGGCCTTGCCGCCGACTATACGCTCAGCATCAATACCGCTCTGACGACAACAGACCCGCTCTACAAGGGGCTCGAGAGCTTCCGCGACGCGGTGGCGGTCCGGTCGAACAACGCGATCGAGGTGAAGCTCTTCCCCAATTCACAGCTCGGGCCCGACGAGGACGTGCTGGAGCAGGCGCGCGCCGGCGCTCCGGTGGCGGTCGTCGTCGACGGCGGCAGGCTTGCGAACTTCGTCAAGGAGTTCGGCGTGCTCGGCGCGCCTTATCTCGCCTCGGGTTACGACGGCATCCGTAAGGTGGTGACCTCGCCGCTGTTCGAGGAGTGGGTGAAGAAGTTGCACGACGCCTCGGGCCACCAGATCCTGAGCTTCAACTGGTGGCAGGGCGAGCGGCACCTCTGGACCGCCGGTCCGGTGAACACGCCAGCCGATCTCGCCGGGAACCGCATGCGCACGCCGGGCGCCCCTGTCTGGGTCGAAACGGTCACCGCGATGGGCGCCGTTCCGACGCCGATGCCCTACGCGGAAGTCTATGCCGCGCTCGAGCAGAAGGTGATCGATTCCCTTGAGGCCCAGCTTCCCGCCGGCTACGGCTCGAAGCTCTTCGAGGTGACGAAGGTACTGACCAAGACCGGTCACATCAACCTGATCACCGGCCTCGTCACCAGCGCCGCCTGGTTCGACAGCCTCCCTGCGGACATGCAGACCATGCTCCGTGAGGAGGCCCTGAAGGCAGGCGACGTCGCTTCATACGGCACGCGCGATGCTCTGGCGGACATCGAGGCGAAGCTCAAGGCCGAGGGCATGACCGTCAACGAAATTGACGTGACGCCGTTCAAGGAAGCAACCGCCGGAGTCTACGACAAGCTCGGCTACGGCGATCTCCGCGACCAGTTGCAGAAGATCGCGAACGCCCCGTAAGCTTCGCTCCCAAAGCATGGCATGGGTGCGCCCGGCGCCCATGCCGCTTCACGTCGGGAGTTTTCGTGCTCAAGCGGCTTGGTCAGACTGAGCTTGCGATCTGCGTCCTGCTGCTCGCCGCGATCGCGGGGCTCGTCTTCGCCGCGGCGGTCCTGCGCTTCTTCGGCCATCCGCTGACTTGGTCGATCGACATGGCGCAGCTCCTGTTCATCTGGCTCTGCATGCTGGGAGCCACGCGCGCCATGCGGGAAAAAACCCATCTCGGCATGGAAGTGCTGGTCAAGCGCCTCGGCTACCAGCGTCAGTTCTGGCTCGAGATGGCTTGCTCGGCGCTTATCCTCGCCTTTCTGGCGATGCTCACCGTCGAGGGCTTCAAGCTCACGCTCATGAACACCGAGCGCACGTTCGGCGACAGCACGCTCTCCTATTCCTGGGTGACGGCGGCCGTTCCGGTCGGTTGCATCCTTCTTGCGATTGCGCTCGCCTACAACATGGTCGGCGCCTGGCGTCGCCGCGGAGACGGGCTTCTGGTCTATTCCCGCACCGGCGCCGACGCGCCTTCTTCCGTGCCGATCGATCTCTAAGAGATGCTGCTCATCTCCGTCGTCTTCGTTGTGCTGATGGTGCTCGGGATGCCGGTGGCATTCGCGACGGGGATCGCCGGCTTCGTCTTTTTCATGACCGAAGCGACGATGCCGATGTCGATCGGCGTGCAGAAGATCGCGAGCATGAGCCAGAGCTTTCCGCTGCTCGCGGTTCCTTTCTTCGTGCTCGCCGGGCATTTGATGAACGAAAGCGGCATTACCACCCGCCTGCTCAAGGTCTCGCTCGTCGCGGTCGGCTGGATGTCTGGCGGACTGGCGCAAGTCGCGATCCTGCTTTCAACTTTGATGGGCGGCGTCTCGGGCTCGGCCGTCGCGGACGCGGCGATGGAGGCGCGCATCCTCGGCCCCGCGATGATCCAGAAGGGCTACGGCAAGGGATTCTCCGCCGCCGCGATCGCTGTCGGCTCGCTCATCACCGCGACCATCCCGCCGTCGATCGGGCTGATCCTCTACGGCTATATTGGCAACGTCTCGATCGGACGCCTGTTCATCGCCGGCATCATCCCCGGGCTCCTGATGATGGCCGTTCTGATGCTGACCGCCTACCTGATCGCCAAGCGACGCGGCTACGTTGTCGCCGATACCGTCAAACCGACCTTCAAGGCCCTGGCTGAGGCGGCGTGGGATGCCAAGTGGGCGCTGCTCTTCCCCGTGGCGCTGGTGTTCGCCATTCGCGGCGGCGTCTTCACGCCTTCAGAAGTCGGCTCTTTCGCTGTGGTCTACGCGCTCGTTATCGGCTTCCTCGCACACCGCGAGCTGACCGTCGCGAATGTGTGGCGGGCCTTTGGCCATGCCTCGACCGATGTCGGCCTCATCATGCTGATCATCCTGATGAGCGGCATGATCGGCTTTGCCACGATCTATCTGCAGGTTCCCCAGAATCTCGCGAACTGGATGCTCGCCGGCATCACCGATCCGAACATGATCGTGCTCGTCATTCTTCTCTTTCTCCTGATCGCAGGGCTGGCTCTCGAGAGCACCGTGATGGTGCTCCTGCTCACGCCGATCTTCGTTCCAATCATCAACCAGATCGGGATGGATCCGGTCCATTTCGGCATCCTGATGATGTCGATCGTCACGCTCGGTGGAATGACCTGGCCGAGCGGCTCGGCGATGTTCGCGGTCTGCGCGCTGATGAATGTCTCCATAGAGGAATACTCGATCGAGTCGATTCCATTCCTCGCCGCGGTCGTGGCGCTGATCGGGGCGCTGGTATTTTTTCCGGGCGTCGTACTGTGGCTCCCGAACCTCGCCTTCGGCTATTAAGATTCCATGGGCTAAGTCCGGTTGGAGAGGGGCCGGCCGAGAGGCGCGCCTTTCCTGCCGGATCTCCTTGGTGCGAAGCGGAGTGTGAGCGTGCAGATGAAGGCGGGTCTGATCGACGACGACCGGTTGTTTCCCGCCGATCCGGGCATCCGCGCCATCGCACGGCGGCTCTATGCCGATGTGCGCGATCTCCCGATCGTCTCGCCGCACGGGCATACCGATCCCAGGTGGTACGCGGAGGATGCGCCATTCCCCGACCCGGCGACGCTTTTCGTCGTGCCCGACCACTACATTTTCCGCATGCTCTACAGCCAGGGCATCCCGCTCGAAGCGCTGGGCGTCCGTCCGAAGGAGGGCGAGCATAGCTTCGACCCGCGCGCCGTGTGGCGGCTCTTCGCGGAGAACTATCACCTCTTCCGCGGCACGCCGACGCGGATGTGGCTCGACCACACGTTTGCGACGCTCTTCGGCTTCACGGAACGTCTTTCGGCGGAGACCTCCGACCACTACTTCGACCGCATCTCCGACGCGCTGGCGACGCCTGAGTTCCGGCCGCGCGCGCTCTATAACAAATTCAACATCGAGGTCATCGCCACCACCGACAGCCCGCTCGACCCACTTGCATCGCACGAAAAAATCCGCGGCTCCGGCTGGAACGGGCGCGTCGTGCCGGCTTACCGCCCCGACTCCGTGGTCGACCCCGAATTCGAAGGTTTCCGCGCCAACGTGGAAAAGCTCGGCGAGACCACCGGCTGCGACACGCTCTCCTGGGACGGTTATCTCGAGGCGCATCGGAAACGCCGCGCCTATTTCAAGAGTTTTGGCGCGACATCGACCGACCACGGCCACCCGACCGCGCGAACAGCGAACCTCTCCGCCGAAGACGCGGAGACGCTGTTCGAGAACGTGCTTTCCGGCGATTTCGACGCGGGGGAAGCCGATCTCTTCCGCGGGCAGATGCTGACCGAGATGGCAGCGATGGGCCTCGACGACGGGCTCGTCATGCAGCATCATCCGGGCTCGTTCCGCAATCACAACACGGCGATCCATCGCCGCTTCGGGCGCGACATGGGCGCCGACATTCCGACGCCGACCGACTACGTGCAGGCGCTGAAGCCGCTGCTTAACCGCTTTGGCAACGAGCCGAAACTTACCCTCATCCTCTTCACGCTCGACGAGACGAGCTACGGGCGCGAGCTGGCGCCGCTCGCCGGGCACTATCCGTGCCTAAGACTGGGGCCGCCCTGGTGGTTCTTCGACAGCCACGGCGGCATGCGCCGCTTCCGCGAGCTGACCACGGAGACCGCCGGCTTCTACAACACTGTCGGCTTCAACGATGACACCCGCGCCTATCTTTCCATCCCAGCGCGGCACGACATGGCGCGACGGGTCGACTGCGGTTTTTTGGCCGAGCTGGTCGCCGAGCATCGCCTCGACGAGGACGAGGCGCGGGAGCTTGCGCACGACCTCGCCTACCGGCTGGCGAAAGAGGCTTACAAATTGTGATGGTGCCGGGGGGCGCACCGCCGAGCGCACGTTCTCAGCGATTGTCCGACGCAACGCTTGCTGGGCTCCCCGCCGCGATCATGCGGCCGGCGAACGACCGCCCCAGCGTCACGACCGGCATCGTGCATCTCGGCATCGGTGCGTTCCACCGTGCGCACCAGGCGGTCTACACGAACGATGTCCTCGCCGACGATCCTTCGTGGGGGATCGTCGCGGCGAGCTTGCGCAGCCCCGCGACGCGCGACGCGCTCCGACCGCAGGACGGGCTCTACACGCTGGCGGTGCGCGGGGCCGAAGGCGAGGCGCTCCGCGTCGTCGGCAGCGTAAGCGACGTGCTGGTCGTGCCGGAGGAACGCGAGCGCCTGCTCGCCGCGATGGCGAGCCCGAGCGTCCGGATCGTCTCGCTCACCATCACGGAGAAGGGCTATTGCCACGACCCGGCGACGGGGGCGCTCAACGAGGCGCACCCCGACATCCGCCACGACGTCGCGCATCCGCATGCGCCCCGCACCGCGCCGGGCCTCTTGGTCGAAGCGCTCGCCATGCGGCGCGGCGCGGGCGTCGCGCCTTTCACGGTGCTCACCTGCGACAACCTCCCATCCAACGGGCACGTCGCGAAGCGCATCCTCGACCGCTTTTCGGCGCTGCGCGACGCGGACCTTGGCACGTTCGTCGCGGGCGAGCTCGTCTGCCCCTCCACCATGGTCGACCGCATCACGCCGGCGACCACCGACGAGGACCGCGCATCGATCGCCGCCAAGCTCGGCGTATGGGACGCGTGGCCGGTCGTGACGGAGCCGTTCTCGCAATGGGTGATCGAGAACCGTTTTCCGAGCGGGCGGCCCGCATGGGAGAGGGCCGGCGCCGAACTCGTCACCGACGTTGCGCCCTACGAGCTGATGAAGCTCCGGCTCCTGAACGGCGCGCATTCCACGCTCGCCTATCTCGGCTATCTCGCGGGCTATGAGCTGATTTCTGGGGCGATGGCCGACCCCGCCTTCGAGGCGCTGGCGCGCGGGGTGATGGAGGAGGCATCACCGACGCTTTGCGTGCCGACGGGCGTCGACCTTGCCGCATACAAGCGCGCGCTGCTCGAGCGCTTCAAGAACCCGGCGCTGAAACACCGGACCTGGCAGATCTGCATGGACGGCAGCCAAAAGCTGCCGCAGCGGCTGCTCGGCTCGATCCGCGATTGTCTCAGACTTAGCGCGCCGTTCGACCGCCTGGCGCTCGGGGTGGCCGCGTGGATGCGCTACGTCACCGGCGTCGACGAGGCGGGCGAGCCGATCGATGTGCGCGACCCGCTTGCAGCGAAGCTCCGGGCCATGGCAGACGCGGCAGGGCCGTCGGCAGCGCGCCTCGCTCAGGCGCTCATCGGCATCGAAGCGATCTTCGGGAACGATCTTGCCGCCGACCCGCGCTTCGCGGACGCGGTGACGCAACAGCTCGGCCGGCTTTACGAATCCGGCGCGAAGCGGAGTGTCGCCGAGGCACGCGCGAGGTCATTCAGCTAGACGCCGAATGCCCCCCGAGCGCATAAAACCTGTCGTTTTTGGGCTTGGCTAAGCATCGGCACTCGCGCCAGAGTGCTGGCCGAGCCGCCAAGCAGGCGGATCACGGGAGGTTCTTCCATGAAACAGACGGTTCATTGCGTTGTGGCGGCGGCCGCGGTCGCCGCGGCGCCGGCTGCCGCGCTCGGCCAGGAAATGATGAAGGAGATCGGCGCGGGCGAAGGCGAAGTCGCGATCGTTGCGTGGCCGGGCTACATCGAGCGCGGTGAGACCGACGCGAACTACAACTGGGTGACCGACTTCGAGACGGCGACCGGCTGCAAGGTCAACATCAAGACCGCCAACACATCGGACGAGATGGTGGCGCTGATGAACGAGGGCGGATTCGACCTCGTGACCGCGTCGGGGGACGCCTCGCTCCGCCTTATCTCAGGCAAGCGCGTGCAGCCGATCAACACCGATCTCGTTCCGAAATGGTCGACGGTAGACCCACGTCTGCAGGACGCGCCGTGGCACACGGTGGGCGGCGTCCACTACGGGGTGCCGTATCAATGGGGGTCGAACGTGCTCATGTACAACACGACGACCTTCCCGGAAGCTCCGACGAGTTGGAACGTGGTGTTCGAGGAGCAGACGTTACCGGACGGCCAGTCCAACAAAGGCCGCGTGCAGGCCTTCGACGGGCCGATCTATATAGCGGACGCGGCGCTCTATCTGATGCAGCACCAGCCGGAGCTAGGCATCACGGATCCCTACGAGCTGACCGAGGATCAGTACAAGGCGGCGCTCGACCTCTTGCGCCAGCAGCGCCAGATCGTCGCCCGCTACTGGCACGACGCCTTCATCCAGATCGACGACTTCAAAAACGAAGGCGTTGTGGCGTCGTCCTCGTGGCCGTTCCAGGTCAATCTCTTGAAGGGCGAGGGCCAGCCGATTGCGTCGACGGTTCCGGAGGAAGGGGCCACCGGCTGGGCCGACACGACGATGATGCACGCAGAGGCGCCACACCCGAACTGCGCCTATATGTGGCTCGACCACTCCATCAATCCGAAGCTGCAGGGCGATCTCGCTGCCTGGTTCGGCTCGGTGCCGGTGGTGCTCGACGCCTGCAAGGGCAACGCGCTCCTCGGCGACCAGGGCTGCGACACGAACGGCCTCGGCAATTTCGATCGCATCCACTTCTGGCGGACGCCGGTCGCGCGGTGCGAAAGCCAGGCAGAATGCGTGCCCTACTATCGCTGGGTATCGGACTACATCGCCGTGCTCGGCGGGCGGTAAAGCGAGGGCATGAGGAAGGGCGCGGCGCGACCCTCTCCTATAGGGAGAGGGTGCCCGTGGAGCGGGCGGGTGACGGGATACGGCGCGGGCCGGCTTCCCTCACCTCCATCTCACACCCCCTCGTCCGGCTGCTCTGCAGCCACCTTCTCCCCATGGGAGAAGGTTGGCACATAGCGCCATGGTCGCCGCCATCACCTTCCAGAACGTGTCGCGGAGCTTTGGTACGGTCCGCGCCGTCGACGGCGCGAGCTTCGAGATCGCGCCGGGGGAATTCTTCGCCATGCTCGGCCCCTCGGGCTCGGGCAAGACGACGTGCCTGCGCCTGATCGCCGGCTTCGACCAGCCGACCAGCGGGCACATCGAGCTGTTCGGCGAGACGGCGGAGGGCGTCCCGCCCTACCGGCGACACGTCAACACCGTGTTCCAGGACTATGCGCTCTTTCCGCACATGAACGTGCTGGAGAATGTCGCCTACGGCCTGAAGGTGAAGGGTGTCGCGCGGCCCGAACAGGAGACGCGGGCGCGCGAAGCGCTGTCCCTGGTGAAACTCGTGGGCATGGAGCAGCGCCGGCCGGCGCAGCTCTCCGGCGGACAGCGGCAGCGCGTGGCGCTTGCCCGCGCTCTGGTCAACCGGCCAAAAGCGCTCCTCCTCGACGAGCCGCTCGGCGCGCTCGACCTGAAGCTCCGCGAGCAGATGCAGGTGGAGCTGAAGGCGCTGCAGCAAAAGCTCGGCATCACCTTCGTCTTCGTCACACACGACCAGGGAGAGGCGCTCTCCATGGCCGACCGCGTGGCGATCTTCAACGAGGGGCGGCTCGTCCAGCTCGGGACGCCGCGCGAGGTCTACGACGAGCCGGCCACGACGTTCGTCGCTTCGTTCATGGGGAATCCGCCGATGAACCTCGCGGAGGCCGGCCGAGCCGGAGACCGAACGCTCGCCTGGGGGGCGGTGACCATCGCGGTGAACGACCTTCCGGCCGGCGAACGATTCGTGCTCGGCGTCCGGCCGGAGCACGTCCACATCGAGGGCTCCCGCTGGTCGGGGACGACCCGCGCAGAGGGGACGTTCGACGCGCTCGTCGACGTCGTAGAGTCGATCGGCGACCAGATCCTGCTCGAGCTCGACGCCGGCGGGCGGCGGCTGATCGCGCGCGTGGAGCCCTCCTTCCCGGCGATGCGCGGCGACCGCGTGCGTGCGTGGTTGAACCCGGACCGGCTCCATCTGTTCGACCCCGAGACCGGCGCGGCGATCCGTCACGGGAGCAGCGGGTGAACCGCTGGGAACGGCACCTCCGCCGGATGGTGCTGCCGTTGTTCGCCGCGGCCGGGGTGCTGGTCGTGCTTCCTGCGCTGATGACGCTCGGTCTCGCGTTCACCAACTACGACGGCCTGAGCAGTCCCAAGTGGTCGGGGCTGGCCAACTTCCGGCGGATGATCGGCGACGACCTTTTCTGGACCGCCCTGTGGAATTCGCTGATCTTCGCCGCCATCGCGGTGCCGCTGCGGCTCGGCGTCGCGCTTGGGACCTCGCTGCTCTACGCGCGCCGCCGCCGCGGCGTCGGAGCCGAGCGTGCGGCCGTGTATCTGCCCAGCGTCGTCCCGGACATCTCCTACGCCTTGCTATGGCTCTGGGTCTTCAACCCGCTGTACGGACCGCTCCCGCTGTTCGCCGGGATGCTCGGGTTCCCGGTCACCGAGTGGCTCCTCGGGCCCTGGAGCGCGCGCCTCGCGATCGTGATCATGAGCCTGTTCCAGATCGGCGAGGGCTTCGTGGTCGCGCTGGCCGCACGGAACGACATCCCGAACGACCTCTACGAGCTCGCCGCGATCGACGGCGCGCGACCGCTGTGGATGTTCCGCCGGGTGACGTTGCCGCTGATGGCTCCCGTGCTGACCCTTCTGGCCGCACGCGACATCGTCTACAGCTTCCAGGCGAACTTCGTGCCCGCCCTCGTGCTTACCGACGGGGGCCCGTTCTACGCGACCACGTTCCTCCCGCTCCACACGTACCGGAACGCGTTCGAGTTCTTCCGATTCGGCTACGCCGCATCGATGACGCTCGTGATGTATCTGGTCACGCTGGTGCTGGTGGGCGTACAGCTCCGGGTCGTGCGGCGGCGCTGGGCAGCGTAACGCTTCTCGGAGAAGAGAGTTCAGGCCGAACGACGCAACCAGCCGGCCATAGCGATCGCGAAAAGCGCGAAAGCCAAGGCCAGCATCCAAGCAGGACCCACTCCGGTGGCCGGCAACCCATCGCGCGCTGCCGGGGCTTTCGGCTTCGATGTCTTCGTTCCTCCGACCGTCGGCGCCGCCGCGGCCGGGCCGGTGCACAGCGCGCGATTCACCTCGGTCGGCCGGATCCGTGGCGCGGAGCTTTGTTCGAAGGCGTAAGCGAATGCGATCAACGTCGGCTCGCTGTACGCCGGACCGAGGAACGTGATGCCGAACGGCCGGGTGCCGCCTTCGGTGTAGCCGGCCGGCACGGCGATGCTGGGGTACAGCGCTGCCGCACCGATGTTCGCGTTGAAGTTGTTGGGGGTGAGGATGGCATCTAGGTCGTCCGCGAGCATCGCGACGCCGATCGCTGTGCGAGAGCCTTCGATCGCCGCGGTCCGACTCGCCACCGCGGTCGGCTCGTCGACGTTCCCGAGTGTCAGGTCCGAGATCTGAAGCAAGTTCTGTCCGTACTTGACCTTGTCGGGGTGCTCCTTGTTGAACTCGATGATCTCGGTCAGCGTTTTCACCCGCAGATCCGGCGCCGTCTCATCGGCCAAGTACTTGTTCAAGTAGTGCTTGAACTCGTTCGGGATCACAGCGATCTCGACGAGCCCCGCATTCCTCGTGACGGAGAGCGTGTCGGTGTCGGAGTGAACGATCGTCGCTCCCAGGCGCTCGAGGGTCGCCAGTGCGTTGTCCCAGAGTTGCCGTTGCGCCGCGTTGAGGGAGTCTCTGTCTGCGTCGGAGACCCCGAGCCGGACCCCGGTCAGCCCGTCGGTGCGAAGGAAGGGCCGGTAGTCGGCGTTCGGGGGAAGGTTGGCTTCGCTCGCGGTCGTCGCCGGGTCACGCGGATCGACGCCCGTCATCGCGCCGAGCATTACGGCCGCATCGGTCACGTTGCGCGTGATGGGCCCCGGGGTATCGAAGGTCGCTGCGAGCGGGATGACCCCGGCCCTGCTCACGAGCCCGACCGTCGGCTTGATACCGACGACGCTGTTGGCCAGGCTCGGGCTCAAGATGCTCCCACTCGTCTCCGTACCGACGGTCACGGTCGCGAGCGCCATCGCGGCCGCGACGGCCGAGCCGCTGCTGGAGCCGGAGGGATCGCCGAAGTGATAGGGGTTGAGGACCTGGCCCCCGAGCGAGGAATAGCCGCTGGGCATCGTGAGACTGACCCAGTTGGCGAACTCCGAGAGGTTCGCCTTCCCCATGATGATCGCGCCGGCCTGCCGGAGTCGTTCGGTCAGGAAGGCGTCGTGAAGCGGGATGCTGCCTTCCAGGGCGATGGAGCCGGCCGTCGTTGGAGCGTCGATCGTGCCGATGTTGTCTTTCAGCAAGACGGGGATCCCGTGGAGCGGCCCCCGTTTCCCCGTCCGTCGGCGCTCGGCGTCGAGGGCGTCGGCCTGAGCCAACGCGTTGTCGTTGAGTTGCCGGACCGCGTTGAGCTTCGCGCCCCCCGAGTCGTACTCGGCGATGCGACGGATGTACTCCTCCACCAGCCCGCGGCTGGTCAGCGTTCCAACGTCGAGAGCTGCCTGCAGTTCTGGGATGGTGACGGATTGGAGATCGATCCCTTCGAGGAACTCCGAGCGACAGGATGCGGTCGGGGCGGCCGCGAGCCGAGGCGGCGCGATCGACATGAGGCCGAGCGAACAGAGGATCGCCGCCAACACGGGGACGCCGCCGCGGCGAGATCCGCCGCCGTTCCTGCGAGACCGAGCTCGATGGGATCCGGGCACACCCACGATCCGAGGCTTTCGGCGGCCGGAAAGCCGACTCCTGCCCCGCAAGCCCTCAGCCGTACATCGACTCGATCGTGTCGGCGTACTTCTGCGTGATCGCCTTGCGCCGCACCTTCATCGTCGGCGTCATCTCGTCGTGCTCCTGCGCGAAGTCGCGCTCGAGCACGATCCACTTCTTGATCTGCTCGACGCGGGCGAGGTTCTCGTTCACCTCCGCCACGGCGACGTCTACCAGCT
>JBOHKB010000130.1:0-7678 GCA_050728815.1 Propylenella sp.
GCGGGGCGCCGAGAGAGTGCCTCGCATAGTAGTGACTGGCGCCCTTCAGGCGCCCCGCGCGGCGATTACGGCCTTCGACTCGTCCTCGTCTTCCGTCCCTTCGATCCTTCGACAAGCTCAGGACCTCGAGGCCATACAGCCGACAACATCCGGCAGAGCGCTCGTAGTGGCGCTCGGGGGACCCTTCCGAAGACCGCCGAGTCAGGTCCGTCCGGCGAACCAGCCGCGGCGCCGCCCGCCCTTCCCATGAACGCTCCGGTCGCGACACGGACCCTCCGGTGAAGGGCGGTGCAGGGATTGTAGGCGAGAAATCGGAGGCGGGGATAAGTACAAAGCTCAATGAGCCTCTTCCCAATTGTCGGCGGCGCGCGCGTCCACATGCAGCGGCACGCGGAGCTGAACGGCGGGTAGCGCCGCCCCCTCCATCACCCGACGGATGACGGGGATTGCCTTCTTCACCTCCGCGTCGGCGGCTTCGAACACGAGCTCGTCGTGCACTTGCAGGAGCATGTGCGTATGGCGGAGGCCGGCCTCCTCGAGCGCGTCGTCCATGCGCACCATCGCGCGGCGGATGATGTCGGCGGCGGAACCCTGGATCGGCGCGTTGATCGACGCGCGCTCGTTGAAGGCGCGGAGCGAGGGCTGCGAGGCGCGGATGTCCGGGTAGTGCGCCTTGCGCCCGAACAGCGTCTCCACATAACCCTTCTCGCGGCAGGACGCCTTGGTCTTGTCCATGTAGTCGCGGATGCCGGGGAAGCGCTCGAAATAGCGGTTGATGTAGTCCGCCGCCTCGCCGCGGGGGATGCCAAGCTGCGCCGCGAGCCCGAAGGCCGAGATGCCGTAGATGATGCCGAAATTGATCGCCTTGGCGCGGCGGCGGATCATCGGGTCCATGCCCTCGACCGGCACGCCGAACATTTCCGAGGCGGTCATCGCGTGGATATCGAGCCCGTCGGCGAAGGCCTGCACGAGTTGCGGGATGTCGGCCATGTGCGCGAGCACGCGAAGCTCGATCTGGGAATAGTCGGCGGAGACGAGCTTGAAGCCCTTGTCGGCGATGAAGGCGCGGCGGATGGCGCGCCCCTCCTCGGTGCGGACGGGAATGTTCTGCAGGTTGGGTTCTGACGAGGAGAGCCGCCCGGTCGAGGTCGAGGCGAGCGCGTAGTCGGTGTGCACGCGGCCTGTCTCCGGATGGACGTAACCCGGAAGCGCGTCGGTGTAGGTCGATTTGAGCTTCGTCAGCTGCCGCCAGTCGACGATTTTCTTGGCGATCGGCACGCCTTCCTCGGCGAGGTCGTCCAGCACCTTCACGTCGGTCGACCACTGGCCGGTGCGGGTCTTCTTGCCGCCGGAGAGGCCCATCTCGCCGAACAGGATATCGCCGAGCTGCTTGGTCGAGCCGATGTTGAAGTTTTTGCCGGCGATCTCGTAGATCTCCGCCTCCACCGCGCCGGCTTTTTGGGCGAAGCTGCCGGAGAGTCGGGAGAGAATCTGGCGGTCCACCTTGATCCCCCGGCGCTCCATCCTGGCGAGCACCTGGACCAGGGGCCGCTCCAGGCGCTCGTAGACGCGGGTGACGCGCTCGGCCGGAAGCCGGGGCTTGAGCACCGTCCACAGCCGGAGCGCGATGTCCGCTCCTTCCGCGGCATACTGCGCCGCCTTGTCGATCGGCACGGCGTGGAAGGCGACCTTGTCGCGGCCGCTGCCGGCCACGTCCTTCAGCGCGATGCGCTCGTGCGCGAGATGGTCCTTGGCGAGCGCGGCGATGCCGTGGCCGTGCATGGTCGCACCGGCGTCGAGCGCGTAGGACATGAGCATGGTGTCGTCGATCGGCGCCGTCTCGACGCCGTAGCGGGCCAGCACCAGCCAGTCGTTCTTGATGTTGTGGCCGATCTTCAGGATCGCCGGGTCCTCGAGCACGGGCTTCAGCGCCTGAAGCGCCTCGGCGAGCGGTATCTGGTCCTTCTCCAGGCCGGCCCCAAAGATGTCGCCGTCGCCTGCGCGGTGGCCGAGCGGCACGTAGCCTGCGACGCCCGGCTCGACCGCGAGCGCGATGCCGCAAAGCTCCGCCTGCATCGGGCCGGGCCCGACCGTCTCCAGGTCGATCGCGAGGAGACCGCGGCCGCGCGCGCTCTCCATCCAGCGCTCGAGGTCCGCGAGCCGCCGCACCGCCTGGTATTTTTCCACCGAGAATTTCGTAACGAGCGCCTTCGCCTTGCGCGCTTCGGCGAGGGCCTTCGGGGCGCCGAGCGATCCTTCGAGGCGCGCTGACCCAGGCTCATCAGAACGAGGGGAGCGTTTGCCGGCATCCTGTTGCGCGCGCTGGGCGCGCTCCGAGACACCCATGTCCGGCCCGTGCGCCGGCGGACCGCCGCCCGGCGGCCAGCCTTCGACGATGAGCGCCGCCGGCTCGACCGCATCGATGTCGGTCCCGGTCTTCTCGGCGACGCGCCGCATCAGCGCGTTGAACTCCATCGCCTTGCAGAAGGCGACCGCCTTCGGCCCGTCGACGGGATCGACTGCGAGGTCGTTCAGCGGCACGTCGAGCGGCACGTCGGAGGAGAGTACGACGAGCCTCCGCGAGATGCGCGCCTGCTCTCGATGCTGCTCGATCAGATCGATTTGGCCAGATGCAATTTTTGCAAGCGCTCGTGCTCGTAGTACGTCCTGGCAAAAGCTGTTACCCTCGGCGGCTAGCCTTTCGATATCCTCGGCCTTAGCTGCGAACTTTCCCTTTCCGTCCTTCGTCGCGAATCCGAATCGTTCGGCGAGAACTGCTCCAACCTGCTGAGCTGAGTTTGCGTTTGCCAAGCCCCAAGTGTTCCGAAGAGACGCTTGCATTGCTACGAAGCGGGCGCTGATCTCTTCCTTGAGCTTGGGAAGGTCTGCTCGATCTCCGACAAGGTGATCAAGGGAACCAATTTCGTTTAGCAGTTGCGCCGCTGCCTTCGGGCCGATCCCCGGCACGCCCGGCACGTTGTCAGTGGAATCGCCGACGAGCGCTTGAAGCTCGATCATCTTTTCCGGATAGACGCCGAATTTCTCCTTCACCGCCTCGCGGTCGATCACCTGCTCCTTCATCGTGTCGACCATGCTGACGCCGGGCCTGACAAGCTGCATCAGGTCCTTGTCGGAGGAGACGATGGTGACGGTGGCTCCCGCGGCGTCAGCCTGCTTCGCGTATGTCGCGATCAGATCGTCCGCCTCCCAGCCCTCCTGCTCCACGCAGGCGAGGTTGAAGGCGCGCGTCGCCTGCCGGATCAGCCCGAACTGCGGGATGAGATCCGAGGGCGGTTCTGGCCGGTGCGCCTTATAGTCGGCAAAAATTTCGCGCCGGAAGGTCTTGGCCGAATAGTCGAAAATGACGGCGAAATGCGTCGGCTCGTCGCCCTTCTCCTTGGTCGGCCCTTCCTGCAGCATCTTCCAGATCATGTTGCAGAAGCCGGCGACGGCTCCGACCGGGAGTGAATCGGACTTTCGCGTCAGCGGCGGGAGCGCGTGGAAGGCGCGGAAAATGAAGCCGGAGCCGTCGACCAGGATCAGGTGGTCGCCGGCCTTGATCGGCGGCTTGGCGCGCGGCGTTTTTGGGGTTTTGGGCATCCTGGTGGTTTCGCCCGCCGGAGCGGGCTTTTCAATAGCGGGCGCCGCCTTGGGCGGACCCGCGCCGTGTCAACAGTTCCTTAACTCAAACCGAACTCCTCGCCGGCTAACAGACATCTTTCGTCAATCTCATTGATTGATGGATGTGCGGTTGAGTAGGTGGCGCCTTCGGTATTCGTCAGAGCGATCGGCGGTTCTCCCCCCGCATCCTGCTGCCGGTACTTTTTGCCGGAACAGCGGCCGTCCTGCTCGTCGTCGGTCTTCTCGTCTTTGCGACACGGCAGATCGACGATCTCTCGCGCGATCGGCAGCAGCGGCTCGTGTCCCACGTTCTCGACGAACAGACCGCCCGCCTCTCGCACGACCAGGAGAGCGTGACGATCTGGGACGACTCGATCCGCAATACCGTCGACGGCCTCAACCTTGAATGGGTCGACGTCAATCTCGGCGTCTGGATGTACGACTATTTCGGGCATGACCGGGCGTTCGTGCTGAACGACCGCGATGAGCCGATCTACGCCATGGCCGACGGGGCGATGGCGGAGACATCGAGCTACGGGCATGTCGCGCACGCGGTGCAGCCCCTCGTGGATGAACTCAGAGCGCAGCTCAAGGCGGCGGCGCCAGGCGAGGCGACCGCCGACTCCGGTCCTTTCAAAGCGGCGGACCTGGTCACCATCGGAGGCCGCCCGGCGATTGCGAGCGTGCTTCCGATCGTTTCCGATTCCGGCGAGATCGCGCAGGACCCGGGAAGCGAATACCTGCATCTCGCCATGCGTTTCCTCGATGGCAGCATCTTGCAGGACCTTTCGCAGGCCTACCTGCTCGACGGTGCGCGCTTCTCCTGGACAGACGACACCGGGTCCGGCGAGGCCGCGTTCCCTCTTCACAAGAAGTCCGGCGACGTGCTCGGCTACTTCATCTGGCAGCCAGAGAGGCCCGGCTGGGACCTGCTGCTGCGGGCGGCGCCGCTCGCCGTGCTTGGGCTGCTCGCCGTGAGCTTCGTGGTGGCCTGGCTCGCAATGCGGCTGCGCCTCGCCTGGGCGGAATTGCAAGCGAGCGAAGGGCAGGCGCTGCACCTCGCCTTCCACGATCCGCTGACCGGCCTTCCGAACCGCGCGCTCTTCAACGAGCGCCTCGATCGGATGCTGATGAAGGCGCGCGCCAAGAACACGCGAGTTGCCCTCCTCTATCTCGATCTCGACCGCTTCAAGGCGGTCAACGACACGCTCGGGCATCCGGCCGGCGACGACCTCATTCGCGAGCTCGCCAAGCGCTTGACGGACCTCCTCAGGGGGAGCGACTGCCTGGCGCGCCTCGGCGGCGATGAGTTCGGGGTGCTGCAGAAGGACGTGACTTCGACGGAAGACGTAACGGCGCTCTGTCAGCGCATCATCCAGACCGCCGGCCGCCCGTTCGAACTGCTCGGGAAGTCGGCCTTCGTCGGCATCTCGATCGGCGTTTCGATCGCGCCCGACACGGGCACGGACCGTGCCGAGCTGATGCGCAAGGCGGACATCGCGCTCTACCGCGCCAAGGCCGAGGGCCGCAATCGCTTCCGCATTTTCAGCGACGAGATGGATCTTTTCCTGCGGCGGCGGCGGGAAATCGAGGCCGAGCTGCGCGAGGCGCTCGCCGCCGGCGACCAGCTGCGGGTGCAGTACCAGCCGCTCTACTCGCCCGACTCGACCGTCCCGGTCGGATTCGAGGCGCTGCTGCGCTGGGAGCACCCCGAGCACGGCGTCATTCCGCCGGCCGTCTTCGTCCCTATCGCGGAAGAGACCGGCCTGATGCTGCCGATCGGCGAATGGGTGCTGCGGCAGGCCTGCGGTGCGGCAGCGCACTGGCCGGGCACGCGGATTGCAGTCAATGTGTCGCCGATGCAGTTCCGCAGCACGGGCTTTGCCGACATGGTGCTCGAAACGCTGCGCGAGACCGGCTTCGACGCGAAGCGGCTCGAGCTCGAGATCACCGAGAGCATGCTCGTCGACAACACGGAGCAATCGTCGAAGACTTTCGACCAGCTGCGCGCCGCCGGCATCCGCATCGCGCTCGACGATTTCGGCACCGGCTACTCCTCGCTCAACTATCTGAGCAAATTCGCGGTGGACAAAATCAAGATCGACCAGTCCTTCGTGCAGAACATCGATGCCTCGGAGGCGTCCGACGCAATCATCCAGGCCATGGTCGATCTCGCCAAGGCGGTCGGCGTCGAGGTGACGGCGGAGGGGGTCGAGACCGCCAAACAGCGCGATTTCTTGTCGGCCGTCGGCTGCAACGAGATGCAGGGCTTCCTCTTGTCACGCCCGCTCTGGGCGGACCAGGTGGACCGCCTGCTTGGGCTCGAGCCGGGCGCCGAACAAGCGCGGAGCATGGCGAGCGCGGCGTAGGGCGAAAGCAAGAGCGGGCCGCATGTGCGGCCCGCTTAGACTTCACATCTGCGCGGCGAATGCGGGGGCGGACTTCCTACCCCCGGATGCCGATCGTCATGTTCGGCGTGCGGATCGTATAGGCGCCGGGCGCACTGTTGCCGCTGATGAAGCGGAACGAGCCCTTGATCATGTTGAGTGTCACCTTCTTTGCCGTGTTGTCCGGATTGAAGACGAAGCTGTCGATCGTCAGCCGCGAGTTCGGCCCGATCACGATGCGCGTGTTGTCGATGAAGAGGATCTGGGCGAGGCCGTTGGGGCTGGCGACGATTTCGTCGCCCATGAAGACGGCGCCCTGAATCTGCATGAGGCGCTGGCCGCCCGGGCCAGTGGCGTTGACCGCAGGGTTGACCCGCACCGCGTGGCCGCTCGCCTCGACGGCGAAAGCCGGGCCGGAAAGCGCGACGGTCGCCGCGAAGGCCGAGGCCGCCGCGAGAGAAAGAAAGCGTTTCACGGTTCCGCTGGTCATCGGATGCCCTCCTGCTGCGGAGCCTCCGCGGCTCCGGTCCCGCCGAAGCTAGGTTTTCGCCGTTTCGGGCGCGTGTCGCGGCGCGGGCAAAGTGGTTTCCCGGTCCGAGGGGCCCAAGAAATACTGCAGATACCGAGATTGCCCAGCTAAGGTCCGGACTCATGACCAGTAGCTGATAGTGGCGGCGAGACAGATAGCGGCGAGGAAGTTGGTCGCGGATCGATCATAGCGTGTGGCGATGCGACGGAAGTCCTTGAGCCTGCACCGCGCCTAGGACACGGCCCATGCCTCCATCGGTAGGACGGTGCCCCATTGCGTTTCTTTGGCTGGCCCCACGATACGGAATCCCAGCTTCTCGTATACTGAGATCGCCCTCTTGTTTTTTGGGCTCGGGTCGGCTGCCAGGGCCGGAACCCCCTGTCCAAACAATTCTTGCATACGCTGCCCGATAAACCCCGTGCCGTGACCTTTTCCGATCATGTCGGGTTCGCCGATGTATTGGTCGATCCCCCGGGATCTGTCGGGAAGATAGTCGAAATGATGCTGTGGCCATCCATGCACGGCATAATCCTGCATATAGGCAAATGGTCTTTCACCAGACGAGACAATCCAGCGCGACACGCGGGGGTCAGCCAGTTTCTCTTCGTCAAAGGGAGCGTCGCTATTCCACCAAAGGCTAACATGCGGAGCCTTTTTCCAACCTGCCAAAAGGCCGAGGTCGGCCATCGTCGCAGCACGGAAGCGATAGCGCGCAACTTCTATCATTCGAGCACTCTAAGTCGCTGCGCAAATGGCCGCCACGAGCCCGGAGCCGTCACCTGAATGTTTCGCTCTGTTTATGCGTCCCGACCCTAAGCCCGCTGCAATCCTTGAGGGATCACGACCGATGCAGCCTGCTATTCCGCCGGGACCATTGCTTCGCGCTGACGGCGGTAGAGCCCGTCGATGCGCGCCCACGCGGGCCGTTCGAACAGGAACCACCCGAAGCCGGTCCGCTGGATGAGCCAGTAGAGCAGTACGGGCCCGGCAATGCCGGAAAGCGTTACGAGGACGGAAATGGTGCCGATGTCGGGGATGATCCCGAGCTTGAGGAGCAAAGCGCGGCTGACCGCCATCGGCAGGAAGAAGGCGAGATAGACCACGATCGAGTGCTCGCCGAGCCAGCGGATCGGCGCGACGG
>JBOHKB010000131.1:0-9381 GCA_050728815.1 Propylenella sp.
CGTCTGAAGCGCCCCGTCCCAGTCCGCGGCGGCCGTCTGGTGGCGAAGCAGCGCCCGCGCCGCCCACGGCGCGGAAGGCGCCTCGCTCCGGGCGCGCTCGGCGATCTGATGCGCCGCGATATGCTCGCCCTCCCGCTCCGCCTCGACGTAGAGGCCGCGGAGGCCGGCGATCCGCGTCTCTGAATGCTCCGTCATCTCCTGAAAGATTTCGCGGGCTGCGGTGCGGTTGCCCTTCAGCTGCGCCGTCTGCGCCCTGAGCAGCCGCGTCAGCGGCTGGTCCGGCAGGCGGCGCGCGGCGTCCTGCGTGGCCCGCTCGGCGGTCCGGAGGTCGCCGGCAGCGATGGCGATCAGGCCTTCCGACAGCGCCACGCGACCGCGCTCCACGCCCCGCTGCCGCCAGAGCCGGGCGAGCCGCCACGGAGCGCGAAGCACCTCGCGGAAGAACCAGATCGCCGTCATGCCGAGCAGAATTGTCACGAACAGAGCAATGATCGCGGTCGTCAGATCGATGGCGTAGACGGTGTCGCCGAGCGACAGCGCCACCTCGCCCGGCGTGCGCTTAAGCCAGGTGAAGCCAAGCGCGGCCGCAAACAGGATGGCGAGCAGGATGAGGAACCGGATCATCGCGTACGCCTCATCCCTCGTTGTCGAGCCGCGACAGCGCCTCGCCACGGAGCCGTGCGACGAGATCGTCTGCGGCGACTCGCGTTCTGACGGTCTCCGCCCAGCTCGCCGTCGCCGACCTTACGTCTTCGGGCAACGTCTCCCATTCGGCGAGCGCCGCCTTGAGGTCGCCGGCGGAAAGCGCGCCTCGGGTGCGGGCGGCGACCGCCCCCGGATCAGCGCCGGCGGTCGGCTTGGCCGGCCGCACCTCGACCAGCCCACGGGCACTCTCCAGCAGCCGGTCGAGCGGGCCGGTTCCCTCGGCGGTGGGCTGCGAGAGATCGACCGCCGCCATCTCCGTCTCGAAGCGCGAGCGTATCTCTCCAAGCGTCGGCAGGCCGGTCTCTGCACTCGGCCTAAGCGCGGCAACCGCATCGGTTCCGACGCCGAGGGCCTCAAGCGCCACAAGCTCGCTTGCAAACGGCCGCCCCGTATCGAGCGCAGCGGCAAGCGCGTCCGCCGCCACCGCCGGCCCGAGCGCCGCCGCCTTCTCGATCTTCTGTTCGACTTCGCTCAGCTTCGCTTCGATCGACGCAATGCGATCTTCGCGTGGCAAGGTTTTCGCTTCGGCCGCCAGCGCAGCGAGTCCCTGGCGAATTTCGGCAAGGCCGCTCTCCAGACCAGAGAGGTCAGGCGCAGGGACGCTCTTCAGAGCATCGATTTCGGCGGAAAGCTCGTTCAGTCGCGCGGTAAGCTTGGCGCCCGCTTCGTCGGACGGCACGCCGGCGGCGGTCTGTGCGACGCTTGCCTCCAATTGCTCCAAGCGAGTCTGAATTTCTCGCAGCGCCTCCTCGTCGGCGTTTTCGGGCGCCGCGCTCTCCAAGGCGCCAACCGATTGCTGAAGCGTCGCGAGCTGCTCGCGGAGCGGCGCAAGGGGATCGTCCGCAGGAGCCTCCCCGAGCGCACCGATTTCAGCTTTCAGAGCCGCGATCTCGCTTTCAAGCGGCGCAAGCGCGCCCGCGATGTCCGGGCCCTCCTCCCGCGGCGGCAGAAAGACGCCGGCAAGCGCGAGGATTGCTACGACGAGCGCAACGACCGCGCCGCCGATGATTGCGGCGAGGACGTGCGAGACGAAGGATGGACGCGAGGCTTCACGCGGAGGCTCCCGGCTTGCCGAAGCTTTTTCAGCGCGCGTCGGTTGCGCCAGCGCCGATGGCGTGATGGTTTCCGTCGGCTTGCCGCGTTCGCCGGACTTCGGCGCTGAGGTTTCGCGCTTTCTCTCGCGCATGGCCTCCATCGCAGCCTTGTCCTCGGCGGCCGCTTGCGCGCCGCCCGCCGCCGCGGCGACGCCCTCAGCTTCCTTCCGCGCCACCTCTTCCGCCGGCAGATCGATGGTGAGCGGCTTCCGCCGCGTTTCAGGCGTGCCGCGCTGGCCGGTGCTGTCCTTAGCCAAGAATGTCTCCGCCGCTCATCCCGCCGCCGATCTATAACAGAGGCGCCAACGGACCCTAAACCGCGTTTCCTGCAGAGCAGCAAAGGCGCGGCATCATCAATGCGCCTTCCCGGCTCGCGCCACCTTATCCTCGATCAACGCAAAGAGGCTGATCTGGTTTGGCTCGTGGGCGACTGCGATTGCGCCGGCCGTCAAGCCTGAGAGCGGTTCCGCCGTCGCGGCCGACAGGCAGTAGAGCGCGACGCGCTTCGATAGCGGCGCAAGGCCGGCGGCGCGCACCGCTCCCGCGAACGCCTCCGCACTCCGCTTCGAAAAAAGCAGCACGCCGTCGACGTTGTCGGCACGGAGCGCCGCCTCCGCGACACCAGCAAGCTTCGCCGCCGGCAATGCGCGATAGACGATTGCCGTCGCGACCTCGAAGCCGCGCGTCAGCAGCTCGCCGGCAAGGTCGCCGGCGCGTTCCTCGCCCGCGACATAGAGAAGCGGACCAGCTTCCGGTGAAAGCTCCGAGGACAACAGCGCGACGAGATCGGCGAGCGCGCCGCCGGCCGAGCGCGCGTTCCTGAAGCCGGCGCGCTTCGCCTCGAGCGCCGTCTGATCGCCGACGGCGAACAGCGGGAGGTCGCGCGCCACCTTGTTGTCGGCGCGCGCGGCAAGCGCCCTCACCGCATTGCTGCTCGTCACGACGAGCGCCTGGAAGGCGCGCGCCGGGATCGGCGCCTTCGGATCGGGCACGATGTCGAGCATGGGAGAGAGTATCGCCTCGTGGCCGAGCCTGATCAGCGCGCGGGCAGTACGCGTCGCCTCCGGCTCGGGGCGAATCACGATGAGCCGCATCAGCCGATCCCGAGCCGCATCAAGAAGGCCTGCGGCGCGCGCCGGCGGATCTCCTCGCCCGCCTCTCGCCCGATCGCCTCGGCATCCCCGGCATCGCCTGACCCGCTTGCGGAATAGAACTCGCTCCCGTCCCCGGAAAGCAGCATCCCGTCGAAGCGTAGGCGGTTGCCCTCGACCAGCGCATGGCCGGCGATCGGCGTGCGGCAGGAGCCGTCGAGCGCCGCAAGGAAAGCGCGCTCGCAGGCGATCGCCCTTGCCGTCGCGCGATGATCGATCGCCGCGGCGATGTCGCGCATCGGCGCATCGTCCGCGCGGCACTCGACCGCCACCGCGCCCTGGCCGCAGGCCGGAAGAAAATTTTCAAGCGGCAGAAGCTCCGTGATGCGCCCGTCGAGACCGAGCCGTTTCAGCCCCGCCGCCGCGAGAAGCGTCGCGTCGAAGTCGCCCTGCTCGACGCGCTTCACGCGCGTCGGGACGTTGCCGCGCAGCAGCGCGAAGCGAAGGTCGGGCCGAACCCGCCTGAGCAGCGCCTCGCGGCGGATCGAAGCGGATCCGATCAGCGCGCCCGCCGGCAGCGCATCGAGCGAATCCGCGTCGCGCGCGACGAGCGCGTCACGCACATCCTCGCGTTCGAGCACCGCCGCGATCACGAGACCGTCCGGCAGGAACGTTTCCATGTCCTTGGCCGAATGCACGGCCAGATCTACCTCGCGCGCTTGAAGCGCGCCCTCGATCTCCTTGGTGAAGAGCCCTTTGCCGCCGGCTTCCGCGAGAGCGCGGTCGCGTATCTTGTCGCCGGACGTTTTTATCGCGACGACCTCGATGGCCTCGCCTCCAAGGCCGTGCGCCTTGGTGAGCGCCTCGCGCACCATCTCGGCCTGCCGCATCGCCAGCCGGCTGCCGCGCGTCCCGATACGGATCGGCCTCGTTTGCGCCAACGGAACCCCGGATGCTAGGAGCCCTGCGGCTCGCCGCGAGAGCCGTAGCCCCTGGCCTCAGCGACTGCAATGACGCCGCCCTCCGCCCGCGACCTGACCGTGCTCGGCATTGAAACGAGCTGCGACGAGACGGGGGCGGCGGTGGTTCGGAGAGGCAAGGACGGGCGCGGCATGATCCTCTCCGACATCGTGCTGAGCCAGGTCGAGGATCACGCGGTGTTCGGCGGCGTGGTGCCGGAGATCGCCGCGCGCGCGCATGTCGAAGCGCTCGACGGCGTCATCCGCGCCGCGATGCGTCAAGCCCAAGCCGTGTGGGACGATTTCGACGCGGTCGCCGTCACTGCCGGGCCCGGCCTGATCGGCGGCCTCCTCGTCGGGGTGATGACGGCGCGCGCGATCGCCATGGCGCGCGGGCTGCGGCTGATGCCGCTCAACCATCTAGAAGGCCACGCGCTCACAGCCACGCTTACCGACGGCGTCGCCTTCCCCTACCTCCTCCTCCTTGTGTCGGGCGGGCACACGCAGCTCGTCGCGGTCGAGGGCGTCGGCCGCTACAGGAGGCTCGGGACGACCATCGACGACGCGCTCGGCGAGGCCTTCGACAAGACCGCGAAGCTCCTCGGCCTCGGTTTTCCCGGCGGGCCGGAGGTGGAGCGCGCCGCGCTTTCCGGCAATCCATCGCGCTTCGCCCTACCGCGACCGCTGAAGGGGGCGCACGGCTGCGACTTCTCCTTCTCCGGGCTGAAGACGGCGCTGAGGCTCGAAGCCGAGGCGATCGCCCCGCTCGCGAAAAACGACGTGGCGGACCTCACCGCGGGGTTCCAGGCCGCCGCCGCCGACGTGGTCGAAGACCGGACGCACGCCGCGCTCGACATTTTCCTCGACGCGTCCGGCAGACGGCCGACTGCGCTCGTCGCGGCGGGCGGCGTCGCCGCCAACAACGTGATCCGCGCGCGGCTCACCAATCTCTGCCGCGAGGCGGGCTTGCCGTTCGTCGCGCCGCCTCCAAGACTCTGCGCGGACAACGCCGTGATGATGGCGTGGGCGGGCGCGGAGCGGCTCGCCGCCGGCCTCCTACCGGAACAGAATCTTGCCGCACGGGCGCGCTGGCCGCTCGACGAGGCCGCAGCGCCGATGATCGGCGCGGGCGCCAAGGGAGCGCGAGCATGAGGGGACTGGAGCAGGTCGGCGTCGTCGGGGCAGGCGCGTTCGGGACCGCGCTTGCGATCGTGGCGCACAACGCCGGACGCCGCGTCACGCTCTTTGGGCGGAACGCCGACGAAATCGACACGATCGACCAGGCGCGGGAGAACGCGGCGCATCTCCGCGGCGTCGACATCCCCGACACCATCAAGGTGACGGCCGATCCCAAGTGGCTGAGCCGCGCCGACCTGCTCCTCTTCGCCGTGCCAGCGCAGGCGACGCGCGCGGCCGCGACGCTGCTCGCCCACAAGGATCGCGCGATCCCGATCGTCGCCTGCGCCAAGGGCATCGAGCGGGACACCGGCCGCCGCCAGAGCGAGATCATCGCCGAAACCCTGCCCCGCGCACTGCCGGCCGCGCTTTCCGGTCCCGGCTTCGCCGAGGAAATCGCGCGCGGGCAGCCGACGGCGGTGACGATCGCCGCAGGCGATCTTTCCCTCGCGCATGCGCTCGCCGCCGCGCTCGCTTCCGACGCCTTTCGCCCCTATGCGAGCGACGACCTCGTCGGCGTCGAGCTTGGCGGCGCGATCAAGAACGTGCTCGCCATCGCCGCCGGCGTGGTGGCGGGACGCGGGCTCGGCGAAAGCGCGCGCGCGGCGCTGATCGCCCGCGGTCTCGCCGAGATGACGCGGCTCGGCACGGCGCTCGGAGCTCGCGCCGAGACTTTTGTCGGACTGTCGGGGCTCGGCGATCTCGTGCTTACCGCGACCGGCCGGCGCTCGCGCAACCTCGCCTTCGGCATGGCGCTCGGCGAGGGACGCCCGGCGAGGGAACTTCTCGCCGCCGGCATGCCGCTTGTCGAAGGGGCGCATTCGGCGCGCGTCGCCGCGGACCTTGCGGCGAGCCATGGCGTCGATGCGCCGATCGTAACGGCGGTCGCCGCCATCATCGACGGCGAGCTTTCCATCGACCGGGCGATCGAGGGCCTTGTCAGCCGCCCGCTCAAGGCGGAGAACGCGTGAGAGGACGCTCAAAAGACGGGGAGCGAGAGATGGACTATTGGCTTTTCAAGACGGAGCCGGACGGCTGGTCGTGGCAGCAGCAGAAGGAGAAAGGCGCGCGCGGACAGGAGTGGGACGGCGTCCGAAATTTCCAGGCGCGCGGCAACATGCGCAAGATGAAGAAGGGCGACCGCGGCTTCTTCTATCACACGGGCGACGAGAAGGCGGTGGTCGGCATCGTCGAGGTGATCGCCGAGGCGCATCCGGAATCGAAGGACCCGGCGTGGGAATGCGTGGACCTCAAAGCCGTCGCCGACGTGCCGAAGCCGGTGACGCTCGCCGCGATCAAGGCCGACAAGAGCCTCGCCGACATGGTGCTGGTCAAGAACGCGCGCCTTTCCGTGCAGCCGGTCGGCGCGGCCGAATGGAAGCGCGTCTGTCAGATGGGCGGCGTGAAGGCGGGCTAGCCTTCCCCTTCGCGCGAGAGATCGATGTTCCCGATTTCCGACGACAATCCGCGGCGGCACCTGACGCCGTACGTCAACTTCACGATTATCGGCGCCTGCGTGCTCGTCTTCCTTTGGCAGGCGACGCTCGGCGAACAGGGGAGCGAGCTCGCCTTCTACCGGCTCGGCATGATCCCGGCGCGGCTGCTCGAGGGCAAAGAGCTGCAGCCGGATTTCGCCCTGGTGCCGGCCTGGGCGACGGTCTTCACATCGATGTTCCTGCACGGCGGCTGGCTGCATCTCGGCGGCAACATGCTCTACCTCTGGATTTTTGGCGACAACATCGAAGACTCGATGGGCCACGGCCGCTATCTCACCTTCTACCTCCTTTCCGGCGTGGCGGCGGCGCTCGCGCAGGGATGGACCGACCCGTCATCCACAATTCCCATGGTCGGCGCGAGCGGCGCCATCTCCGGCGTGCTCGGCGCCTACATCGTGCTGCATCCCGGCGCGACGGTGCGCGTGCTGATCTTCCTCGGCTTCTTCGTGACCGTGACGCACATCCCGGCGGTGATCGTGCTCGGCGTATGGTTCGGCCTGCAGCTCCTCTCCGGGCTTGCTCCTTCGACAGGCGAGGCCGGCGTCGCGTTCTGGGCTCATATCGGCGGCTTCGTCGCGGGCATAGCGCTCGTCCCGTTCTTCAAGCGCCGCGCCGTGCCGATGCTTGAAAGGCCGCGCCACCGGGCGTTCCAGATGGAGCGCCGCCGCGGGCCCTGGGGTTAGCCAAGGTCTTTTACCGGCAAAGTAATCGCGTTCGGTCAGTGTGGCGCGCTGCCGCAATCGCTCCAGAAATCGCCCTGCTTTTTCCCAGGTTTCGGCACAACCGCTTCCCAGCTTTTTTCCGGGAGGGAAGTCTGGAAGGAGACTGACCATGAAAGCGATCATGACAGGCGTAGCGTTGGCGGCGGTTATCGCCGCTGCCCCGGCGCTCGCCGGCGAGCGGTGGCAGGTCGCCCAAGCGGAATCAGGGACCGAGCAGATCCAGCAGGATGTGCAAAGCACCACCCCCTGCCCCGAAGGCGAAATCCAAGCTGCGGACGGCTCGTGCGCGCCCGATGCTGCCGCGACCGGCGCGGCCGAGGAAGAGCCGCTGACCGAAGAGCCAGAGGCGGCGCAAGCCGAGGAGCCGGCGGTCGAAGAGCCTGCGGCCGACACGGCACAGACCGAAGAGCCGGCGGGCGAGGAAAGCGAGATGGTGGCCGAGTCCGGCGAGAAGTTCATCGGAGAGCAGAGCGACAATGCGTTTCTCGCCTCGGAACTCGTCGGCCTGACCGTCTACAATTCGGCTGACGAAGCGCTCGGCGACATCAACGACATCGCCTGGACCGAGGATGGCGGCATCGAGGCCGTGGTCATCGGCGTCGGCGGCTTCCTCGGCATCGGCGAGAAGCAGGTCGGAGTGGCGTTCGATGCGATCAGCATCTCGACGGACGCAGATGGCAACCGCAAGATCGTGCTCGACGCGACCAGCGACGAGCTGGCGGGCGCGCCCGATTTCGTGACAGCGGCGCAGAAGCTCGCATTGCTGCGCGCGGAACAGCAGCAGACGCTGCCGCCCGCGGAAGGCATGCCGGCACCGGCGCCCGAGCCGGCACCGGCCCAGTAATAAGCGACTTCGCCAACAGGCGAGACAGCCCGCCGGAACCTCCGGCGGGCTTCTTCTTATCGTTGCCGGCAGCTGCTCTTCGTTATCGACGCCGAGCTGAAGAGACTGAGCCGGCTTATCAAGTGTAGCGTCGTAACCACCGTCCTCAGCAAATGCCACGGTCCGCGCAGGACTGCGCTTGCTCCTTAGCGCACATCGTGTTTCACTTTTGATTCGTGGTGTTGCGCGAGGGGGCGCGGCGCCGGGGGGTGCGTAGAGCCAGGGGCAATTTCGCGTCGCGATGGACCCTGCAAAGCCGCGGACGGAGCCGCGGGATGAGTACTCTTATGCGCTGTCGGCAGGAGCCGTCGCGAGTTAGGGGCTAGAATGAACATCATTGCAAATTTTTGCCGCGCCGCGGCAACCGTTGGCGTTGTCTTTATTTCGTCGCTTGCATGGGCAGCCGCGCCTCTCGAGCTTCAGGCGGAGACGCCGGCAGCGGAACCCGCTCCCGCCGAGCAGATCAAAATCTACGAGCTCGAGACGGAGATGGTGGTGCACAACTGGGTGCTCTGTGTCTCGGAGTCCGGCGCCCAGACGTTGGCGCGGGCGCGCGAGGAAAGCGCGGAGAACGCCTGGTCGGCCTACGAGAACCTCAAGCAGGAGCGCAAGTGCGGGCGGTTTGCCGAACTACGCGTGATCCTGCAGAAGGCGCTCTACAAGTCGGCGGCCGAATCCGGCCACGACGCGCGGGTCTTCGGCGCCTTGGTGAACCTCGCCGACAATTGGGCGTCGGCCTTCGTCGTCACCGGCGGTCTGCCGGAAGAATAGCCGCCTCACCTCGGTTGCGGGTTCGATCCGGTCGCCGCGCCGTCACGCGCGCGTGTCGGCTAACGAATACGCGTGCCGAAATCCGTGGCGCATCTTTTTTCGATCGTCCTCGCATCTTTTGGGAACCCTATCCCGCGGCACGGGTTCTAGGGGCGGCTCGGGGCGTATCGGCCGTAAGCACGCATAGTCCGTGACGGCCGTTTCCTAGGACGAGGAGCTAACAATGCACAAGTTGATGGTTGCTTTGAGCGCCGGCGCCATGCTCGCCGCTTCGACCCTTGCCGCGCTTGCTGCGGAAGCAACAGGGGCGATCGCCAGCATCGATCCAGGCGCCGGGACGGTGACCCTCGACAGCGGCGAGACCTTCCTGCTTCCGGAGGGCTTCGATGCTGCTTCTCTCGCGGTCGGCGACCAGGTGAAGATCACTTACGAAGACGAAGGCGGCCAGATGAAGGCCTCCGACGTGGCGCCCGCCAGCTAAGCC
>JBOHKB010000132.1:0-21579 GCA_050728815.1 Propylenella sp.
TCCGCGAGGTGCCCGACGATGATCGGGACATCCGGCAAGAAATCGAACAGCGTCTCCAGCTCTTCGTAGAAGAACGGCAGCCAGTGCTCCATGCCGGCGAAGCGGCGGCCCTCGCTAACTGCTTGAAATAACGGATCATTTTCGAGCACCGCGCCGAAGGCGGTGCGGTAGTTCCGCCGGAAGCGCGCAACCGTCTCTTCCGTCAGCACTATTTCGCTCGCCGGAACGAGGTCGAGGCGCTTTATCTGCCCGGTCGTCCGTTGCGTCAGCGGGTCGAAAGGTCGAATGCTTTCAAGCACATCGCCAAAAAAATCGAGGCGGACCGGCGCCTGCGTGCCGGGCGCCCAAAGGTCGAGAATGCCGCCGCGGACGGCGTATTCGCCGACCTCGCGGACGGTGTCGCTGCGCCCAAAACCGTTCGCCTCCAGCCAACGCGCGAGCGCCTCCATCTTCACAACATTGCCGGCGGCGGCGCCCCAGGCGCGCGCTTTGACGCTCTCGCGGTCCGACACGCGCTGCACGATGGCGTTGACGGTGGTGAACACGACCCGCGGCCCGCCATGCGGCTGCAAGAGATTGCTGAGCGCGCTCATGCGGTTGGCCGAGACTTCCGGGTTCGGCGATACGCGGTCGTAGGGGAGCGCGTCCCAGGCGGGGAATGCGAGCGTCGGAGTGTACGGCGCGAAGAAGGCGAGCGCCTCCTGCGCCATCGTCAGCCGCCGCCCGTCGCGTGCGACGTAGAGGACCGTCCCCTCCGCCTCCGCGAGCCGCGCCAGGATCCGCCCCTCCAGCCCCTCGGGCACACCGCCCATCGCGACATGCGCCCGCCCGCTGAAAAGGTTGGCGAGCGGGTCGCTTGCGAAGAATCGTTCAAGTCGGGTCATGACGTTGGGCATGAAAAGCGACAATCGAGCGGAAGAGCGGCGAAGCGTATGGGGTTGCGACCGGCCGCGCCCCAGTGATCCAGTCGAAGACGTCTTGGTCGGGCATGTCCAGCAGCAACTCCAGGTCAGCGAGATCGCGGTCGCTGAGCGCCCCTATATGGGCATCCGCGAAGCGCCCCAAAATCAGGTCCATCTCGCGCGTCCCGCGCCGCCACGCGCGCACCAGCGCCCGCCGCCGGCGAGGGTCGAGGCCCTGACTGGTGCGTGTGCTGCCGCTCATTTCCGCCGCTACCTCTTGGCAAATGGACGCGCCGTGAATGCCATTTGTCGTATGCTAAGCCGCTGCAATACACCAAGCAGTTGGACATGCGCGGCAGTCTATCGTCCGCGAACCTACCCGGCTTTTCGCAAATGCCCAGTGGACCGGATGCTTTCGAAACTGCCCTTGAGCGGCTGCACTGCAAGCTGCTCGAGCGGGAGAATCCACAGTCTGCGATCGACGCCGTTTTCAGCGAGCTTGAGAAACTGAGCCCATTGGCCTTTTCGGGTGCGATGCGGAAGATCTCAGTCGCCGTTAGCCTGCACGAAGAACCGAGGCACGGCTTCTCCGCGCTGGTCGGCTGCTTCGTGCGTCAGATGAGCACGCAACAGATGATCGAACGATGGCCAAACCTCGCCTACCTCTCAACCTTCGACTACAACGGGCGAATTCGCGAGGCAGCTCTCAACTCCATCAATGCTCCTCCGTCAAGCGCGTTTCTATTCATGGCGATCGCTTATCGCCTTAACGACTGGGTGATCGAGGTCCGACGCGCGGCGAGAGCTTGTGCCGAACGGATCTTCCCCCTCACTGACCCATCGATAGTCGCGGCTGCGGCCGTGGTGCTCATCGAGCGGAGAACGATGTGGAACCGTTGGGGCGATGAATCATCGGTGCTGGAGGCTGCGCTCGACCGTGAAGACGTCTGCCGCCACCTCGTAGAAATCATTGCTACACGAACCTATGGGTCAATGGCCCGGCTTCTACGATTTGCGCTGCGGCGCAATACTCTCGACCGTTACCTCTTGGACCTTTCTCAAAACGCCGTCCAACCAGCTGTCCGTGCGGTCGCGTTGCAATCACTAATAAATTCCCGAGCGTGCTGGCCGACCGGATTCAGACAGCAATGGATCGACAAGTCCATGGGCATCAGTAAGCGGGTCGTCACATTCGGCGAGAGAGACCTCGTACGACCGGCATCAATCGAAAGCTTGATCGAGCTTGGCAAACGCGACAGAGCCGCGCTGGTGAGAAAGGTTGCCGTCGATGGTCTTGTAAAGTACCGCCGCGTTACACCGAACGCGTTGGCTCTTGCTAAGCGATTTGCAGAAGACAGCAACAAATCGGTGCGCGAGCGCGGTGCGTTTGCACTTTCCGCGCTCACAGTTGAAACCTAGCCCGGCGCTTGGCCAGAAGCCCAAGCCGAAAAAGTCCACCGATGCGCCCCGCGCTGCTTGATCCGCTTTTCGCGTCTGCGCGCTCACTGCCGGGCGTCGGCCCGAAGATCGCAGCGCTGTTCGCGCGAGCCATTGGGACAGACGATGAAGAGCCGTTGATCCGCGACCTCCTTTTCCATCTGCCGAGCGGCTTCATCGACCGCCGCAAGCGGCCGCCGCTCTATGAGATGCCGCCGTCCGGCCCGGTGACCGTCGAGGGCGTGGTGGAGAGGATCGAGAAGCCGCGCGGCTACGAATCGCCATGGCGGATCGTCCTTGCCGAACGCAACGCGACAATCCAGATCGTCTACTTCAAGGCGCAGGCGGACTGGCTGAAAAAACTCTATCCGATCGGGGCGCGGCTGGTCGTCAGCGGCGATGTCGAATGGTTCGACATGCGCCCGCAGATTCGTCACCCCGACTACGTGCTGCCGGCGGAGCGCGCCACCGAGCTGCCGGCGATTGAACCAACCTATGGTCTTACCCAAGGGCTGTCGCCCAAAATCATCCGTCGATCCGTCGGCGAGGCACTGAAGCGCCTACCCGGCCTTCCCGAATGGCTCTCGCCGGACTTGGTCTCGGCGCGCGGTTGGCCAGCCTTTTCCGATGCGTTGCGCCAGGTGCACGCGCCGAAGGAGCTGGAAGGCTCCGGCCCTTCGGGTCCCGCGTGGCAGCGCCTGGCCTTCGACGAGCTGGTTGCGAGCCAGCTCGCCCTGGCGCTGGTTCGTGGCACGGCGAAGCGCCGGCGCGGCACGGAATGGCGTGCGGCAGGGAAGCTCAAGGCGAAGATCGAGTCCGCTCTCCCGTTCAGCCTCACCCGCTCGCAGCGCCAAGCCGTCGCCGAGATCGAGAAGGATCTCGCCGGCAGCGAACGGATGGTGCGACTGCTGCAAGGGGACGTCGGCTCCGGCAAGACGATCGTGGCGCTGATTGCCATGGCGCAGGTTGTGGAGGCGGGCGGCCAGGCGGCGTTGATGGCGCCGACCGAGCTTCTGGCGCGCCAGCACCACGCGACGATCGCGCCGCTCGCCGCCGCCGCCGGCATCGAAACGGTGCTCCTCACGGGACGCGACCCCGCCTCCGAGCGCTCGGATGCGCTCGCGCGGATCGCGGACGGCGCCGCCCAGATCGTGGTCGGCACACATGCGCTGTTCCAGGCGGGCGTGACCTTCCGTCGGCTTGGGCTGGCGGTGGTCGACGAGCAGCACCGCTTCGGCGTGCATCAGCGCCTCGCCATCTCCGCCAAGGGCGATTCTCCCGACATGCTGGTGATGACCGCGACGCCGATCCCACGAACGCTGGTGCTTTCCTATTTTGGCGACATGGAGGTCTCGCGGCTGACCGAAAAGCCGGCGGGACGGCAGCCGGTCGAGACGCGCGCCGTGCCGCTCGACCGGCTCGGCGAGGTGGTCGAGAGGATCGGCCGCGCGGTCGATGCGGGCGGCAAGGCCTACTGGGTGTGCCCGCTGGTCGCGGAATCGGAGAAGAGCGACCTTGCCCCCGCCGAGGAACGCTACGCGGCATTGAGCGCCCGCTTCGGCCGCCGCGTCGGCCTCGTCCACGGCCGCATGAAGACGGCCGAGAAGGACCGCGAGATGGAGCGCTTCCGGTCCGGCGAGACCGTTATCCTCGTCTCGACCACGGTGGTGGAGGTCGGCGTCGATGTGCCCGACGCCACGATCATGGTGATCGAGCACGCCGAGCGGTTCGGGCTGGCGCAGCTTCACCAACTGCGTGGACGCGTCGGGCGAGGCGAAGCGCGTTCCGCGTGCCTGCTTCTCTACCGTCCGCCGCTCGGCGAGACAGCGCGCGCCCGGCTCGCGATCATGCGCGAGACCGAGGATGGCTTCCGTATCGCAGAGGAGGATCTCCGGCTTCGCGGCGAAGGCGACCTTCTCGGCACGCGACAATCGGGGATGCCGGGTTTCCGCATCGCGCTGCCGGACGTACACGCCGAGCTGCTTCAGGTGGCGCGCGACGAAGCAAAACTCGCACTCGCCCGCGACCCGGACTTTTCCTCGCCCCGCGCCGAGGCTCTGAGACTGCTCCTCTATCTCTTCGGGCGTGACGATGCCGTGCGGCTGATGCGGGCGGGGTGAAGCCCGCCCCTTCCTTTGTCATTCCAAGTTGACGCGTGGCCGAAACCCATGAACAACGAAGCATTGCGAAACGAGATGCCGGCGCGGCATGGCCTTCGGATTAGCTGTCCATGGCTCCCGGACAAAGCGCGTTCCGCGCTTTCCGGGAGGGCAACTTGGAGAGAGCGCCTATTCGGCCGCTTCCGGAATTTCCTTCGGGCGTGCCGCGGCGATCTCTTCCTTCGCGACGTGCTCGGGTGCCACGAGCCCGGCGGAGATGATCATCTTGGCGGCTTCCTCCACCGACATGTCGAGCCGGATCGCGTCGCGCCGTGGCACGAACACCAGGAAGCCCGCTGTGACGTTCGGCGTGTTCGGGATGAAAACCGCAAGCGGGTCTTTGTCCGACAGCGTGCCTGCGATCTCCCCCTTGGCGCGCGTCGCGACGAAGCCCACGCGCCACACGCCCTTCACCGGGTATTCCACCAGCACGACCTTCTGGAACGAACGGCTCGACTGCGACAACACAGTCTGGAAGAGCTGCTTCAGCGCCCGGTAGATGTTGCGCACGAGCGGTGTGCGCTCCACCAGGTTCTCGCCGTACCCGACCACCGTGCGCCCGACCAGGTTTGCGGTGAGGAAGCCGAGCAGCGTGAGGATGAGGATCGCGAAGAGCAGCCCGACGCCGGGCACGGAGAAAGGCAGGTAATTGTCCGGATTGTAGACCGAGGGGATCAGCGGCTTTACGCGGCTGTCGACCCAATGGACGAACGTCCATGTGATATAGATCGTAATTCCGACGGGCGCGGCGACGACGATGCCGGTCAGGAAATAGTTTCTGAGGCGCACGCGCAGCCGCGAACGCCGCCGGGCCGGCGGCGCGGCTGCTCGGTGAACAAGGTCGTCAAGGTCCATGCCCTGGCTCCGGGCCGGCGAAGTGGCCGCCGGCGGGCCGTCTACACGCGAAGCGCGTTCCCCCGCCGTAATCTGGACAGAATCGGGCTGCGCCGCAAGATTGCCGGCCGGCTATTCAACCGTGACGGATTTCGCCAGGTTCCGCGGCTGGTCCACGTCAGTGCCCCGGACGACGGCGGTGTGGTAGGCGATCTGCTGCACCGGGAGGGCATAGACAATCGGCGCGACCTCCGGCGCAAGATCGGGCAGAACCAGCGTCGCCATCGTCTGAAGCGAGGCCTCTTCGGCGCCGCGGCTATCGGTCAGAAGGATGATGCGCCCGCCGCGCGCCGCCACTTCCTGCATGTTCGATACGGTTTTCTCGAAAAGCGCGTCGTGGGGCGCGATGACGATCACCGGCACCGTCTCGTCGATCAGCGCGATCGGGCCGTGTTTGAGCTCTCCGGCGGCATACCCCTCGGCGTGGATGTAGGAAATTTCCTTGAGCTTCAGCGCCCCCTCAAGCGCCAACGGATAGGAGGTGCCGCGGCCGAGATAGAGCACGCCCGAGGCCTTCGCGAGTTCCTTGGCAAGCGCCTCGATCTCGGGCTCGAGTTTCAGCGCGTGGGCCGCGTGGCGCGGCACTTCGACGGCGGCCTTGACCAGGCGCTCCTCTTCCTCGGCGGTGATCGCGCCGCGCTGGCTGGCCGCCGTCACGGCGAGCGCGAAGAGAACGGTAAGCTGGCAGGTGAAAGCCTTGGTGGAGGCGACGCCTATCTCCGGGCCCGCAAGCGTCGGAAGCACGTAGTCGGCCTCGCGCGCGATCGAGGAGGTCGGGACGTTGACGACCGCCCCGATCTTCTGCCCCTGGCTAGCGCAATAGCGGAGCGCGGCGAGGGTATCGGCCGTCTCGCCCGACTGCGAGATGAAAAGAGCGAGCCCGTCGCGCTCGAGTGGCGTCTCGCGGTAGCGGAACTCTGACGCGATATCGATCTCGACCGGCAGCCGCGCGAGCTTCTCGAACCAGTATTTGCCGATGTGCCCCGCATAGCTTGCCGTGCCGCAAGCGGACATTGCGAGGCGGCTCAGCCCGTGGAAGTCGACCGGCGCATCCTTCGGCAAAGCGGTCAGACCGGTCGCGAAATCGATGTAGTGCGCGAGCGTGTGTGAGATCACCTCCGGCTGCTCGTAGATCTCCTTCAGCATGAAGTGCCGGTGGTTTCCCTTGTCCACCGTCAGGCTTGAGGCCACGGCGTGTACGATCGGCCGCTCAACCGCCTTGCCCTGGTCGTTGAAGATCTGGACCGAATGGCGGGTGACGACCGCCCAGTCGCCGTCCTCGAGATAAGTGATTGAATCGGTGAACGGGGCGAGAGCGATCGCATCGGAGCCGATGAACATCTCGTCCTTGCCGTGGCCGATGGCGAGCGGACTGCCGCGCCGCGCGGCGACGAGGAGGTCGTTCTCGCCGGCGAAGAGCACGGCGAGCGCGAACGCCCCTTCCAGCCGGCCGAGCGTGTCGGCGACGGCCTCCGTCGGCCTCAGGCCGCGGTCGAGCCCCATGGTGATGAGGTGCGCGACGATCTCGGTGTCGGTTTCGCTGGCAAGCTGCCGCCCGGCCGTCTTTATCTCCCGCCGGAGCGCCTGGAAATTCTCGATGATGCCGTTGTGGACGATCGCCACGCGGTCGGTGGCGTGCGGGTGCGCGTTCGACTCCGTCGGCGCGCCGTGCGTCGCCCAGCGTGTATGGCCGATGCCGGCCGTGCCGGAAAGCGGCGCGGCCGCAAGCCGCTGCTCCAAATTGACGAGCTTGCCGCTCGCACGCCGGCGGGCGAGCTCTCCGTGCTCAAGCGTGGCTATGCCGGCCGAATCGTAGCCGCGATATTCGAGCCGCTTCAGAGCGTCCACGATGAGCGGCGCCACCGCGCCCCGCCCCAGGATGCCAACGATCCCACACATTGCGCGACCTCAACGCAAGAAACTCCGCCGCCGCTTTTATTGAAGCGCTGCAAGCGGCGGAAATCAAAAGCAATCTCAGAATATGACTAAAATGCGCGAGAAACCCTAAGGCGCACCTTTCTTCTTCCGAAGCTCCGCGGCTCGGTCCGGCTTGTTGACCTGACGGGAGCGGCCGAAGGCAAGCGCGTCCGCCGGCACCTCCTCAGTGATGACGCTGCCGGAAGCGACATAGGCGCGGTCGCCGATCTTCACGGGCGCGACCAGCGAGGAGTTGGTGCCAATGAAGGCGCCCTCCCCGATGTCGGTGCGATGCTTGGCAAATCCGTCGTAGTTGCAGGTGATGGCGCCGGCGCCGATGTTCGATTTCGCTCCGACGGTGGCGTCGCCGACATAGGCGAGGTGGTTGATCTTCGCCCCCTCCCCCACGTCCGCCTGCTTGATCTCGACGAAGTTGCCGATGTGGGCGCCCTCGCCGATCGAGGCGCCGGGCCTGAGGCGCGCGAAGGGCCCGACGATCGCGCCCGCCGCGATGTAGGCGCCCTCGATGTAGCTGAAAGCGCGGATCGTTACACCCTCGGCCACCGTGACTCCCGGCCCGAACACGACGTTCGGCTCCACCACCACGTCGCGGCTGAGCGTGGTGTCGTGCGCGAAAAACACGGTCTCGGGCGCGACCAGCATGACGCCCGCGGCCATGAACTCGGCACGCCGCTTCGCCTGGAACAGGCGCTCCGCTTCCGCAAGCTGCACGCGGTCGTTGATGCCGAGCGCCTCGTCCGCGGCGATCTCGATCGCCGCCACCTTCAGCCCGCGCCAGTGGGCGATCTCTACCGCGTCGGTCAGGTAATATTCGTTCTGGTCGTTGTCGTCCTCGATCTCGTCGAGGATGTCGAGCGCGGTCGCTCCGGCAAGCGCCATGATCCCGCCGTTGCAGAAATCGATCGCGCGCTCCGCATCGCTCGCATCGCGCTCCTCGCGGATGGCGGCGAGCTGCTGGCCCTGCATGATCAGGCGGCCGTAGCCGGTCGGATTCTCGGGCAGCATTCCGCCGACCGCCACGCTCGCCCCCTCCGCCAGCTTGCTCCGCATCAGTTCGATGGACTTCGGCGACACGAAGGGGGTGTCGCCGAACACCACGACCACGTCGTCTGCGGCGGGAATCAGGTCGCGCGCAATCAGCGCTGCATGGGCGGTCCCGCGCTGCTCGCGCTGCACCAGCACCTGCGCAGTGGGGTATTTCTTTTCGACAGCGCGTGCGACCTCCTCCTTCGAGGCCGGCGCAGCGACGACAGCGATCTTCTCCACCGCCGGAGCGAGCGCGTTCAGCACATGGAAGAGCATCGGCAGGCCGCCGATCGGATGGAGCACCTTCGGCAGGCGCGACTTCATCCGCTTCCCCTCGCCGGCGGCGAGCACCACGGCCAGACTTCTGCGCATCGGACTATCCCCTCGCGCCGGCAGGGCGATTCGCCACCTGTCCGGCTGAAAGGTGGCGTTAGCGGAAAGCGGGGGCGCGGAAAACTCCATCCTCGCAACATGGATTCCGCCGGCCCGCTTCGCTCCAGGCCGGGCGGCCGCCGCTCAGCGCTTCTTGCCCTTGCCGCTCCGCGCCGCTGATTCCAGGGCGAGCGCCGCCCATTCCTTCAGCGCGTCGGGATCGTCGAGCGCGCCGTCGGGCACGCTCCAATAGGACATGCTGGCCGACTTGCCGTCGCGGGAATAGACGAAGGGCCGGCAGCCGGCGGCGCGGAAGCGCTCCACAGTCTCGGAGTCGGCCTTCAGATAGATCTCGTTGTCGCTGACCAGCGCGAACATCAGTCCGTCGCGATAGAGTCCGGCGCCGCCGAACATGCGGCGCACCGACACCGGCCCGAATGCCGAGAAAACGTCGTGAACCCAGCCGTAATCGGCGCTCAGCCGCGCACGTCGGCGAGTTCCCCCGCGTCCGCCGCCTTAAGCTCGACCGATTCGCCGCAGCCGCAGGCGGACGTCTGGTTCGGGTTGCGGAAGACGAAGCCGGTGCGGAGCTTGGTCACCTCGAAATCCATCTCGGTGCCGAGCAGGAAAAGCGTCGCCTCCGGATTCACAAAAACCTTGGCGCCGCCGACATCGACCACGTCGTCGGCGGCTTTCGGCTCGCGCACCAGATCGACGGTGTATTCCATGCCAGCGCAGCCGCCCTTCTTGATGCCGATGCGGATGCCCTCGGCGGGACCGTTGGCGCTGGCGACGATCTCGCGCACGCGCTGAGCGGCGCGGTCCGTGATGGAGACGACCTGGAAACGAGGCATGGCTGTCAAATAAGGCCTTTTCGCTTAAGATTCCAGCCGCTCACCACCAGCCGAGCGCGACCTTGGCCTCGTCGGACATGCGCTCCGGCGACCAGGGCGGGTTGAAGACCAGGTTGGCCTTGGCCCCGGACACGCCTGGAACGGCGGCGACCGCGTCTTCCACCCAGGTCGGCATTTCACCCGCGACGGGGCAGCCGGGCGCGGTTAGCGTCATTTCCACGTCCACATGCCGGCTGTCGTCGATGTCGACCTTGTAGATCAGACCAAGCTCGTAGATGTCGGCCGGAATTTCGGGGTCGTAGACGGTCTTCAGCGCCGCCACGATGCCGGAGCTGAGCTGCTCCAACTCCTCCGGCGGGATGGCGGACCCCGCGAAAGTCGGCCGGTTCGGCTGCGCGTCTTCGGACGCCGCGTCCGTGGCAGCTTCTGTTTGCAGGCTCTGGGCTGGGTCGCTCATGGGATCACCCGTTCAAGCAAAGAAAGAATGGGCCTTCGTCAGCGCCGCCGCAAGGGCGTCGACCTCGGCGCGGGTGTTGTAGAGGCCGAATGAAGCGCGGCAGGTCGAGGTAACGCCGTAGCGCGCGAGCAGCGGCTGGGCGCAGTGCGTGCCCGCGCGGACGGCGACCCCCTCGCGGTCGATGATGGTGGAGACGTCATGGGCGTGGGCGCCCTGCATCTCGAAAGCGACGATCGCCCCCTTCCCTGGCGCATGGCCGAAGATACGGAGATAGTTCAGCGCCGAGAGCTGCTCCTGTGCGTAGCGCCCGATCTCCGCCTCGTGCGCACGGATCGCATCGCGCCCCAGGCTCTCCATGTAGCGAAGCGCCGCGGCAAGCCCGATCGCCTGCACGATCGGCGGGGTGCCCGCCTCGAACTTGTGCGGCGGCACGCCGTAGGTGACCCAATCCTCGGTCACGTTCTCGATCATCTCGCCGCCGCCCATGTAGGGCGGCATCGCGTCGAGGTGTTCGCGCTTTCCCCAGACCGCGCCGATCCCCGACGGACCATAAGTCTTGTGGCCGGTGAAGACGAAAAAATCACAGCCGAGTTCCTGCACGTCAATGGGGAGATGCACCGCCGACTGGCTGCCGTCGACGAGCACCGGGATGCCGCGCTCGTGCGCGATGCGGCAGACCTCCTTGATGGGAACCACCGTGCCGGTGACGTTCGACATGTGCACAATTGCGACCATCTTAGTGCGCTCGGTCAAAAGCTGCTCGAACGCCTCGAGGTCGAAGCTGCCGTCGTCGTGGATCGGCGACCATTTGATCACCGCCCCGCGTCGCTCGCGGTGGAAATGCCATGGCACGACGTTGGAATGATGCTCGAGGATGGAAAGGACGATCTCGTCGCCCTCGCCGATCCGCATGCCGCCGAAGGACTGCGCGACGAGGTTGATGCCCTCGGTGGAGGAGCGGGTGAAGATGATCTCCTCGGCCGAGGGCGCGTTCAGGAAGTGGCGGACGGCCCCGCGCGCATCCTCATAGGCCTCGGTCGCGGTGTTGGAGAGGAAGTGTAGACCACGGTGGACGTTGGCGTATTCCTCGCTGTAGGCGCGCTGGATGCGGTCGAGCACTGCGCGCGGCTTCTGCGCCGAGGCGGCATTGTCGAGATAGACGAGCGACTTGCCGTAGACCTTCCGCGACAGGATCGGAAAATCCGCCCGCACATTCTCGACGTCGTATCCGCCGTTCTCAGCCATCAGTCCGCCATCGCTTCCAGGCCAAGCCAGCGCCGCGTGCGCGCCTCAAGCGCCGAAACAATCGCCTCGTCGCCGATCATCTCGATCGCCTCCGCCAGGAACGCCAGCACCAGCATGCGCTCGGCTTCCGCCTTCGGAATGCCGCGCGAGCGCAGGAAGAAGAGCATCTGCTCGTCGATCCGTCCGCAGGTCGCCCCGTGGCCGCAGACCACGTCGTCGGCGAAAATCTCAAGCTCCGGCTTGTTTGAGAAGCCGGCGGTGTCGGAGAGGAGCAGCGCCCGGCTCATCATCTTTGAGTCGGTCTTCTGCGCGCCGCGCTGCACGACGATTTTGCCCTGGAAGACGCCCTGCGCTTCCCCGTCCATCGCCGACTTGAAGTATTCGTGCCCGCCGCAATGTGGCGCGGAATGATGGACGACCAGCGTCGTGTCGAGGTGCTGCTTGCGGCGGCCGAGCGTCGCACCGCGCAGCGATACGTCGGAGTGCTCTCCTTCCAGGCCCATCCGTATCTCGTTCCGCGTCACGCGGCTGCCGATGTTGAAGGCGAAGGGCTCGAAGCGGACTTTGCCGCCAAGCCGCGGCAGGAGCAGCGAAAGGTGGATCGCCTCGTCGCCCTCCTCCTGCGCGGTCACGAGGCGAAGGTCGGCTCCGTCGCCCACCTGCAGCTCAGTGACGACATTGGTGTGATAGGGGACTCCGTCCGGGCCGGCGAAGGTCAGGAGGATCGTCGCCTTGGCGCCGGCGCCCACCGACACCTGGTGAAGAAGCGTTTGCAGGCCTGCTTCATTTCCGGCGAAGACGTGGACGATCTCGAGCGGCCGGGCGAGCACGGCCTGATCGCGAACCCGCAAGACCGCACCGTCGCGCACAAAGGCGCTGTTCAGCGCGAAGACGGTCGCCTCGGCAGGATCGAGCATGCGGTCGAGAATGGCGCCGCCGTCGGCGAGGAAACGGCCGAACGAGGCGAAATCGACGGTGCCCTCAAGTCCCGCCATATCCGATAGCGGAGGCATGAAGTGACCGTTGACGAACACGATCCGAGCCCGGTCGATGGCCGCAAAGACGTCGGCCTTGTCGAGCGCGGCGCGCGCGTCAGGAGCCTTCGCGGGCTCCGCCGGGGCCGGCGCATCGCGCATCAGGCCGCGGAGATCGGTGTATTTCCAATCCTCGATGCGGCGGTGCGGGAGGCCCTTCTCCATGAAGGCCCCGAAAGCATCGGCGCGGATGTCGCGCATCGGATCGTCGGCTGGAAGCGCGGCGAAATGGCTTGCCAGCGCCTCCTCGGCCTTCGTCCGGATTCGGGTCGGCTGATTGGTCATCAAGCCGCCTCGCTCACATAATCCGCGTAGCCGCGCTCCTCCAATTCGAGCGCCAGCGCCTTGTCGCCGGACCGCACGATGCGGCCCTTGGACATCACGTGCACGAAATCCGGCACGATGTAGTTCAAAAGCCGCTGGTAGTGCGTGATGACGAGGAACGAGCGATCGGGAGCGCGGAGCGCGTTCACTCCGTCGGCGACGGTTCGGAGCGCGTCGATATCGAGGCCGGAATCGGTCTCGTCCATGACACAGAGTTTCGGTTGAAGCAGCGCCAATTGGAAGATTTCGTTGCGCTTCTTCTCGCCGCCGGAGAAGCCGACGTTCAACGGCCGCTTCAGCATGTCCTGCGTGATCTGCAGCTTCGCCGAGGTCTCGCGCACCAGCTTCATGAATGCCGGCGTCGTCAGCTCCACTTCGCCGCGCGCCTTGCGTTGCGCGTTCAACGCGGTGCGAAGGAAGGTCATCGTGCCGACGCCGGGAATCTCGACCGGGTACTGGAACGCCAGGAACAGCCCGGCGACGGCCCGCTCGTCAGGCTCCATCTCAAGCAGGTTCTCGCCGTTGTAGAGCACCTCGCCGCCCGTGACCTCGTATTCGTCCTTGCCGGAGAGCACGTAGGCGAGCGTGGACTTACCCGAGCCGTTCGGCCCCATGATCGCATGCACCTCGCCCGGATTGATGGCGAGATCGATCCCGTTCAGGATTTTCTTGCCGTCGACTTCGACGTGCAGGTTTTTGATTTCAAGCATTCTCACAAACTCTTCCTCCGCCCAGTGGGAAACGCTACGATTCAAACTCTCAGCGAATTGACGTATTCGCCGAGCTTCAAGGCGCATTCCTCGACACTCTCAGCATCGATCTCCGTGTTGCCTTCGGTCACCGCGTAAGTGTGGATCCTGAAGCGTCCCGTATCGGGATCGAACGTCATGCCGGCCATCGGCTCGACCGCCCTTCTCAACACCAGGGCGCCGTGCTCTACGCGGAGATGGAGATCGCGTTTGGCAAGCTCGTCCTTGTCCTCGGCAAGCGCCTCGGCGAGTTCCTTGAGGGCGTTCGCCGTGCGCTCGGCGCGGCGGCGCTTCTCCGCCTCCCGCTCCTCGGCCGCCGCATGCGCGCGCTCCCAGCCTTCAAGGAACTTGCCCATCGCGTCGCCTAGCCAACGCTCCCCTCGAGGCTGATGCCGATGAGCTTCTGTGTTTCCGCCATGAACTCCATCGGGAGCTGCTGCAGCACGTCGCGCACGAAGCCGTTCACGATGAGCGCGGTCGCCTCCTCCTCGCTCATGCCGCGCTGCGTGCAATAGAAGAGCTGGTCGCCCGAAATCTTCGAGGTCGTCGCCTCGTGCTCGAAGACAGCGCTCGCGTTCTTCGATTCGATGTAGGGCACCGTATGCGCGCCGCACTTATCGCCGATCAGGAGCGAGTCGCAGTTGGTGAAGTTGCGCGCGCCCGTAGCCTTGCGGTGCGCCGAAACGAGCCCGCGATAGGTGTTGTCGGAATGGCCGGCGGCGATGCCCTTCGAGATGATGCGGCTCGACGTGTTCTTGCCGAGATGAATCATCTTGGTGCCGGAATCGACCTGCTGGTAGCCGTTGGAGATGGCGATCGAGTAGAACTCGCCGCGCGAGCCGTCGCCGCGCAAGAGGCATGACGGATACTTCCAGGTGATGGCCGATCCAGTCTCGACCTGCGTCCACGAGATCTTGGAGTTCTTGCCGCGGCAGTCGCCCCGCTTGGTGACGAAGTTGTAGACGCCGCCCTTCCCTTCCTTGTCGCCGGGATACCAGTTCTGCACCGTCGAGTACTTTATCTCGGCGTCGTCGAGCGCGATCAGCTCGACCACGGCCGCGTGCAGCTGGTTCTCGTCGCGCATTGGAGCGGTGCAGCCTTCGAGGTAGCTGACGTAAGAACCCTCGTCGGCGATGATGAGCGTGCGCTCGAACTGGCCGGTCTTCTTCTCGTTGATGCGGAAATAGGTCGACAGCTCCATCGGGCAGCGGACGCCCTTTGGCACGTAGACGAACGAGCCGTCGGTGAAAACCGCGGAATTGAGCGTTGCGAAGAAGTTGTCGCTGATCGGGACCACGGAGCCCAAGTACTTCCGCACCAGCTCGGGGTGCTTCTGCACGGCCTCCGAGATCGCCATGAAGATGACGCCGACTTTCTTCAGCTCTTCCTTGAAGGTCGTGACGACCGAGACGGAGTCGAACACAGCGTCGACCGCCACGCGGCCGGAGGGGAACTGGCTGACGGCGTCTTCGCCGTCGCCGTTGCCATCAACGGGCTTGTGCACGCCGGCGAGAATCTCCCGCTCCCTCAGCGGAATACCGAGCTTCTCGTAGGTCGCGAGAATCGCCGGATCGACCTCGTCGAGGCTTGCCGGACCACCCTTCCGCTTCGGCGCGGCGTAGTAGTGGAGGTCCTGGTAGTCGATCTTCGGGTATTTCACGCGCGCCCAGGACGGCTCGCTCATGCCGATCCAACGGCGGTAGGCCTTCAGCCGCCACTCGGTCAGCCATTCCGGCTCGTTCTTCTTCGCCGAGATGAACCGGACGATATCCTCGTTCAGCCCCTTCGGAGCGAGGTCGGACTCGATCTCGGTGGTGAAGCCGTACTTGTACTTATCGACGTCGATCGCCTTGACCTGTTCGATGGTCTCTTGAACAGCGGGCATCAGACTCTCCTCAACGTTCCTCTTAAGCCGCCTTCATCCGGCGCATCCGGGCGCAGATGGCGCGCCATGCGGCAATGAAAGCATCAACCTCCGCTTCGTCGGCGGAATTCGTCATGCTCACGCGGATTCCACTCCGCGCGGCGGTTTCCCCCATCGCCTGTAGCACATGGCTCTGGGCCATCTTGCCCGACGAGCACGCCGAACCGGCCGAAACCGCAATCCCCTCCAGATCGAAGGCGATCACCGCGGTTTCCGCTGGCAGCCCCGGCGCGGCGAACAAAGTGGTATTCGGCAGGCGCTCGGTCCCGTCCCCGAAGATCCGCGCTTCCGGCGAGACGGCCACGAGTTCCCGCTCGAGATTTGCGCGCAACGCCGCGATCCGGCCGGCATACGAAAGATGGTGCCGGGAGAGCGTCGCCGCAACGCCAAAACCGGCAATCGCAGCCACGTTTTCGGTGCCGGCGCGGCGGCGGCGCTCTTGCCCGCCACCGGTCAAAAGCGGCTCCGGTCGGACCGCTTCGTCGGCTAAAACCAGCGCTCCTGCGCCCTGCGGGCCGCCGATCTTGTGCGCGGAGAGAGCCAGGAAATCGACGCCGAGCGCCTTTATGTCGACCGGGATGCGCCCGAGCGCCTGCACCGCATCGCAGAATACGTAGGCCCCATGGGCTTTCGCGATCCGCGCGGCCTCGGCGACCGGGTGGATCACGCCGGTCTCGTTGTTGGCAAGCATCAGCGCGACGTAAGGCACGCCGCGGGTCACGTCGTGCGCGGCGAGCGCACCTTCAAGCGCCGCGAGATCGACGACGCCCGACCGCTCGACCGCAAGGGTTTCGACATCGGACGCGGGGAAACGCCCGCCCGCAAGCACGCAGGGATGCTCCGTCGCCCCGACATAGAGCCGCCCGGCGAAACGAAGCTCGCTGCCCGCCATGATCCGGGGCGTCAGCGCCAGGGCCGCGGCCTCCGTCGCCCCACTCGTGAAGACAACGTTCTCCGGCCTAGCGCTGACCGCATCAGCTACTTCGGCGCGCGCCGTCTCCACCAACGCGCGCGCGTGTCGGCCCTCGGCGTGTACCGAGGAGGCGTTGGCCATCGTCTGCAGCGCCGCAACGGCGGCGTCGCGCGCCGCCGGCAAGAGCGGCGCCCCGGCATTTGCGTCGAAATAGATGCGCTGCAGCATCAGCGCCATCCCCCGGACGTAATTGTTGAAACCAGAGCGCCCTTTGGTGTTTACATACGCGCCCTGCCCAACTGGGCCGGCCGCGCTAGTTTTGAATTGTTCCAAACTAGTTTCTAGAAATGCCGGGCTTGCGTGTCAAGGAAGGCGCGCTGCCGACAGGCGCGATGTGGGGTTTTGCATGCCGGAAGTGATTTTCACGGGACCCGACGGACGCCTCGAGGGTCGCTACCAGCCCTCACAGAGAAAGACCGCGCCGATCGGGCTCGTGCTGCACCCGCATCCGCGCTTCGGCGGCACGATGAACAATCAGATCGTCTACAAGATGTTCTACATGTTCCAGGAGCGCGATTTCACGTGCCTCCGCTTCAATTTCCGGGGTGTTGGGAGGAGCCAGGGATACTTCGACCACGGCGTCGGGGAACTTGCCGATGCGGCGGCGGCGCTCGATTGGATCCAGACACTCCACCCGGATTCGCGCGGCGTGTGGATCGCCGGCTTCTCCTTCGGTGCCTGGATCGGCATGCAACTCCTGATGCGGCGCCCGGAGGTGGAGGGCTTCATCTCGATCGCGCCGCAGCCGAACCTCTACGATTTCTCGTTCCTGGCGCCCTGCCCGTCTTCGGGCCTGATCATCAATGGCGAGCTGGACAAGGTCACCTCGCCGGAATCGGTGCAGGGCCTCGTCGACAAGCTGAAGACGCAAAAGGGCATCACGATCGACCACTCGCTGATCGCGGACGCCAACCACTTCTTCGAAGGCGCGGTCGACGAGCTGATCGAGACCTGCGCGAACTACCTCGACATGCGGCTCGAGGCTGTCGAGGCGGAATAGCGGCACTCAGGCCGCAGAACGCGAAGGGGCGGGGGACTGTCTCTCGCCGTCCGCCGCCTTGCGCATGTCCTTCGCGATGATCGCGGCGATGTCCCGCGCGTGCGCCGGCCGCCCGAACAGGAAGCCCTGCACGTTCTGGCAGTCGTTCGACATCAGGAAATGCGCCTGCTCCGCCCGCTCGATGCCCTCCGCCTGGACGTCGAGGTCGAAGGAGCGCGCGGCGCCGATCAGGCTGCGCACCAGGTTCTCCGCTTCCGGCTCCTCGCCGACCTGCTCGATCAGCGTCCGATCGAGCTTGACCGCGTCACAGGCCAGCCGCGACAGCGCCTTCAGCCGTGATGTCTCGATGCCGAAATCGTCGAGCACGATGGTCACGCCGCGGCTCTTCAGCCGCTGCAACTGCTCGGCAATCATGTTGGATTTCTCGGAAAGCACCGCCTCCGAAATCTCCACCCGGAGCCGGGCGCCGTCGACGCTGGACTTGGACAGCATGCTGATGATCGAGCCGGCGATGTCGCCGTGGCGGAATTGCGCGAGCGCGATGTTGAGTGAGAGAACGAGATGCGCCGGCCATTCGCCTGCCGTCGCCAGCGCCTCGCGTATGATCCAGTCGCCGAGCGGCTGGATGAGGCCGCTCTCCTCCGCGGCGGGCAGGAAGGCCGCGGGCGGAAGCACGCCGAGCTGCGGATGGTTCATCCGCACCAGCGCCTCGAAGCCGGTCAGCCTTCGCGAGAGCAGGTCGTATTGAGGCTGGAAGTGCAGCTCGAACCAGCCCTGGTGGAGGCCGTCGCTGATGGCCTTCTCCATCTCGAGCCGCGCCTCGACCGCCATGTCCATCTCGCGCGAATAGACGAGGAAGCACTCGCCGCCGGCCTTCTTCGCGGCATGCAGGGCAAGTGAGGCGCTGTGCATCAGCTTCGCGGCGTCGGCCCCGTGCTCAGGGTAGACGGCGATGCCGATGCTCGCGCCCGGCCGCGCGTGGCGCGGAATCTGCGCGCAGGCGTCCTTCACGGTCTCCTGTATGCGGCGGGCGTAAATCTCGGCGTGACGCGCGCCGCCTGCCTCGGGCTGCACGACGACGAATTCATCGTCGCCGATCCGCGCGAGCCGATCGTGATGGTTGACGAGGACCAGCAGGCGCTCGGCCACCATGCGCAGGAATGCGTCGCCTTCGGCTTCGCCGAGGAAATCGTTGACCGCGCTGAAGCGGTCGATGTCGATCACATGGATGGCGACCTGCCGTCCGGACTTGGCATGGGCGTCGATGTGCTCCGTCAGCGTTTTAAGGAACTCGCGGCGGCCGGCCAGGCCGACTATGGCGTCGGCCGCCTCGGCCGGCTTGCCCCGCACCCTGCCCCGCAGACGGCGACCAAAGAAAATCGCCAAGGCGATGACTATCGCGGCGCCTGCAACTCCGGCGATTGCAGTCGTGGGAATCCCACCGTTGAGAATTTCGCTGATCTGGTCGGCGACGAGGTCGCCCATACGCGTGACCGACGCTGCGTACCCGGCGACCAGGACGAGCGCCACAGCCAGCAGGATGAGCTTCAGACGCGAGTCGCGGCCGGACTCGTCTTGCTGGATCGGCTTGGCGAATTTGCGGCGCATTCCTCGACGTCCCGAACCTACGCAACGCTGAGACGCAGCATCGACCGGAAAGCTTGATCTCAGGTTAACCTGAATTTTTAGGAATGCTTAAACGACCGCCGGTCATCGGCGCCGGAACCCCGGTCGTCATCGGAAAAGTGAGCGGCTTGCGGTCGGCGGCGCGGACGCCAAGGAAGGCGAAAGCCTGCGCTTCCGTGGCGTCTCCATCGAAGCCAAGCGCCTCGAGTTGGTGGAGAGGCGCACCAGCGAGCACCTCTGCCAGGGCGTGCATCATCGCGGGGTTGCGCCGCCCGCCTCCGGACGCGAACCAGGCGCGCGGCGGCGCGGGAAGATGCGCCGTGGCCGCTTTCACCGCATGCGCCGAGAACCTTAGCAGCGTTGCAGCTCCATCGGCGTCGGAGAGTCCTGCGAGCGCCGCCGTGGAGAACGCATTCCGGTCCAGCGACTTCGGCGGCGGCAGGTCGAAATATCGGTGGGCAAGCAGCCCATCCAGGACTGGTTGCGAGGCTTTGCCGGCGGCGGCCAGGCGGCCGTCGGCGTCGAACGGCCGGCCGGTCCGCGCAAGCATCCAGTCGTCCAGCAGCCCGTTGCCTGGACCAGTATCGAAGGCGAGGAGTTCGCCATCCGCGCCGACGTAGGTGACGTTCGCGACACCCCCGAGGTTGAGGAACACGACCGGCCCTTGAAGGCCGGCGCGGTCGGCAAGCGCGCGGTGAAAGATCGGCGCAAGCGGAGCGCCCTGCCCGCCCGCCGCTACGTCGTCCGCGCGCATATCCCACGCGACCGGCACCGACAGCCGGTCGGCGAGCGCCTGGCCGTCGCCGATCTGGACGGTGAGGCGCCGCGCCGGATCGTGAAAGACGGTCTGGCCGTGGAAGCCAACGAGGTCGATGTCTGCCGCGGCGACGCCTTCGGCGGCGATGAACGCTTCCACCGCCTCGGCGTGGCGCCTTGTCACCAGCGCCTCGGCATCCCCGAGCACTCCCGGCCGGGCGACTCGGTCCTTCAGAGTGAGCGCATCCTTCGTCGCCTGCCGAAGGACGAGGCGGTCCGCTTCGCTGTAGGAATATGTCCGCGCCGGGCCGAGTTCGGCGATCCGCTCCCCATCGGTCCTTATGAGCGCCACGTCGACGCCGTCGAGCGATGTGCCGCTCATCAAGCCGATGGCCGTGCGAATTTCCGCCACCGCCGAAACCCCGTGTCGCCCGCCGATTCACATGGTAAGAGCGCCGGAAACTGGCAGCGCACTGATCAAACCGCAAGCATGACGAATTTCCGTTCCGGCTTCCTGCGCACGCTGAGCGAGCGTGGATACCTCAACCAATGCTCCGACCCGGAGGGCCTCGACGCCCGCTTCGTGCGCGGCTCCGTCACCGCTTACGTCGGTTACGACTGCACCGCTCCATCGCTGCATGTCGGCAATTTGCTCTCGATCATGATGCTGCGCTGGCTGCAGAAGACCGGCAACGTGCCGATCGCTCTGATGGGCGGCGGCACGACGCGGGTCGGCGACCCATCGGGGAAGGACGAGACGCGCCGCATCCTGAGCGTAGACGACATCGAGGCGAACAAGCAGAGCCTTAAGGCGGTGTTCGCCCGCTTCATCGACTTCGACGGGCCGAGCGCTGCGTTGATGCCGGACAACGCGGAGTGGCTCGCGCCGCTCAACTATGTCGACTTCCTGCGCGACGTGGGGCGGCACTTCTCCGTCAACCGCATGCTCAGCTTCGATTCCGTCAAGCTCAGGCTGGAGCGGGAACACGAGCTGTCGTTCCTGGAGTTCAACTATATGATCCTCCAGGCCTACGACTTCGTGGAGCTCAATAAGCGCTACGGCTGTGTGCTGCAGATGGGCGGCTCCGATCAATGGGGGAATATCGTCAACGGCATCGACCTCGGCCGCCGCATGGGGACCGAGCAGCTCTATGCCGTGACATGCCCGCTGCTTGCCACTTCTTCGGGAGCCAAGATGGGCAAGACTGCGCAAGGCGCCGTGTGGCTGAACGCCGACTTCCTCTCGCCCTACGAATACTGGCAATTCTGGCGCAATGCCGAAGACGACGACGTTGGGCGCTTCCTGCGCCTCTTCACCGAGCTGCCGCTCGACGAGGTCGCCCGGCTTGAGCGGCTTGAGGGTGCCGAAATCAACGAGGCCAAGAAGGTTCTCGCAAGCCAGGCGACGACCCTCCTGCACGGCAAAACGGCGGCCGACGAAGCTTCGGAGACTTCTCGGAAGACCTTTGAGGAAGGCGGCACTGGACAAACCCTGCCGACGAAAGAGATCGATCGCGGGGCCGGTGATGAATGGCAATATGGACGATCAAATACCGCGATCCTCGTCGCGTCCGGTCTTGTTAGGTCAAATACCGAAGCTCGACAAAAGATTGCTGAGGGCGCCGTTAGGATCAATGATCAGATCGTCCGTGATCCGCGTGCAATCGTCCCGTGGGACCACGTCGACAAAGAACTTGGGGCATACAAGGTCCAGCTGGGAAAGCGGAAGATCGTCCTGGTAAGGCCAAAAGGCTGATTGCATATCGCCTCAGACGCAAGAAGCACGTCCTCGTCGTGCCCGCCTGAAGCTCAGCGATACTCGAATATCTTGCGGAAGATGCCTGGCGCGATCGCCGAGATCGGGTTCACGACCAGCTCCGGCTGGTCGAGCGGACCGAACAGCTTGTAG
>JBOHKB010000133.1:0-7332 GCA_050728815.1 Propylenella sp.
GCATAGGGTGGGTCCAGGTAGACAAAGTCGCCCGCGTCGGCTTCTTCCAACACCGCTTCGAAGTCATCGTTTATCAGTGTCGCGGAGCGCAGAAGGCCGGCTGCTTCGCCCAACAGATCAAAATTGAACGACAGCGCATGCTTCGGGTCCCCATAGGGCACATTGAACTTGCCGGCTTCGTTGGTCCGGTAAATCCCATTGAAGCAGAACCGGTTTAGGAACAGAAAGCGGGCGGCTCGCTCGGAGCGGGCCATTTTCTTAGGGTCCATTTCCCGCAGGCGGTAATAGGAGCGCTTGCCCGGCCGGAACCGTCGCAGGCCCTCAACCACTCGGGGGAAGTCTGACCTTAGCTCCCGGTACGCTGAAATCAGCTCTTCATTAATGTCGCCCAACACTGCCTGTGGTGGCGCTAGATCGAAGTAGAGACGGGCCGAGCCGCAAAATGGCTCGACATAACGCGCCTCTGGCCCCGGCCAGAGCGTCCGAAGAATGGGAAGCAGCGCCTTCTTGCTTCCGGCCCACCTGATCGGTGTCTTCATAATCCCCCGCCCCGCCGAACACTCTTAGATTCAACCCTGCTTTGTGTCACCAAACAATTCACTCTTGGGACGCGGGTCCGTACTGACGCGCCAGCCCGCGCGGGTGAGGAGGCGGCCACTTGTGAAGGATCAAACAGCCCCCTTTGTCGAATCCCGCCCACCCCATTCGTCTATGTCCCGTGACCCCGTCTCCTCCCGGAGCTAATCCATGCCCATGTCCCACCCCCACTATCGCTGGGTGATTGTTGCGGCCGGCGGCCTTCTGGGCTGCGTCGCGATCGGCGCCATGTTCTCCCTGCCGGTCTTCCTCCTGCCGATCTCACGCAGCACCGGCTGGTCTGTCACCGGCGTGTCGAGCGCCATGACGATCGGCTTTCTCGCCATGGCGGTCGGAAGCATGGCCTGGGGCAATTTGTCGGACCGATTCGGCCCGCGTTTCGTCGTGCTGATCGGCTCGACGATGCTGGCTGCGAGCCTGGCGCTCGCGAGCCGCGCGCCATCGCTGCTCGCCTTTCAGGTCGTGTTCGGGCTCCTGATCGGCGGAGCGGCCGCCGCGATCTTCGCGCCGATGATGGCTACCGTGACCGGCTGGTTCGACACCCATCGCAGCCTCGCGGTGTCGCTCGTATCGGCCGGCATGGGCATGGCGCCGGTGACGATGGCGCCGTTGGCGGCGTGGCTCGTCTCCAGCTACGACTGGCGAACGTCGATGCTGATCATCGCGGTGATCGCCGCGGCCGTAATGATCCCGACCGCGTTTCTGGTGCGCCGTCCGCCGGCGCTTGAAAGCGGAAGCGCCAACGCTCCATCAATGGACGAGCCGCAATCGGGCATGTCGCTCGGGCAGGTGCTCAAGTCGCCCCCGTTCATCATCCTCTGCCTGACGAGCTTCTTCTGCTGCGCGACGCACTCGGGCCCGATCATCCATACCGTGAGCTATGCCGTGACCTGCGGCATCCCGATCGTGCTCGCCGTCTCGATCTACAGTGCGGAAGGCATCGCGGGCATGGCCGGGCGCATCGGCTTCGGGGTTGCCGGAGACCGGTTCGGCGCCAAGAACGTGCTCGTCGTCGGGTTGCTCCTGCAGGCGTTCGGCGTGCTCGGCTATTTCTTCGTGAGCGAGCTGAGCGGGTTCTATGCCGTGGCCGTGATCGTCGGCTTCATCTACGCCGGCGTCATGCCGCTCTACGCGGTCATCGCGCGCGAGAATTTTCCGCTCCGCTTCATGGGAACGGTCATCGGCGGCACCGCGATGGCGGGGAGCCTCGGCATGGCGACGGGACCGCTCGCCGGCGGCTTCGTCTACGACACTTTTGGCACCTACGCGTGGCTCTATGTCGGCTCGTGGGCGATGGGGATCGGCGCCTTCCTGATCGCGATGACTTTTCGGCCGTTCCCGAAAGGCGAGCGCGAGCCGGCGCCCGTGCCGGCCTGAGGCCGCTTCCGCCGCCGCGGCAAGCCCTCTCCCCGTCTTGTCCGGCGTAGCCTTGGCGAAGCCGGATGAGGGGAGGTCGAAATCAGGAGGCCGCGGTGCGGTCGACGGATTTCGGGAGGGGGGCGCGCCGAGCAAAAGCTCGCCGCTGCGCGAGGATGGCCGATTTTCATCGATTCGAGGCCACTTCTCGCCTGGAGCAGCCACGTGTTCGGTATTGCTCGAAATCGAGGAATTTGGCCGAAAACTGAGTAGCCTCCAGGCGCTATCAGGACTGTCTCAGGTCGAACATCGGCATCGGATCCCAGCCCGATTGTCAGGTGTTTCGCTGGCCGCCGAGCCGCACTAAAAGGCTGGGATGACCGAAGTTTTCATCTGCGATCCCGTCCGCACGCCGATCGGACGCTATGCCGGCGCGCTCTCGCGCGTGCGGACGGACGACCTCGCCGCCATCCCGATCCGCGCGCTGGTCGCCCGCCACCCGGACATCAGAAACGTGGTCCATGAGGTTTGCCTGGGCTGCGCCAACCAGGCGGGCGAGGATAACCGCAACGTCGCGCGTATGGCGCTGCTTCTCGCCGGCCTCCCCGAAACGACGCCGGGCAACACCATCAACCGGCTCTGCGCTTCCGGCCTCGACGCGGTGGGCGCGGCGGCCCGCGCCATCCGCGCCGGCGACATCGACCTTGCCATTGCCGGCGGGGTGGAATCGATGTCGCGCGCGCCCCTCGTCATGGGGAAAGCCGAGCAGGCCTTTCAGCGGAGCGCCGAAATCCATGACTCCACAATCGGTTGGCGCTTTGTGAACCCGCTGATGAAGGAGCAGTATGGCGTCGACTCCATGCCGGAGACCGGCGAGAACGTGGCCGAGGAATTCCAGGTGAGCCGCGCCGACCAGGATGCTTTTGCGCTGCGGTCGCAGGAGCGGACGGCGAAAGCCGTGCGCGAAGGGCGGTTTTCTGAGACGATGGTGGCGGTCCAAGCGCCCGGCGGCAAGGCCGGGCCGGTGACCGTCGCGAAAGACGAGCATCCGCGCCCGGACACGACGGCGGAAGCCTTGGCGAAACTCAAGCCGATCGTCCGCGCCGGCGGCACGGTGACCGCCGGCAACGCGTCGGGCGTGAACGACGGCGCGGCGGCGATGATCGTGGCGTCGGCGGAGGCTGCGGAGCGGCATCGGCTGACCCCGCTCGCGCGCGTGCTTGGCATAGCGTCGGCCGGCGTGCCGCCGCGCATCATGGGGATCGGGCCCGTGCCCGCCGTGACGAAACTCTGCGAGCGGCATGGGCTAAAGGTCTCTGATTTCGACGTAATTGAGCTGAATGAGGCCTTTGCCAGCCAGGCGCTTGCCTGCCTCAGGCAGCTTGGCATTCCCGACGACGCCGAGCACGTGAACCCGAACGGCGGCGCGATTGCGCTGGGGCATCCGCTTGGCATGTCGGGCGCGCGCATTGCCGGGGCCGCGGTGCGCGAGCTTCACCGCCGCGGCGGACGCTACGCGCTGGCCACGATGTGCGTCGGGGTGGGGCAGGGTGTCGCGATGGCCTTCGAGCGCGCGGGATAGAGCGCGCTCAAGCGCGTTTTGCGATGCGCTCCTTGTCTTCCTCAGCCGGGGCCGCCGCGGCGATGAATTCGTGCGCGCGCTTCAGCGTCAGCCGCCAGGTCGCGGTGGGTTCGACCCGCCATTCTGGCGGCGGGCGCCGGGCGGGTTCGAGCTGCCGCATGTGGGCAAGGAGCAGGAGCGCATCCTCGCGCTTCACGTCGACGCGGCTGGTCTTGACGAGCTGCTTCAGCTCCTCGCCGCGTTGCCCCTCGCCGAGCCCGGCATGGGCGAGAATGCGCGGATAGGTCCGCTCCTTGAAGAAGAGTGCGCGGGCACTCCGGTCGAGCCGCTCCGCCTCCTCCTCGCCGATCGCGCCGAGCTGGAAGAAATGCTGGATCGTGGCTTCGACGTTGACGAGCGCTTCGGTGAGCGGCGCATGGTCAAGCTCCGGCGGCGCGTGCAGCTGGGCCACGGCGGCGTCGTCGACAAGCTCGCCCGACCGGTAGCGCTCGAAAACCTTGCCGAGGCCGATCATGCCGAACGCGGCGCATTCGGCGGCGCGGAGCGCGCCCATGCTCGCCGCGCCGAACACCTGCACGCCCTGCTTGAGCGCGAAGAGGATCTCCTTGTGCCAGACGGCGGCCACGTCCTCGTAGCGGCCGTCGATCAGACCGATAGCGGTCGCGCCCTCCAGCGCCGCGCGGGCGATATCGCCCTGGCCGGCGGGGCCGCGGCTCTGCAGCGCGCCCGGGCCATCGGCGTGCGCGGCAGCCCAACCGGTGCCGTGAAGGCTCGGGCCGGCGAAGAGCACCTTCATTGCGCCTGCGCTCCCATCATGAACTTCAGGGCCCGCTTGCCGAAGCGCTGCCGGCGATCTCCGGGCGGGTACTCAAGCTCGGGAATGAGCGCGCGCGCCACCGCGAAGCCCGGCTCGCCCATGCCGGCAAGCGGCACCACAATCGCCGAACCGACGCCCGCGTCGGTCAGCCGCTGCAGGATGAATGCGAGATTGTTGGCCGGGCTTGGGACATCGGCAAGGTCGGTGAGAGGGCGCCCGCGCGGCTCGGCCCTGAGATACGCCGTCAGGTCCGCCTTCAGTTGGTGCCCGTAGAGATACGGGTCGAAATCGTCGCGCGCGCCGGTGATGCTGGTGACGCGGCTTTGCGCCGCCTCGGTGATGGCGCGGATGGCGGCGCGCGCCGGCGAGGGGTGCGCGCCCATGCCGCTCGACAGGTCGAAATGCTTCCAAAGGTCCTCGCGGCCGGTCGGAATCGGCGCAATCGTCGAGAAATAGACGGGGACGCCGATGTCGCTGGTGATGTCGAAGAGGCGGAGCTGGAAGCCGGCTTCGTCGATGCGCTCGGCGAGATCGAGGACCGCCTCGTCCTCGAGCGAGGCTGGATCGACGCAGCGCTGGAGCACGTCGGCGTCGGAGCGGAGGTTCCAGAGGGTCGTCGCGTCGCGCTCGATGCGCTCGAGGAGTCCGTGTACGACGGCTTCAAGCAACACGTTCCCGGAGGCGAGCCCATCGCTCGTCTGCCAGTAGCGGCTCGGCTTCTCGCCCTTGCCGGCCGGATCGAGCGTGATCAGGTCGGCGGGTATCCAGGCGGGCGCGTGGCGGAGAAGATCGAAGCCCTCGACCCAGGGCATGGCTTCCGATTCGGTGACCGGGCGCTCGCCGCGGCGGAGCAGGTTGTTGAATGGGAGGGCGCGCGCGCCCTCGGATTTCAGCGCCTCGACCGAGGAGGGGCGGATGGGGACAGGGAACAGCTCCGCCGTCGCCAGTTCGGCTGCCTCCATGACGGCGGAGGCCTGCGCCGCGGGCTGATCGAGGCCCTTTCCCTGGCTGACGGCGAGAGTCTTGGAGTTCGGCCGGACCGCCATCCACACCGGGATGCCGATCCGATCGAGCCCCGTCACGTCGGCGAGCCGCGTGATGCCGAAGCGGCCGAACATCGACCGCATGCGGTCGACCGTCTCCTGAGCGCGGTTCAGCCGGTCGGAATGCGACCCAGCCGAACCGCGTTCTCGAAGAAGCGCGATTTCCGCACGCAAACAATCCGGAAGCCGCGCAACATGCATGCCGTCGCCTAGCGGCTCGGGAACATGTAGTGCGCCGCTGCGTCCGGACGCTTCTTCGCCGCCGCGGCGAATTCCACGCCCTTGCTCGGATAGTAGTAGTGTGACGCAGCGTCTGAGCGGGTCTCGACCTCCTGTGCGAAATCGACCCCGCGGCTCGGGAAGTACGCATGCGACGCAGAGTCGGAGCGGGCTTCGGCCGCCTGTGCGAAGTCGACGCCACGGCTCGGGAAATAGGCGTGCGACGCGGTGTTGGAACGCGCCTGGGCCGTCTGCGCGAAGTCTACGCCGCGGCTCGGGAAGTACGCATGCGACGCTGCGCCGGAACGCTCCTTCGTGGCGAGCGCGAAATCCATCTCGGCGGAGTCCACGTCGTCTTCGAACGTGTCCACACGCTCGACGGTCCCCGCATCAAGGTCGGCGAGCCAGGTCGAGCCGTCGTCAGATAAGCGGAAGATCACGATATTCTTCATGGCTTTCTCCCTCGGTTGAGCTTCCAAATTCGCGCAATACGCCGCCTACACGCGCAGACCCATCGGACCTGGAGTGCAAACACCGTGCTTGCTTCGGGGGCGGGGTGCGGCCTTGACGCGTGGGCGCGGCCGCACCGCCTAAATCCTGTTCAATTCGACTCCTGACGCCGCTCGGAGCCGTAGTCTGTGTCCGCCGAGGTTCAGCGGGCTTGGGAAGAGCTCCTCCTTTGCTCGGTCGGCATCAGTCGAATCCCGCTTCGCGCAGACCCTCCTCGTAGTCTCGCTCGTAATGCCGGTCCCTGATTGGAAGAATCGAAAGCCAATTGGAGACGCTGAAGTCGGGATGGACTTCCATCACCCTACGAACGTACTCGGCTGCTTCCTCGCGCTGACCGAGTCGCGCGTGCGAGGCAGCCAAGAGTCGGTACGCAGGCGTTTGATCGCGCATGCGAGTGATGCAGCCGATCGCCTCGTTGTACTGGTGCAGATGGTAGTTCGATCCACCGGCGATCCACCAATAGTAGTCGGGGCACAGCGGATTCAGCTTGATGGCCTCGGTGATCTTCTCCAGGCCCATGCGTGGCTCGCATGCGTGCGTTAATGCATCTGCGAAGTCCACCAAGAGATCTGCGAATTGCGGGTTGCGTGCCTCGGCTCGCCGAAAGGCGTCGAGGCTTTCCTCAAAGCGACCGGAATAGAGGTTGCACACCCCGAGCTCGCGATGGCCGCGTGCATCGTCCGGGTCGATCTCAAGCGAGCGGTTGGCCACCCTTTCGGCTTCAAAAAGCAGATCGGGATCGCCGCGTGCAAGGAGCAGCCATTCCACACGAAGCGTGCTCGCAAGCCCGCTAAGGGTCGGGACGAAATCAGGACAGAAACTAAGCGCCATTTTGAACGCGCGGCGTGCCCTCCGCACATGCGGCAAGTCCAGCGTCCTCAAGTGTCTTTGGCCGGCTAGGTAGAGGTGATAGGCGGTCGGATTCTGCTCCTTGTCGTAGCGGGCAAGCTCCGCTCTCTCGACCCTCTCGATGAGCGACGAGAGAATCCGCACAGACACTTCACGATAGTCGTGGGCGATTTGGTCCCTGTTCAGGGAATATTGTTCAGTCCACAATATCTCGCGTGAAACCGGCTCCAGTAACTTGAGTGACAACCAGGCTTCCCCACCCCGGTTCTGCAATTGCGACTCGACTGCGTAGTCGATCCCGAATGCCCTAAAGAGAGCCTTTTTTCCGCCTTGGCTCAGCTCCCACGCGGTGTGTGGGG
>JBOHKB010000134.1:0-6462 GCA_050728815.1 Propylenella sp.
CCCGCTTCCCGCGTGTAGCGGCGGATCAGGATCCGCATGGTCGCGTCGTCGATCTCGAACTCGCCCTTCTTGACGCCGTGGTTCTGCTCGATCTTCGGCAGAAGGTGCCGTCGCGCGATCTCCACCTTCTCATCTTCGGTGTAGCCGGCGATGCGGATGATCTCCATCCGGTCCATCAGCGGCGGCGGGATGTTCAGCGTATTCGCGGTGGTCACGAACATCACGTCGGAGAGGTCGTACTCGACCTCCAGATAGTGGTCCATGAACGTCGAGTTCTGCTCCGGGTCGAGGACTTCGAGCAGCGCCGACGACGGATCGCCGCGGAAGTCCATTCCCATCTTGTCGACTTCGTCGAGCAGGAAGAGCGGGTTGGACTTCTTCGCCTTGCGCATCGATTGGATCACCTTGCCCGGCATCGAGCCGATATAGGTGCGCCGGTGGCCGCGAATCTCAGCCTCGTCGCGCACGCCGCCGAGCGACATGCGCACGAACTCGCGGCCGGTCGCCTTAGCGATCGACTTGCCGAGCGAGGTCTTGCCGACACCCGGAGGCCCGACCAGGCAGAGGATCGGGCCCTTCAGCTTGTTGGCGCGGCTCTGCACCGCGAGGTACTCGACGATGCGCTCCTTCACCTTCTCGAGGCCGTAATGATCGGCGTTCAGCACCTCTTCGGCGAAGGCGAGGTCGTTCCTGACGCGCGAGCGCTTCTTCCAGGGAATGCCGAGCAGCCAGTCGAGATAGTTGCGCACGACGGTCGCTTCCGCTGACATCGGGCTCATCTGCCGGAGCTTCTTCATCTCCAGCTCGGCCTTCTCGCGCGCCTCCTTTGAGAGCCGCGTCTTGGTGATCCGCTCCTCCAGCTCGCGCAGCTCGTCGCGGCCGTCCTCGCCGTCGCCGAGCTCCTTCTGGATCGCCTTCATCTGCTCGTTCAAATAGTACTCGCGCTGCGTCTTCTCCATCTGGCGCTTGACGCGTGAGCGGATGCGCCGCTCCACTTGCAGGACGGAGATTTCGCTCTCCATCATGCCGAGCACCTTCTCCAGCCGCTCCGCGACGGAGGTGAGGCCGAGGATCTCCTGCTTGTCGGGAATGCGCACCGCGAGGTGATGCGCGACGGTGTCGGCGAGCTTCGAATAATCCTCGATGTTGGCGACCGCCGAGATCACCTCGGGGCTCACCTTCTTGTTGAGCTTTACGTAGTTCTCGAATTCGGAGACGACGGAGCGAGAGAGCGCCTCAACCTCGACCTCCTCGCCGACCGTCTCGGTGAGGATGCGGGCCTCCGCCTCGAAGAAATTGCCGCGCTCGGTGTAGCGCAGGATCTGCGCACGGTCGCGCCCCTCCACCAGCACCTTCACGGTGCCGTCGGGCAGCTTCAGGAGCTGCAAGACGGTCGCGAGCGTGCCGATCTCGAAGATCGCCTCGGGCGACGGATCGTCGTCGCCGGCGTCCTTCTGGGTCGCGAGCAGGATCTGCTTGTCGGCGCGCATCACCTCTTCGAGAGCGTTGATGGATTTCTCGCGGCCGACGAAGAGCGGCACGATCATGTGCGGAAAGACCACGATGTCGCGCAGCGGCAGCACCGGAAAGCTGCTCTCTCCCGACGGGACGCCGATCAGGCGGGGATTTTCGGTCATCGCTTTTCCTTCGAATCTCGTTCACCCGAGCCGCACGGCGCCGAGGCGAGCGAATCCCAGTTTAGATGAAGGCGCGCTGCCAACAAACCGCTTCGAACGAGCGGTGGGAGGGAGGCGGTCGGTCGTTACGCGCGCCAGACAGGCTGGCGATTAGGTGGAAACGCAGACGCAGGGATTCAAGGCCGCCGGCCGCTCGCCGGGTCGGCGGAAATTCAGCGTTCGCCGCATCAGGCGGAACGCCCGGCATTGTGGTGCTCCTCGATCGCCCGCTCGCCGTAAATGTAGAGCGGACGCGAATTGCCCATGACCACGTCGCTGGAGATGACGACCTCCTCGACGCCGTCGAGGCCGGGCAGGTCGAACATCGTCTCCAGGAGGATCGCTTCCATGATGGAGCGCAGCCCGCGCGCGCCGGTCTTGCGCTCGATCGCCCGCTTCGCGATCGAGGTCAGCGCATCCGTGTGGAAGTTCAGCTCCACGTTCTCCATTTCGAACAGGCGCTGGTACTGCTTGACGAGCGCGTTCTTCGGCTCCGTCAGGATCTGCACGAGCGCCGGCTCGTCGAGGTCCTCGAGCGTCGCCACCACCGGCAGGCGCCCGACGAATTCCGGAATCAGGCCGAACTTCAAAAGGTCCTCCGGCTCGCACTGCCGGAACAGCTCGCCGGTCCTGCGGTCTTCAGGCGAGGACACCTTCGCTCCGAACCCGATCGAGGTCTTTCGCCCGCGGTCGGAGATGATCCTTTCGAGGCCGGCAAACGCGCCGCCACAGATGAAGAGGATGTTGGTCGTATCGACCTGCAAGAATTCCTGCTGCGGATGCTTGCGTCCGCCCTGCGGCGGCACGGACGCGATCGTCCCTTCCATGATCTTCAGCAGCGCCTGCTGCACGCCCTCGCCCGACACGTCGCGGGTGATCGAGGGGTTGTCGGACTTGCGCGAAATCTTGTCGACCTCGTCGATGTAGACGATGCCGCGCTGTGCGCGCTCGACGTTGTAGTCGGCAGACTGCAGCAGCTTCAGGATGATGTTCTCGACGTCTTCGCCGACATAGCCCGCCTCGGTGAGCGTGGTGGCGTCCGCCATGGTGAAGGGCACGTCGAGTATGCGCGCGAGAGTCTGCGCGAGCAGCGTCTTGCCGCAGCCGGTCGGGCCGATCAGCAGAATGTTCGACTTCGACAGCTCGACGTCGTTGTTGCGGGCGGCGTGATTGAGGCGCTTGTAGTGATTGTGGACTGCGACCGAGAGCACCTTCTTGGCGTGCTCCTGGCCGATCACGTAATCGTTCAGCACCTCGTAGATTTCGAGCGGCGTCGGCACGCCGTCGCCGGACTTCACGAGCGAGGACTTGTTCTCCTCGCGGATGATGTCCATGCACAGCTCGACGCATTCGTCGCAGATGAAGACCGTCGGGCCGGCGATGAGCTTGCGAACCTCGTGCTGGCTTTTGCCGCAGAAGGAGCAGTAGAGGGTGTTCTTGCCCTCGCTGCCGCCCCCCGACCCGCTGATCTTGCTCATATCAAACCTCGCTCAGCACGCAGGTGCACAATGCGTGCCATCGCGCTACCCGGCTTACGCTCGCACATCGAACCATTCTTGCGCGCAACATTTCAAGATTAACTTAATGATCGGATTGGGATTGTGGAGTTTCAGTCACGCCGGTCGCTCCGGTCGCCGCTCGCCTGCTCCAGCGCGGCCCGCGTGGTGATGACATCGTCGATCAGGCCGAATTCGCGGGCCTGCTCGGCGCTCATGAAATAGTCACGATCGAGCGTGGTTTCGATCGCCTCGTAGGTCTGGCCCGTGTGCTTCACGTATATCTCATTGAGCCGCCGCTTCATTTTGATGATGTCCTCGGCATGTCGCTCAATGTCGGAGGCCTGGCCCTGGAAGCCGCCGGAGGGCTGATGCACCATGATCCGGGCATTGGGGGTGGCGAAACGCATGCCTTTTTCGCCGGCGCAGAGAAGCATTGAGCCCATGGACGCCGCCTGGCCGATGCACAGGGTGGAAACCGGCGGTTTCACGAACTGCATGGTGTCGTAAACCGCCATCCCCGAGGTCACCACGCCGCCCGGGGAATTAATGTACATGTTGATTTCCTTCTTCGGGTTGTCGGCCTCCAGGAACAGGAGCTGCGCGCAGACGAGCGCCGCCATGTGGTCTTCCATCGGCCCGGTGATGAAGATGATGCGCTCCTTCAGCAGGCGGGAATAGATGTCGTAGGCGCGCTCGCCGCGATTGGTCTGCTCCACGACCATCGGCACGAGCACGTTATTATAGCTGTCCAGGGGGTCCTTCATGTCCTGTCACTCGGTGGCGGGGCCGCCTGGGGGCGGGCCGAATCCCTTGTCAGATAAGCGCTTATAGCGTTCCCCCAAGGCTCGGCAAATCGCCCGGGGCTTAAGCCCCCGCGCAAGGCCGCCGCGGCGCGGGCGCGTCGGCCGGAAGCGCCGCACCTAGTGATCGGGGTGGTCGTGGTCGTGATCGTGCTCGCGCTCGTGCTCGCCTTCGTCCTCATCGATGTCGAGGGCGAGCATTTCCTCCTTGGACACCGGCTTCTCGGTCACGTCGGCCAGTTCCAGGACGTAATCCACCACCTTCTCCTCGAAAATCGGCGCGCGGAGCGCCTGCAGCGCGTCGGGATTGTTCTTGTAGAAGTCGAAGACCTTGCGTTCCTGGCCGCGGAAGCGCCGCGCCTGGGCGAAAAGCGCGCCCTGCAGCTCCTCGTCGGTTACCGTGACCTCCGCCATCTCGCCGATCTTGGCGAGGACGAGGCCAAGGCGCACCCGCCGCTCCGCGATCTTGCGGTAATCCGCGCGCGCCTGCTCTTCCGTCGTGCCCTCCGACTCAAACGTTTTCCCATGATGCTCAACGTCGTGCATCACCTGCTTCCAGATGTTCTCGAACTCCTGCCCGACGAGGTTTTCCGGCAGCGCAAAGGAGTGCATCTCGTCGAGCTGGTCGAGCATCTGCCGTTTCACGTATTGGCGGACGGTGTGCTTGTACTCGCTCTCCGCCTGCTGCCGCACCGTCTCGCGCAGCTTGTCGATCGATTCCAGGCCGAGCCGCTTCGCAAGCTCGTCGTCGAGGGCGATCTCCCCCGGCTCTGCGATCTCCTTCACCGTCACGTCGAAGGTCGCAGGCTTCGCGGCGAGATGTTTCGCCGGGTAATCTTCCGGGAAGGTAATCTCGATGACCTTCTTCTCGCCGGTCTTCGCCCCCGCGAGCTGGTCCTCGAACCCCGGCACGAACTGCCCGGAGCCGAGGATGATCGCGGTCGTATTGCTTTCAAACGCTTCGCCACCGGTCTTGCCGACATAGTCGAAGGTGACGCGGTCGCCGGCTTCCGCGGCGCGCTCGACCGGCTGGTAGGAGCGCGCGCTCTCGGCTACCTGCCTCAGGCGCTGCTCCACCTCTTCGTCGGAGACCTCCACCGTCGGCCGTTCGATCTTCAGCCCCCGGAACTCGCCCAACTCGTAGTCCGGCAGCACCTCGTATTCGAGCGTGAAGGTCAGGTCGGCGCGGCCCTCCAGCACCTCGATCGCCTCCGCCTCGTCCTCCGTCATCGCCACTTTCGGCTGCGTGGCTGCGCGCTCGCCGCGGTCGGAGAGCGCCTGCCGCGTGGTTTCGCCCACCATCCGCTCGACGATCTCCGCCATCGCGGCCTTGCCGTAGACGCGGCGGAGGTGGTTCACCGGCACCTTGCCGGGACGGAAGCCCTTGATGCGGACCTGTCCCTTGAGCTCGCTCAGCCGGTTGTTGAGCCGGGCATCGAGTTCCGACGCCGGAATCGTCACCGTCAACGCGCGTTTCAGCCCCTCCGAAAGGGTCTCGTTCACCTGCATGCTGCCACACTTCCCGAAAAGCTCATGTTTCGCGCCGCCGGCGTCGGCCCGACCGCAATCTTGATCGTCCCGTGCTGGTGCGGGCGGAGGGACTTGAACCCCCACGGGCTACGCCCACAGGAACCTAAATCCTGCGTGTCTACCAATTCCACCACGCCCGCACAGACCTGCGTGGAAAAGAGCGCCCGCGCCGGACACGCGCTCCTAAAGCAAGCCGCTTAGAGGGGCAAGGGTTGGCCGCCTGCCTGCAAGCCTGCGCTTAGATGCGTCGCGAGCCGAGGAGCTGCAAGGGAGCGCTACCCTGCCTCGCCGTAGAGGTCGCGGAGGACGACGCGGAGTGCGCTTGGCAGGTCCTCGGCAATGAGGCCCCGGCCCACCGCGGCGCCTGCCGCTCCGTGCATCCAGACGCCCGCCGCAGCGGCCTCGAAGCCCGGCAGCCCTTGCGCCAGAAGCCCGGCGATGATGCCTGCGAGCACGTCGCCGCTGCCGGCGGTGGCGAGCTCGGCGGGTGCGTTTGAGTTGATCGCGGCGCGGCCGTCGGGCGCGGCTATGACCGTATCGTTGCCCTTCAGCACGACGACCGCGCCGCTTGCGGAAGCCGCGGCGCGGGCGCGGTCGAGGCGCGACCCATCGACCGAGAAGAGGCGGGCGAACTCGCCTTCATGTGGCGTCAGCACGACCGGCCGCAACCGGCCACTGATGCGCGAAAAAAGCTCATCCGGCCTATCAGCCCAACTGGTCAATGCATCGGCGTCGAGCACGACCGCCGCCTCGCTCGCAAGCGCTGCCCCGACGCTCGCGCGAGTTTCCGGCCCGACGCCGTTCCCCGGCCCGACGACGACCGACGTCGGACGCGGGTCGGCGAGGAGGTCAGCAAGCGCGGCGGGGCCGTCACATTCGCGCACCATGATCGCCGTCAGGTGGCTCGCATTGACGAGGACGGCGTCCTGCGGCGAGGCGACCGTCACAGCGCCGGCG
>JBOHKB010000135.1:0-4154 GCA_050728815.1 Propylenella sp.
AACAGCGTCGCCGCCGGGTCGAGCGCAAAGGCCTTGGCGTGGTGCGCGTAGATTTCCGGTTCGGGCTTCAGCAGCCCCACGTCGCCGGACACGGTCACGCCGCGGCCCTCGGCGAGGAAGGGATAGATCACCTGCGCCTCGCGGAACGTGTCTGACGCGAAGTTCGTGAGCAGCGTCACGTCGTAGCCGCGCTTGATCAACGCTCTCAGGATCGCGACCGTCTCGTCGTAGGCATGCGACAGCATCAGACGCCAGTTCTGGCGGAAAGCGCGTATCAGTTCGGCCTTGCCGGGGTGCCGCGCGATCGCTTCCGCCTCCGCTTCCTCCCAGCTCCGGCCGCGGTCCTGCTCGACGTTCCAATCTTGCGAGCAGATATCGCGTAGGAAGAGCGTGCGCTCGTCTCGGTCGGGGATCAGGTCGATATAGGCGAGGTGCGGGTCGTAGTGGACCAGCACCTTGCCCACGTCGAAGACGATGTGGCGGATTTCCGTCATGCTGTCTCGCGCTGCCTCCTCGTCGCGCCGGGATAGGCCGCTTCGATGACCTTTTTCATAACGCTGGGCAACGCCTCCTCCGCGACCGTGGCGGCGGCCGCCCACCAATGGCCTCTGGGGGCAGGCATGTCGGCCGCGACCTCCGCCCGCTCGACCGAAAGGCTCAGCGCAAAGTGCGTGAAGACGTGTGCAACCGGCGTCGCCACGGGCGCCCAGTCGGCTGCGAGGGGCGGACTTGCTCCCGGTTTGCGCGCCGCGCGCCATTCCGTCCCCGGCACTTCGCTCATGCCGCCGAGCAGCCCGTGCGGCGGACGGCGGCGGAGCAGGATCGCGCCGTCGGCGCGCCGCGCCACATAGGCAACTCCGAAGCGCTGCGGGCGCTCCTTCCTCGCGGCTTTCGCCGGCAGCTCTGACTGGCGTCCCTCGCGCCGTGCAACGCATGGCTCGGACCATGGGCAGAGCGCGCAGGCCGGCTTCCTTGGCCTGCAGATCGTTGCGCCGAGGTCCATCAGCGCCTCGGCGAACTCGCCCGCGCGTTCGCGCGGCGCCAGCGGCTGAAGTTTTGAACGTACGATCTCCTTCAGCCCAGGCGGCGGCGTGTCGATCGCGAGGAGGCGTGCGATGACGCGCTCGACATTGCCGTCCACCGCCGCTTCCGGCCGGTCGAATGCGATTGCCGCAATCGCCGCTGCTGTGTAGTGGCCGATGCCGGGAAGCTGCGCGAGTTCTTCTGCATTCCCCGGGAAGCGCCCGCCCTGGCGCGCGGCGACCGCGCGTGCGCAGGCGATCAGGTTGCGGGCGCGGGCGTAGTAGCCGAGGCCGGCCCACGCGGCCATGACCTCCCGCTCGTCCGCTGCCGCGAGCGCCGCGATGCTCGGCCAGCGCTCCGTGAATCGTTGAAAATAAGGCGCGACCGCCGCCACCGTCGTTTGCTGCAACATCACTTCCGACAGCCAGACGCGATAGGGGTCGGGCCGCGCGCCGAGACGCCGCTCCTTCGGGCCGACGCGCCAGGGGAGCCGCCGGTGGTGCCGCTCGTACCAGTGGATAAGCGCGGCTGAAAGCGTCGCTTCCGGCCCAGTGACAACGGCCGCTCGGCGATTGCGCTTTGCCGGCGCGGCGGGCTTCGCTAGCGTGCGAGACATGGCGTCACTGTGATGAGTGCGGCGCCGCTGGCAAGAGCTGGAAAGAGAGTCGTCGACAGTGTCGCATCCGTCGAAGCCGCGCGCGAAGCCGCTCGCTGAACTGATCGGCGGCTCGATCGACCCGTTGGTCCGGAAGCGCGGGCTCGCGCGCGCCGAGCTGATTTCGTGGTGGCCGGACATCGTGGGCGCGGCCTACGCCGGACGCACCGCGCCGGAGCGCATCCGGTGGACCCGCGACGGCACGGCCGCGACGCTTGTCGTCCACTGTGATCCCTCGCTCGCGCTGCAGTTCCAGCACGAGGCCGACCGTGTGCGCGAACGCTTGAACGCCTATTTCGGCTATGCCGCGGTCGGCGCGGTCAGGATCGTGCAGCAGCGGGTCGGCCCCGCGGCGAAAACCGAGCCGGAACCCCGCCCGCCGGCGGAAATCCCGGCGGCGATGCGGGAGCACCTGGAGAGTTTCGACGCACCGCTCAGGGAGTCGCTGTCCGCGCTCGCCCGCGCGGTTCTCGCAAAATCGTGACGCGCTCCGCGCAACGACCAGGCGGCGTCCGCACTTCCTGGCCTCAGTTCCATGCCCTATTTACGGCGAAGTCAGCATTCAGGCCCGGTTCAGCCGCCTGCGCCCTAAAACTCATCCGGAAAGGATAGCGACAATGTTCACAATCGACCGCCGCGCAGTCCTGACGGCCTTGGCGGCCTCGGCGCTCGCGCTTTCTCCGGCCGCGGGCCTTGCGCAGGGCGTCAACCTCGACGAATTGCACGCCCCCGGCCAGCTCGGCGAGAAGGTACTCGGCCCCTCCGATGCGCCCGTGACGGTGGTTGAGTACGCCTCGTTCACCTGCCCGCACTGCGGCGAGTTCCACAACAAGGTTCTTGACGCCTTCAAGCTGAAGTACATCGACAGCGGCAAGGTTCGCTTGATCTTCCGTGAGTTCCTCAGAAACGGCGCCGACGTTGCCGTCTCCGCCGTCGCCCGCTGCGCCCCCGCCGACCGCTACTTCGAGGTCGTCGAGGCGTATTTCAAAGCGCAGGACCAGTGGCTGAAGGAAAAGGACCTGAGGCAGGCGATCTTCGAGCAGGCGAAGGCGTTCGGCTTCACCGAAGCGAGCTTCAAGGCATGCCTTGAGAACAAGGCGCTGCTCGAGGCCTTCGACGCCGGAATGCGGCGCGCGGCGTCCTTCGGCGTGACCGGCACGCCGACATTCTTCATCAACGGCCAGAAGGAAGTCGGCGCGCTCCCCATGGAGGAGTGGGACCGGATCATCGAGCCGCTGCTCGCCGCGCAGCAATAGACGCGCGGCGCTGCCGCGAATCAGGCACTATCCACAGCCTGGCGGATCGGAGGCGCCTGGCCGCGCTATTTGGCGTGCGGACAGCGTGAGCCTTCTCTATAGACGGCGGAAAGCTCCAGGTGCGTTGCCCTTGCTGAGTCTCCTTGAGAGTGCGGACCGCCTGCTCGGCGGTCCCGGACTGCGGCGTTCGGCGGGCGAGGCGCGCCGATGAAGGTCACGCGCCTCCGCCTGCTCGGCTTCAAGTCCTTCGTAGAAGCCACCGATATCCCGATCCAGTCGGGCCTGACCGGCATCGTCGGCCCGAACGGCTGCGGCAAGTCGAATCTCGTCGAGGCTCTCCGCTTCGTCATGGGCGAAAGCTCCTACAAGGCGATGCGCGGCGGCGGGATGGAGGACGTGATCTTCTCCGGTTCCGGCAACCGACCGGCGCGCAATATGGCCGAGGTGACGCTTCTCGCGGTGCGCGACGAGGGGCGGGGCAAGGGGCCTGAGACCCTTGAGATTACCCGCCACATCGAGCGCGAGGCCGGCTCCACCTACCGCCTCAACGGCCGCGAGGTGCGCGCCCGCGACGTGCAGATCGTCTTCGCCGACGCCGCGACCGGGGCGCACTCGACCGCGCTCGTCCGCCAGGGCCAGGTTGCCGAGCTGATCGCGGCGAAGCCCGAGAAGCGCCGCAGCATCCTGGAAGACGCCGCCGGCATTTCCGGGCTGCACGCCCGCCGCCACGAGGCGGAGCTGAAGCTCCGGGCCGCGGAGCAGAATCTTGCGCGCCTCGACGATGTGATGAGCGAGATTTCCGGCAGGCTCGAGGAGCTGCGCCGGCAGGCGCGGCAGGCCGTGCGCTATCGCAAGATATCGTCGGAGATCCGGAAATCCGAGGCGGTCCTCTACGTCATCCACTGGGCCGCGGCCGAAGCGCGGCTCGCCGAGGCAGTTGCGGAGCTTGAGAAGGCGAAGGCGGCGTTTGCCGCCGCGACGGCCGTGCAGCAGGAGGCAGCGGAAAGCGAGGCGGCGGCCGCGGAGGCCCTGCCCGAGCTCCGCCGCCGCGCCGCCAATGCGACGGCGCAGCTTGAGCGGCTGAAGGTCGCGGCACGGGAAATCGACCGCGAGGAAGCCGAGCAAAAAGCTCGCCGCGAGGAGCTGATCGCTCGCCGGGCAGAAGCCGCCGCCGACCTTGAACACGAGATCGAGATCGGCAGCGACGCCACCTCTGCGGT
>JBOHKB010000136.1:0-9461 GCA_050728815.1 Propylenella sp.
CCCCCAACCCCTCCCCGCAAGGGGGAGGGTGGCCCTAAATCGCAGTCGTTTCCGACAAAGCTCTTCCCCTCGGCCCTGAGCGCCTGCTCCACGACCGGATGCCGCCCGCCCTCGATCCTGAACGCGAGGCTGCGGTCCACCTTCGGCCTCACGTAGTTCTCGCTCGCCGCCAGCTCGGCCAATGCCGCCCCAACGTCGAGTTCGGCGAGCGCCTGCGCGGCCGCCCGTATCGTTCCTTCCTCCACGGCCACCTTGGCAGCGAGGTCGTCGAACACTTGAAGCTCGATCGAGAGCGCGCGGTCGGCGGCGCTCGCGATCTTCTGCTCGAGCTCGGAAAGCTCGGCAGTGGAGAACCGCATGGCGTTCGCCATGGTCTGCCGATGAAAGAACCGCCCCGCGCCGCCGTTCGCATTGAGCGCTGCGGCCTGTGCCGCGGTCACCTCGACGAAATAGCCGAGCACGTTGTTGTGCTTGATCTTGAGCGCGCGGATGCCGGTCTCGTTCGCGTAGCGCGCCTGCAGTCCGGCGATCACCCGGCGGCTTTCGTCGCGGAGCGCGCGCGCCTCGTCGAGCGCCGCCGCGTAGCCGGCGCGCACGAACCCGCCGTCGCGTTTCAGGTGCGGCAGACTGTCGGAAAGTGCGGCTGCAAGCGTCTCCGCCAGGTGAGAGGGCACTTCGGCCAGGCGTGCACCATGTCGGAGCGCCGTGCGCGCTGAGTCACTGTTTTCGCCACAATCCTCAGACTGCAACTTGTGGTAAATAGTCCGCGACCCCTCGACGCCGGCCCGGATCATGTCGAGGTCGCGCGGGCCGCCGCGGTCGAGGCCGAGCCGCGACAGCGCCCGGAGCATGTCCGGAACCTCGGAAAGCGCCGCGCGGATCGCCTTCCTAAGTTCCGGGCGATCGGCGAAAAACTCAACGAGATCAAGCCGTTCCGTGATCTCTGTAGGGCCGGTCAGCGGGGTCGCCAGCCGCTCTGCGAGGAGGCGCGAGCCGGCTGCCGTCCGCGTCCGGTCGACTGCCGCCAATAGCGTCCCGGCGCGCCCGCCCGAGACAGAGCGGAAGAGCTCGAGGTTCGCCCGCGTCGCGGCGTCGATTCGCATGGAATCTCCGTCGCTTAGCCGCCGCGGCGGCTCGATCGGCGGGCGCTTCGAGATTTGCGTCTTGTCGATATAGGCGAGGAGCGCCGCTCCAGCGGACAGCTCGGCGCGGGAGAAATTCCCGAACGATTCCATCGTTTTGACGCCGAACAGCTCGGCAAGCCGGGCCTCCGCTCCGCCGGCGTCGAAGAACGCGGCGGGGAGCGGCGTCAGCGCCGCGCCTATCATCTTGACGGTGCTTGGGATTTCGCTTTCTGTCACGAGACGCTCGGGAACGAGCACCTCGCTTGGCTCGACCCGCGACAGGAGGGCCGGAAGGCCGCCCGGCCCGCACTCGGAGATGCGGAATTCGCCCGTCGAAATATCCGCCCAGGCGAGCGCGTGGCGGTCGGCGCCGTCGCTCCCGGCGATCCGCGTAGCCGCCGCCAAGTAGTTGTTGCGGTTGGAGTCTAGGAGCCTGTCCTCGGTGATGGTGCCGGGGGTGACCAGGCGGATAACCTCGCGTCGCACGACCGATTTCGACCCGCGCCGGCGCGCCTCCTTCGGGTCCTCCGTCTGCTCGCAGACGGCGACGCGGTAGCCCTGCGCGATCAGCTTCTGCAGATAGTCGTCCGCCGCGTGCACCGGGACCCCGCACATGGGGATCTCCTCGCCCAGGTGCTTGCCGCGCTTGGTCAGCGCGATCCCGAGCGCGCGCGCCGCCACTGCCGCATCCTCGAAAAACAGCTCGTAAAAATCCCCCATGCGGTAGAAGAGCAGGCAATCGGGGTTCGCCGCCCTAATCTCGATATATTGCTCCATCATGGGCGTGACGCGGCCCGGCGTTTCGTCGTCGCGCGGAGCGCGGTCGGGCGGCTCGCTCTTGTTCATGGGTGTGAGGCTAGCAGAGCCGGCGGACTGCGGGCCAGAACGCGCCTATCGGTTCGGTGGATAGTGCCGCTTGCCGCGTGCGACTCGCCCCTGCTAGTCCCGGGCGCAAATTGGAGATCATGCCATGGATACCGAAGCGATCCTGGAGCGGCGGCGCCTGCGAAGGAGGGCAAGCTTCTGGCGCGTCACGGCAATCGTCATCCTCGTCGCGGCGATCGCTGTAGCCGCCGCCTCCGTGTGGGACCTGGAGGGGCTCGAGGGGAGGGGCCATGTCGCCGAGATCAAGATCGACGGCTTCATCGCGACGCGGCCCGGCGCGGTCGAGCTGATCGACAAGGCGGCGAAGGACGATTCGGTCAAGGCGATCCTGCTTCGCGTCGATTCGGGCGGGGGGGCGGCGAGCGGAGGCGAAGCGCTTTACCGCGCCATTAGGGCCGCCTCCGAGGCAAAACCCGTGGTTGCGGTCATCGATGGCATCGGCGCCTCCGCCGCCTACATGGCCGCGATCGCCGCCGACCGCGTCGTCGCCCGCGAAACCGCCATAACCGGCTCGATCGGCGTCATCTTCCAGTATGCGCATTTCGAGCAGCTGCTTCAAAAGGTTGGCGCCGAATATGAAGAGATAAAGAGCGCACCGCTCAAGGGTGAACCCTCGATCTTCAGCGAACCCGATCCGGCGGCCGAGGCGATGGTCAAGGCGGTTGTTGACGACACCTACGACTGGTTCGTCGGGCTCGTCGCCGAGCGGCGAAAACTTCCTCAGGCGACCGCTCGCCGGCTTGCCGATGGCAGCATTTTCACCGGGCGTCAGGCGCTTGCACGGGCGCTGATCGATGCCGTCGGCGGTGCCGAGGAGGCGCGCGCCTGGCTCGCCTCCGACAAGGGCGTTCCGGAGGACCTGCCGGAGCGCGCATGGGAGAAGGACCAATCGTACCTGTCGCTCTTTTCATCCGATGCCGTGGCGGCGTTTGCGCGCCTCCTCGGGCTCGACCCGGCTGCAGCGCCGATTCTCCCGCAACGGCTTGTTGTTGACGGTCTATTGTCCGTTTGGCAGGGTCCGCGATAGGGGATAGGGTACCTGATCGCCAGGGGGGCCAGCGGTGATCAAATCGGAGCTCATCGAGCGGATCGCTCAGCGCAATCCGCATTTGTACCAGCGCGATGTGGAGCACATCGTCAACGCCATTCTCGAGGAGATCGTCGCGGCTCTATCGCGCGGCGACAGAGTCGAACTGCGCGGCTTCGGCGCGTTCTCGGTGAAAAACCGGCCTGCGCGCATGGGGCGAAACCCGCGCACCGGCGAGCAGGTCGTGGTTTCGGAGAAATACGTGCCCTTCTTCAAGACGGGCAAGGACATGCGCGAACGCCTGAACGTCGAGGGCTGAATTTGCTCCGCACGCTCGGCACAATCCTGAAGTGGGCGATCCTGCTCCCGGTGCTGATCGCCGTCGTGCTGCTTGCGGTTGCGAACGACCAGGTCGTCACCGTCCGCCTGAACCCCTTCGACACTTCGGACCCGGTTCTGAGACTCGACCTCGCGCTTTATCAGATCGCATTCCTCCTCTTCGTGCTCGGCGCGCTGGTCGGCGGGCTGGTGGCCTGGCGCGGCCAGCGCAAGCACAGGCTGCGCGCCCGCGACCGGCAGCAGGATGCAGCGCTGTGGCAGTCGCGCGCCGAACGGCCGGACCGCCGTAACACAGCGCCCGCCGCGCCGGTGGCTTCCGGCTTCCTTCCGCGCCCGGAACGAGGCTGAGCGCGGCGCGGAATGCGCATCGTCACTGCCGACGATCTTCGGCGCATATTCACCTTCGAAAGGTTGATCGAGGCGCTCCGCGCCGCCTTCCGCGACGGGATCGTCACGCCGCCACGCCATCGCCACACGATCGAGCGTTCCGGCGCGCCCGACGCTACGCTGCTTCTGATGCCGGCCTGGGATGGTGGTGAGGCTGGCGCAGGCGGCTATGTCGGCGTCAAGATCGTCTCGGTCTACCCCGACAATGCGGCGCGCGGGCTCGCAAGCGTCTCGGGAAGCTACATCCTGATGGACGGCACGACCGGCCTGCCGCTCGCGCTGATCGACGGCAGCGCGCTGACGCTGTGGCGAACGGCGGCCGCGTCGGCACTCGCCGCCTCCTATCTCGCGCGGGAGGATGCCCGGCGGCTCGTCGTGGTCGGCGCCGGAGCGCTCGCGCCCTACCTCATCGACGCGCATGCGAGCGTCCGACCGATTGCCGAGGTGTCGGTCTGGAACCACCGCCCGGAGCGCGCGGAGAAGCTCGCCGCAGCCCTCGGCGGCCGACCCTTCACGGTCAGAGCCGTCGCCGATCTCGAGGCGGCGGTGAGGGCCGCCGACATTGTCTCGACGGCGACCCTTGCGAGCGAACCGCTCGTTATGGGCGCGTGGCTTCAGCTAGGCGCGCATCTCGACCTGGTTGGCACATACACGCCGGCGATGCGCGAGAGTGACGACGTGGCGGTCCGCCGCGCCCGCATCTTCGTCGATACCCGCGCCGGAGCGCTCAAGGAAGCCGGGGACATCCTGCAGCCGATCCGGGCGGGAGTTATCGCCGAGGCCGACATAGGCGGTGATCTTTTCGATCTCTGCCGCGGCGAAGTTCAAGGCCGGCGCTCCAATGAGGAGATCACGTTGTTCAAGTCCGTCGGCACAGCGCTTGAAGACCTCGCGGCGGCATCGCTGGCGATGACGTCCGAACCTGCGCCCGGCGGCGGCTGACGCTGGACTCGTCAAAGCTGGTTGGCAGCGCGCGCTTTTTCTCTCAAAGTCGGGCGAGGGAGGCGCACATGAAGGTCATTCGCACGCTCACCACCTTGGGCCTCGCTCTGCTGGTCTTGGTCGCGCTTGGCGCCTGCCGGACGTCCAAGAAGGACGAGACCTACAACTTCGATCCCGCGGCGCATCAACGTGCGGTCGAGCTGAAGTCGAAGACGCTCTCCTTGATGGCTGCATCCGGCGAGTCGTATTCAGCACACCGTGCCGACGCGGAAACACTCGCAGCCGCGATGGATGAGGCGCACCGACTCTCGGCAGCGGCAGCCGACAACGAGCTGGTCGCCGCCGAATGGGCGGGAATGAAGGATGCCTCGGGCGACCTCTATGGCGGCTTCGCCCGCCGCTGGCAGGCAAATGGCAGGGTCGACGAGGCGGCGCGCGACGCGGCGATGAACCGGGTGACCACCCGCTTCGATTACATCCTCTGCCTTGAAGCAGCGAAACGGACCAAGGCCGGCCGGTGCACGCCTCCGGGTTCCGCGCAGCCAGAAGCAGCGGAGCCCGGCGCAGCCGCACCGGCGCCACCGCCTGCATAGGGCGCGCACGGCGCGTGTCGACGGACCCAACTTCCAACCAACGTGCACCGTCTTTCGCCAAGCCGGCTTGGCAACACGCTGAAATTGTCGGAAACTCCCGCGCGCGGGGAGGCAGTCAATGCGTAGAGCAATTCGTGTACTGGCGCCGCTCGGCCTGCTCCTGGCCTGTGCGGTGGCGCTTTCGGCGTGCCAGACGGCGCTTCGGGGTTTGGCCCCGTTCGATCCGTTGGCTGTTCAGAGAACGGCCGAAATCAAGGTCGAGACGGAGAGCCTTATGAGGCAGTCCGGCGAGCGCTTTTCGCGGCACGCGTCGGAGGTGGACGATCTCACGAAAAAGGTCGAGGCCGCCTTTGAGGTTGCGCGCGCCACGCCGAACAATCAGTTCGTCGCCCAGCAGTGGGCCATCATGAAAGACCCGGAGGGTGGGCTCTACGGCGGCTTCATGAAGCGCTGGCGGGAGGGCGGCACGATCGGCGATGCCTTCCGTGAAGAGAAGACGGCGCAGATCGCGCGCGGCTTCGACCTGATCCTCTGCCTGGAAAACGCCAAGCGTCAGCCCATCCAGTGCGATACCGGAGGCGGCCAATGAATGCGTTCGATGACTTCCGTGAGGCGGTGCTCAGCGAGGCGGGCAATATCGCCCGCGATTTCCTCAAGGGAAACGTGGCCGAGGCCCGCACCGTCGCGGGCGCGTTCGTCGATCAGAGCCGGGCGCAGCTCGAAAAATGGACGCGTCAACGCCTGGACGGAGAGCTGACGCAGGACGAGTTCAACGACTTGGTGCGCGGCGAGGCGGATCTCGCGAAGATCAACGCCCTGACACAGGCGGGGATTGCGATCGGGAAGGCGGAGCAGTTCCGCAAGAAACTCACCAACGTCGTGCTCGACAAGGCATTCGACATCCTGCTCTAAGAGCGCAAAGACCGCTTGAATCGGCGACGCCGCCGGCCTATATCGGCGGCAACACATCTCGAAGTAAATCGAGGGTGGGTCCCGCGGGGCCCGCTCTTTTTTGTTGCCCGATGGACCCGGCCGGGCCGGGCGAGGGATCGATGGAGATCGATGGACGGACGCCGTGTGACGCGCGAGACGGGGCTTGAAGCCCGCATCGCCCATATCGTGGAGCCGATCGCGGCCGATCTCGGCTACGAGCTCGTGCGCGTGAAAGTCTCCGGGCTGAACGGCATGACGGTGCAGATCATGGCCGAGCGGCCAGACGGCACGATGTCGGTGGAGGACTGCGAAAAACTCTCGCGCAACGTCTCGCCGGCGATGGACGTCGCCGATCCGATCAGTCGCGAATACCACCTCGAAATCTCCTCCCCCGGCATCGACCGTCCGCTGACTCGCGCCAAGGATTTCGACATCTGGGCCGGCTACCAGGCACGCATCGAGACAGAGCAGGCGATCGACGGTCGCAAGCGGTTCCGCGGCGTCCTGCTCGGCCTGAAAGATGGCGACGCCGGCATCCGGCCTCTCGAGAGCGAAGCAGGCGACGTGTGGCTGCCGCTCGACGCGATTGCCGAGGCGAAGCTTGTGCTGACCGACGCACTCATCAAGGCGCCGCTCCGCGCGGCGGCGGCGCGGGCGAACGGATCGCATTCATCGATGAATTCATCTGAACGGAGCTGAGGCAATGGCTGTCAGTGCAAACAGGCTGGAACTTCTGCAGATCGCCGACGCGGTGGCGCGCGAAAAGTCGATCGACCGCCGGATCGTCATCACTGCGATGGAAGATGCGATCCAGAAGGCGGCGAAATCCCGCTATGGCGCGGAGACTGACGTGCGCGCCGAGATCGACGAGAAGACCGGCGATATCCGCCTGCAGCGGCTGCTAGAAGTGGTGGAGGTGGTGGAGGAACCGGCGGCGCAGATCTCGGTGGAGGATGCGCGGGCGAGGAACCCCGCCGCCCAGGTGGGCGACTATATTTCCGAGCCGCTGCCGCCGCTCGAGTATGGCCGCATCGCCGCCCAGTCGGCCAAGCAGGTCATCATGCAGAAGGTCCGCGAGGCCGAGCGCGACCGCCAGTACGAAGACTACAAAGACCGCATCGGCGAGATCGTGAACGGCACCGTGAAGCGGGTCGAGTACGGCAACGTCATCGTCGATCTCGGTCGCGGCGAGGCGATCATCCGCCGTGACGAGATGATTCCGCGCGAGACCTTTCGCTACGGCGACCGCGTGCGCGCCTATGTCTACGACGTGCGCCGCGAGCAGCGGGGTCCGCAGATATTCCTGTCGCGCACGCACCCGCAGTTCATGGCGAAGCTCTTCACCATGGAGGTGCCGGAAATCTACGACGGCATCATCGAGATCAAATCGGTGGCGCGCGACCCCGGCAGCCGAGCCAAGATCGCCGTCGTGTCGCGCGATTCCTCGATCGACCCGGTCGGCGCCTGCGTCGGCATGCGCGGCAGCCGCGTTCAGGCGGTGGTAGGCGAGCTGGCGGGCGAACGCATCGACATCATCCCGTGGAACCAGGACGCCGCCACCTTCATCGTCAATTCGCTGCAGCCGGCGGAGGTGGCCAAAGTGGTGCTCGACGAAGATGCCGAGCGCATCGAGGTGGTCGTGCCGGACGACCAGCTCTCGCTAGCCATCGGCCGACGCGGCCAGAACGTCCGCCTTGCCTCGCAGCTGACCGGCTGGGACATCGACATTCTGACCGAGGACGAGGAATCGGAGCGCCGCCAGAAGGAGTTCCAGGAGCGCACGGCGCTCTTCGTGCAGGCGCTCGATGTCGACGAGATGATGGCGCAGCTGCTCGCGTCGGAAGGCTTCGCCTCGATCGAGGAAGTTGCCTATGTCGAGCCCGGCGAGGTCGCCTCCATCGAAGGCTTCGACGAGGCGACGGCGGAGGAGTTGCAGTCGCGGGCGCGCGAATATCTGGAAAAGGTGGAGGCCGAGCAGGACGAGGAGCGCAAGAAGCTCGGGGTCGCCGACGAGCTCAAGGAGGTGCCCGGGGTCACCACCGCGATGATGGTGGCGCTCGGCAAGGCCGATATCAAGACGCTCGAGGACCTCGCCTATTGCGCAACCGACGATCTCGTCGGCTGGGTCGAACGCAAGGACGGCGAGACCGTCCGCTACGAGGGCGCGCTCTCCGGCTTAGAGGTGTCGCGCCAGGAGGCGGAGGATATCGTCATGGCGGCGCGGCTGAAGGCCGGGCTTGTGACCGAGGCGGATCTCGCGCCGCCGGTGGAGGAGGCGCCGCCGGAAACCCAAGCGGAGGTCGCAGCGGTTTGACGGGCGCTCTCGCGGAAATCAGGGTTGGCAATAGCCGCCGTGAAGGTCGCACGCGGATGTGTGCGGTCACCCGCAAGGTGCGGCCGGAGTCGGAGCTGATCCGTTTTGTCGCCGCACCGGACGGCTCCATCGTGCCCGATCTGAAGGCGCGGCTGCCCGGACGCGGCATCTGGCTCGACGGCAAGCGTGCGATCGTCGTTGAGGCAGTCCGAAGGAATGCATTTCAGCGTGGGCTGAAGCGGCCGGTCAAGCTCGCCGCCGACCTGCCTGACCAGGTGGCGGCGCGGCTGAGGGAAGCGGCGCTTGGCCGCCTCGGCCTTGCCCGGCGCGCGGGCGCCGTCGCCGCGGGCTTCGCCAAGACCGAGGCGGTGATCGCGTACGACGAGCCGGCGGCGGTGCTTGCGGCGGCCGATGCGGCGGAGGACGGCCTTCGCAAGATGCGCCAGACGCTACGTCGGCGATTCGGCGATTCTGCGCCTTTCCCGGTCATCTGCCTCTTCGGTTCGGCGGAATTGGGTTTGGCAATGGGCCGCGCGGATGTGATACATGCTGCCGTGCTCCAGGGCCCGGCTGGCAGAAGTTTCGTGGAAGCGGCCACTCGCCTCCAGCGCTACGAGGGCGCGGACGATGGCCGGACGCGGAAGCAGAGGTCGAGCCGCAGGAACTGATGGATGAGTGATACGACGAGTAAGGACAAGACGCTGCGGGTCGGAGGGCGCAAGCCGCTCTCCGTGAGGCGTGACACCGACACCGTGCGCCAGAGCTTCTCCGGCGGCCGCACCAAGGCCGTCGTGGTGGAGAAGAAGCGCCGGCGCGTCACGACGCCGGGCGCCGACCTTGCCGCCGCGGTTGAGGAAGCGCCGAAGGCTGACGCCGCGCGGCTTCGCCCGGTGCCCCGGCGCCCGCCTGCCGATGGC
>JBOHKB010000137.1:0-5766 GCA_050728815.1 Propylenella sp.
GCGTTGAGGGCCACCGGCGTGATGATGCGGCAGGTGTAGCCGTGGCAGATGTTGAGGAGGTTCCCCTCGGGCGCGCGGCCGTGCCCGCGGCCGAACCAGTTGATGGCGAACGCGCTGTCGGCGGCAACCGCCAGGACGAGAAAGACGCAAAGGCGCGCACAAACAAACTGCAGCATGGGAAAACTCTATCAAGCGCTGTTCTCGCGGCAAGCCGGCCGCGGAGGCCGCCAACGGCCGAGTCGCCGGGAATCCGGCGATTTCGGTAGATGCTGAGCCCAATTCCTTGCGGAAGTGTTTGAACCGGGCAACACCGGCGCGTCCCCGAAATGCCCTCTCCCCTTGCCCAGAGCGCCCCGCCGGGCACATATCCCCGCATGCGCGATCGAATTCCCGCGGTTCACGTGATCGGCGGCGGGCTCGCCGGCTCCGAGGCTGCGTGGCAGCTCGCTGAGGCCGGTGTTCCGGTCGTCCTCCACGAGATGCGACCAACGGTTTCCACGCCGGCGCACCAGACGGGCGATTTCGCCGAGCTCGTATGCTCCAATTCCTTCCGCTCCGACGACGCGGAGGCGAACGCCGTCGGCCTGCTCCATGCGGAGATGCGCCGCGCCGGCTCGCTCATCATGCGGATGGGCGATAAGCACCAGCTTCCCGCCGGCGGCGCGCTCGCGGTTGACCGTGACGGCTTCTCCGCCGCCGTCACGGAGGCGCTCCGCACGCATCCGCTGATCCGCGTCGAGCAGGGAGAAGTCACCGTGCTGCCGCCGCCCGAATGGGGCCGGTGCATTGTCGCGACCGGCCCGCTCACATCCGCCTCGCTCGCTGCCTCGATCAAGGCGGTGACGGGCGCCGAGCGGCTCGCCTTCTTCGATGCGATCGCGCCGATCGTCTATCGCGAGACGATCGACATGGATGTCGCCTGGTTCCAGTCGCGCTACGACAAGTCCGGGCCGGGCGGGACCGGCGCGGACTACATCAACTGCCCGCTCGACCGCGAGCAGTACAGCGCCTTCGTCGAAGGGCTGATCGCGGCGGAGAAGGCGGCGTTCCACAACTGGGAGAAGGACACGCCTTATTTCGACGGCTGCCTGCCGATCGAGGTGATGGCGGAGCGCGGGCCGGAGACGCTCCGGCACGGGCCGATGAAGCCGATGGGGCTCACCAATCGGCACAAGCCGAACGAGAAGCCTTACGCGGTCGTGCAGCTCAGGCAGGACAACGCGCTCGGCACGCTGTTCAACATGGTCGGCTTCCAGACGAAAATGAAGCACGGGGAACAGGTTAGGCTGTTCCGCACCATCCCCGGCCTGGAGAACGCAGAATTCGCGCGGCTGGGCGGCGTGCACCGCAACACATTCCTGAACTCGCCTCAGCTTCTGGACGAAACGCTCCGGCTAAAGGCCTCGCCGCACATCCGTTTCGCAGGGCAAATCACCGGCTGCGAAGGCTATGTCGAATCCGCGGCGATGGGTTTCTTGGCGGCGAAATTCGCCGCCGCCGAGGCGTTCGGCCGAATCCCGAACCTGCCTCCCCTGACGTCTGGTCATGGCGCTCTCCTGGCCCATGTGACGGGCCGCCTGGCGGCTCCAGGAGGCTCTCCCGATTTTCAGCCGATGAACGTCAATTTCGGCCTCTTCCCCCCGATCGACGAGCCGGTCAGGGACGCCGCCGGCAACCGGTTTCGCGGCAAGGCGAAAGCGATCGAGCGGAGACGCACTTTGTCGCGCCGCGCGCTCCGTGACTTCGAAGCGTGGCTCGGCCAGACGCAGCGCCTCGCCGCCTGAGATCATCGCACCCAGTCGCTCCGGCGCAGAAGCAAATCGTACGAAGCCGTCAGCAGAGAAAGCTGCTGCTCCGTGAGCTTGCCGCTCACGCTCCTGAACAGGAGCGCGACGCGCTTGCGATCGAGTGTCAGCTCGACCAGGAACGGCGGGCGCGTGCTTTCCGGCAGCGTCTCGATCTTGTCGATCCGCTCCTTAAACGGACCGCGAAGTAAAGCCTGTGTGATCCGCAGCACGGTCCCTTCCGATGCGATCTCGATCGAAGAGCCGTCGCACCTCACCTGGAGCGCCACTCCGTCGAGCGTTGCCGTGGCTTCCTGCGATGAGGCAAAAAAGAGGTTGGGCACGATCACGTCATAGGCGGCGATCACCACGGCGCCCGCGAGATTGCTGCTGATGGCGAAGTTCCCAACCTCCTCCGGCAACGGAGGAAGGGTTTCGACATTGAGCGCCTGGCGGACGCCCGAAATTTCGGATTCGTCAGTGACATCCCGCTCTGAGGAAATAGGATTGTCGGGCAAGCGGGCGAAGAGCGGACGCAGGCGGTAGATCTGACCGATCTCGTCGAGCAGCTGCAACTTCGAGCGCACGTCCTCTGCCGCGTCCCGCGCGAATTCGGGACGAGTTACGAGCGCACCGTCGGAAAGCGCTCCGGCGTCGGCGAGCTGAGACATCAGCCGATCGACTTGCGACCTCCCGGAGACGGGCAACATGCTCCAGGGACCAAAGCTCGCAGCCACCAACGCCAACACGGCGAGCACGGGGATCACGCGCTCGTCGCTCCGCCAACGCGGCCACACCTGGGAGATCAGGACAAGCGCGAGAAAGAGCGCGAAAAGCCCAAGCGCGTACCGCTCAGGCGTTACGCCATAGGCGTCGATGCGTTCCCAAACCGCGACGACAAGCAGTGCAAGCGGGACGACGAGCCCAGCCGCCCAGAACCGCAGGAACAGCCGCGTCGGCGCGCGCACCAATCCCGCCAGCGGGCCGACAACGACTCGAACCGCAAGCACTGCCAGGCCGAAGGTCAGCACCATCCAGCCGATCTGCCCCTTGGGCAGCTCCCCCTCTGCCAGAATCTTCAGTGCGTAGACGTGGAGAATGACCGCGTAGGCGGCGACGAGGGGCGCGACGACGAAGTCGGAGAGCAGGCGAGCACCGGCGACGAAGATGTTGGCGGGGTCGGCGTCGTCGCGTTCGGGGAAATGCGTCGGGAAAAGCGACAGAGCGAAGACTGGCCCGGCGAAGCCCAACCCGGTCGCCCAGACATGCCCATAGAGCGAGTCGTCGATGCCGACGCCGAACAAATAGTCGATGCTCGCGAAGATCGCCGAGAGTCCGAGGCAGAAGACGACGACCGCGATCAAGGCGAGCGCGGAGGCGTGAGCGGCCCGCCAGACGAACGTCCAGAACCCGCCCGTCGCCCACCTGACAAAGGGGGCGAGCGGGATCGCAAGGAACGCCGCAAGAAGGACGGTCGGAAAGGTCACCGCAAGCTCGCGCCAATACCAGAGCGCTGCGCCAACCGCGGCGGCGAGGACAAGCGACAAGGCGTGTCGGCGAGGCGCGTCGAACCCGCGGCTCTCGCACAATAGAACAGCCGCGACGGCGATGGCAGCCGCGCCTACCGAAGCGAGTACGCTGCGAAAGAGGACGTACTCGGAGATCGTCGCAAACTCTGCGATTTCAATGTTCACCACGGCCGCGAGGATCGCCAGCGCGAGCACCGCCACTGGAAAACGGCCGAAGGCCGCAACGAGCGCTCCGCGCACGTCGCGCTGTCTTTTGAACCAACCGCGCATCAGCCCTTCCCACACCTCTCTAAACACCGGTCCGCAACCGCGCCCAGGCGATGCGAGAGAGCATCGCAAGGTCGGAAATCACGGCGGGCCGGACGAGGATGTCGTCGTCCATCTGGCCGATGCGTTGAAATAACGGCTCGACAATGGCGAGCGGAAGGAAGGCGAGCCGTGCGGGCCCAGGCACGTTAGCGAGACGCTCCCGCGCGTTGTGGAGATGGTAGTGGGCGAAGCGCGCCATTGCGGAAACCACCCGCGCCAGCGCTGGCGGCGGGTCGGTCATGAAGACCTCCACGACGGTCAAATCCTCCTGCGCGAGAAGCTGCGCCGGAAGCACGGATCGCCCGCGCGCCCGCTCCTCGGCAAGGCGCGAAAGCCGCCGGGCGAGCCCATAGGCGATGCCGGCATGGCCGGCCGCCTCGGCGCTGTCGGGCCCGGCTGCGCCCAAGATGATCGCGGCGAGCTGAAAGAGCGCCGATTCCGTCTCCCCGAGCCGCCCCTCGACATCGCTCATGGAGGCCGGCGCATTGGAATAGAGGTCGGCGGTTCTCGCCGCAATCATCGTATCGAAGGGAGCAAGCGGCAGGGAATGACGCTCGACCGCATTGCGGACGGCGCGAATCGCAGGCGCCCCCACCCCGTCCGACCCTCCGGTCAGGGCCTCGCGCCACCACGTCAGCCGTATTTCTCCGAGTGTCGGCTCGCTCACCAGGTCGGGCACGCGGGCAATCTCATCGGCGAAGCCGTAGATGGCAAAAAGATCGGCGCGGACCGCGGCAGGAGCGAAAAGCGCCGCATAGTAGCGCGGCCGGTCGTGCGCCCTGACCAGCCCGGCCAGATAGGCGATGTCGTCCGGGCCGGCATTCTCCGCCATCAACACCCCGTTCCGCGGCGGCTTCCGCGAGCCGACGCGACCGGGTGAGGTTACGCACGAGTCCGGCGAACGTGGAAGGTCCCGTCGGGCCTGGCTACCGCCTCCGTTGCGAGCGCTGCCTTCAGCCGGCCGCCGCTCGCCCGTCGCGGCTGATTTGGAAGCGGCCGCGCCAGGGCGCGTTATTGTGCGTCCTGCGGCCCGCGCCAGAACCCGCGCATCTCTTCGGTGGTGACCTTGCCGTCCTTGTTTTCGTCGACCAGGTCGAACATCCGCTTGTGGACGGCCTGCATCTCTTCGAAGGACACGGCCTGGTCGCCATCGGCGTCCATCATGACCAGCATCATCGGCATCATGCCGGGGCCCATCATCATGCCCGGTCCCATCATGCCGCCAGGGCTCATCATGCCCGGATAGCCGCCCCCGCGACCCATGGGCCAGTCGCCCTCTCCGCCGCCCCACCACCAGGGCTGCGCCAAGGCGGCGCCGCCGGCGGCAATCACCGCGACCAGCGCCGCAGCCGACAACGTTCGCGTCATCCTCATCTGACCCTCCTAGCTCTCGCGGCCGGCGATCCTCCGCCGGACAACCCGCTGGACGGTTGCAAGGCTGGCACGATCGCTTGGCGTCGACCTTGATTCACATCAAGCTGAACCAATCCGCCTGAAGCGGGAGCAAGACGGAGGAGGAGCCAATCTGCCGCGTGAGGGACGGCGCGCAGGCGCTCGCTATCGCGTGCCGTTCGGATTTACCGATGGCCGAAGCAAGGAACGGCGGTTGAAAAGACAGCCGGGCGACGCCCGGCTCAGGCTCACGTCTCCGAAAGGTGCTTCAGCGGATCGACAGGCGCCGCGTCCTTCCTGAGCTCGAAATGCACCTGCGGCGTGGTGACTCCGCCCGACATGCCGGAGGCGGCAATCACCTGCCCGCGCCGGACGTCTTCGCCGCGTTTCACCTTCAGCTCGCTGTTGTGGGCGTAGGCCGAGACCCAGCCGCCGGTATGGCGGATGAGGACGAGGTTGCCATAGCTCTTCAGCTCGCTGCCGGCATAGATCACGGTGCCGTCCTCGGCGGCCTTCACGGCGGTGCCTTCGGGCACGGCGAGGTTGATGCCGTCGTTCCGCTCGCCGTTCGGCTTCTTGCCGAAGCCGGAGATGACGCGTCCGCGCACTGGCCAGCGGAAGCCGGACGCCTCGGCGGCGGGCTGTTGAGGCGCAAGCGCCGCTTCTGCGCCGACCGCGCCGGTCTGCGGCGCGACGGCGACTTGCTGCTGCGCGTGGGCTTCGGCGATCGGGGTCGCCGCCGGCGTCAGCGC
>JBOHKB010000138.1:0-4788 GCA_050728815.1 Propylenella sp.
ATCCCGACACGACCCAAGTGCCGGTCTCACGCCTGAGCGCCCGGCCGATATTCTCAGGGTTGGTGATCAGCCCCTCTTTGCCGCCAGCCTCCAGATAGTCGACCAGCGCCTCGATCTTCGGCCCCATGCTGCCCTTGTCGAAATGATCTTCTGCCTGATAACGCCGCGCCTCGCCGACCGTCATCCGGTCGAGCCAGCGCTGGTTCGGCTTGTTGAAGTTGATCGCGACGCGCTCGACAGCGGTCGAGACCATGAGGAGATCGGCGCCGACGGTGCGGGCAAGCAGGCCGGACGCAAGGTCCTTGTCGATCACCGCCTCGATGCCCCTGATCCTGCCCTCGTCGTCCTCGATCACCGGGATGCCGCCGCCGCCGCAGCCGATGACGAGATAGCCGGCATGGGCAAGATCGCGGATGGCGTCGAGATCGATGATGCGCTTCGGCATAGGCGAAGGAACGACGCGCCGCCAGCCGCGGCCTGCGTCGTCCTTGACGACCCAGCCCTGCTCCGCGGCGAGCCTCTTCGCGAGCGCCTCGTCCATGTGCGAGCCGATCGGCTTCGTCGGGTCCTTGAAAGCGGGATCGTTGCGATCAACGAGCATTTCGGTCACCACCGCCACCGGCTCGCGTCGCAAGCCGCGAGCCTTGAACTCGTTGCGGAAGGCTTTGAGGAACATGTAGCCGATCGCGCCCTGCAGGTCGGCTCCCGCGTAGTCCATCGGAACCGGCGCGACCTCGTGGATCGACAGCTCGGAGCGGCGAAGGATGAAGCCCATCTGCGGCCCGTTGCCGTGGGTCACGATCACGTTCCATCCCGTCTCGATCATATCGACGATGTGATGGGCAGTGATCGCGGCCTGCTCGAACTGGTCGGGGATCGAGAGGTGGTCCTTGTCGCGGATCAGCGCGTTGCCGCCGACCGCCACCACCGCAAGCTTGCTGCCGGCCATGTCAGCCCCCGTCATTCGGTAGGGTTGCGGCAAGCGCCGCGACCGCCTGGCTGAAGCACTCGAGCGGCGCGCGAGTAATGCCCGCGCCGATCTGCCCGACGCCGGCTTCCTTGTGCGCGATGCCGGTGTTGATGATCGGGCAGATGCCGGTGTCGACGACCTTGCGCGCGTCGATGCCGGACGGCGTTCCGGCAAAGCCCATCGCCGGAAGCGTCAGCCCGCCGTTCAGCCCGAGCGTGATGTGGCCCATCTGGGTGGTGTTGGCGATTGCGTCTTCCGGCGTGCCGCCGACGAAATTGACGATGGCCGGCGCCGCGGCCATGGCGAAGCCGCCGAGGCCGGCCGTCTCGGTGATCGCGCTGTCGCCAAGGTCGGGGGCGGCGTCCGCGATCGAATAGCCGGGGAAGTAGAGGCCGTCGACGAGAGGCGCCGGCGCCGAGAACCAGCGGCTGCCGGTACCGCTCATCCGCACGCCGAAGTCGACGCCGTTCCTTGCCATGGCCGTCACCATGCTCGATCCGGCGACTCCGCCTGCCGCGTCGGTCATCGCCTTGCAGGCGGCCATGGAGAGGTTGAGGAAGAAGTGGTCGTTGCCGGCGATGAAGCTGACCGCCTCGGCGACGTCCGCGCGGCTTGCCTTCGATGCGAGGAGCGCCGGCGCCAGGCGCTTCAGGAAGAGGGAGGTCGCGGCGGCGTTGCGGTTGTGCACCTCGTCGCCCATGTGGAGCGCCTGGGCCATCAGAGGCTTGAGCTCGATCGGCCCGGTGACTTCGAGCGCCGCCGCAAGCACCTTCCGAAGCTTCGTCCCCATCCATTTCAGACGCGTGAGGACGTCCGCCCCGTTGGCGCCGAAGCGGAGGGCCTTGCCGAGACCCTCATTGAGATTGGAAAAAAAAAGCTTGCCGCTCGCGCCGTCGCGAACGATCCACACCGGCATCGAGGGACTGATGATGCCTGCCATCGGCCCGACCGCCGAATGGTCGTGGCATGACTCGAATGCGATGCGGCCGCTCTCGGCGAGCTTCCGTGCTTCGGCGACGTCATCGGCCCAGCCCTCGAAAAGCATTGCGCCGACGATCGCGCCCTGCATCGGCCCGCACATGCGCTTCCATTCGATCGAGGGCCCTGCATGCAGGATCATCCGCCGACGCATGCCCGGGAAATCGGACCTGGCGACGCCGATCCCCTCCAGGATCGGCTGACTGGCGAGGTAGGCGGCATAGGCTTGGCGGTTTGCGGCTTCGACGTCCGGATGGTTGACGAGGCGTGCAAGCGCCTTGCCTACTGCGGCATCGCCCTGCGCCGGCGGCGACCACTCGATCTGCGTCGCCTTGCCGCCCGTCTCCGTGATCGCCGTGACGAAGGACGAAAGGCCGACGTTCAGAACATGCGGGGCTTCGGTGAGGAGCTTCATGCGGCTCTCCTCGCGCGACGATCGGCCTGTGTGTGGGCCGCCACGATCCGCGCTGCGAGGCGCACCGCCTGGGCGTTGCTCCGCGTGAGCAGAATTCCGGCATCCCGGAGGGTTGCTTCCTGGCGCGCGAGGCCCTGCGGATCGCCTTCCGTCCCGCAGACAAAGCCGACGAAGACGAGATTGCGGCCGGCCTTCCTGGCGCTCGCCCTGGCGGCCTTGACCGCCGGAACGATCTCTTCCGCAGGATTGGCGTGTGATCCGTAACCGAGGACGACATCGAGGATGATCGCTGCCGTCTCGGCATCGGATGCCTCGCTTGCAATACGGTCGTTGCGCAGGCGGTGGTCGATCATCGGATGCGGCCGGCCGCGCGTGAACACGTCATCGCCGAGGTCGACCAGCGTATGACCCTGGCTTTTCCAGACATCGGCGAGTGGCGCCGCCGCCCCGACCGGCGTGTTGGAGAAGACCGGCGCAATCGACTCGCCGAGAAGCAGCGACGCCTCGTAGCAGAACGTGCCGCCGCTATAGAGCCCACGCACGTATTTCTGGCTGCGGCGGAGTTTTGGCAGCGCGACGTTCCGCTCCTGTGGCGCTGCCGCTGGTTTCTTGCCGCGCAGCAGAGCAACAGCGGCGTGGGCGGCATCCTCGAGCGTTTTCACCGGGTACAGATTCTTGCCAACGATCGTCTTCCGGTCGGCGCCGAGGAAGATGATGACCACCGGCTTCCGCGCCGCGCGCGCTCTTTCGAGCACACGGTCGGCGATTTCCTTCGCCGGCGGCTTCGAGATTAGGACGATCACCCTGGTCGCGGCATCTGCGGAGAGCGCCGCGAGTCCCTGCAGCATGGTGATGCCGCCGACTTCGCGACTGAGGTCGTGGCCACCCGTGCCGATCGCGTGGCTGATGCCCTCTCCGAGGCGACCGACGAGGCACGTGACCTGCTGCAGGCCGGTGCCCGAGGCCGCGACGACGCCGATTCCTCCGCGCCGGACCACGTTGGCGAAGCCAAGCGGAACGCCTCCGATGATCGCCGTGCCGCAATCCGGGCCCATGACCATGAGGTCGCGCGCGCTGGCGAACGACTTCAGCGCGACCTCGTCGGCGCCCGGCACATTGTCGCTGAACAGCATGACGTTGAGCCCGAGACGGAGGGCCTTCATCGCCTCCGCGGCGGCATAGTCGCCCGGCGTCGAGATCAGCGCGAAGTTCGCCCCCGGCGATTCGGCGATGCCCATTTCCAAGCTGAGCGGCGCCTGACGGCGCACGGCGCCCCCTGACGCGGCGGGCTTCTGAGCGAAGGCCGCTTCCGCCTCGGCCATCGCGGAACGCAGGGCGTCCTCGCTTTTCCCCTGGAGAGCGATCAAGAGGTCGTTCGGGCCGGCGTCGACGCTCCCATCCAGGAGCCGCGCTTCGCGAAGCAAAGCGAGGTTCGCCTCCGACGCCATGATCGCCGATGCCTGGCTCATGCCGGGCAGCTTCGCGAGCCGCGACGAAAGCTGCATCAGCGAGACCGAGTCGCGATAGAAATTCCGGATGACCTTGGCCGCATTCTTCATCGGCGCGCGCCCCATCTCGCCGGTCGAACGGCATTCTTCGCATTGTCGCTCGCCACCGCGTGCCAACGGCTTTTGGGGCGACGATGAATTTTTGTATACTAAATTGGATGCAATCCAACCACAATTCCGCTAACTGACTGGGAAGCCCGACTCTCAGGCTGGCTCATCGCGAGGGGAGGCGATGCTCGGACCGGACGAAAGCCTGGATCTTGCCGCGCTCAGGGAGCGCTATCAAAGCGGCGCCTTGAAGCCGACGGCTGTGATCGAAGGCGTGCTCGATCGCATCGAGAAGCGCGGCGACGACAAGGTCTGGATCCATCTCCCACCCCGCGCGGAGCTTGTTGCCGCGGCGCGGAAGCTCGAATCGGCCGGGCCGTCGGGCAAGCCGCTCTACGGGATCCCGTTCGCGATCAAAGACAACATCGACCTCGCCGATCATCCGACAACGGCGGCGTGTCCCGCCTATTCCTACACGCCCGCCGTGTCCGCGACCGTGGTCCAGCGCCTGCTCGATGCGGGAGCGATGCCGGTCGGGAAGACAAATCTCGACCAGTTCGCGACCGGGCTGAACGGTACCCGCACTCCCTATGGCGCGCCTGGGAGCGCGCTGAACCCGAAATATGTCTCGGGCGGATCGAGCTCCGGTTCCGCGATCGCAGTGGCGGCCGGGCTCGTGAGCTTTTCGCTCGGCACCGACACCGCCGGCTCCGGCCGCGTGCCGGCACAATTCAACAACATCATCGGATTGAAGCCGACCTGCGGCCTCTTGAGCTCGAGCGGGGTCGTGCCCGCGTGCCGATCGCTCGACAGTGTCTCGATCTTCGCGCTGTCAGCCGACGACGCTGCCGACGTGCTCGCCGTGGCGA
>JBOHKB010000139.1:0-5002 GCA_050728815.1 Propylenella sp.
ACCTGCGGTTGTGCGGCGCCTCCGGCTCCGCCCTCAGCGGGCGGCGTCTGCGGGCCCCCGGCGCCGCCGAGGTCCTTCAGCATGTCCGCGGCGCTGCCGCCGCCGCTCGGGACGGGCGGGGCGGGCGTCTCCGCCGTCTCCGGGGTGGGCGCGGCCTGCCCGGGAAGGTTCTGGAAGATGTCGCTCGGTGTCGTTTCGAGCCGCCCCAACAGCGCGAGCGCAACAGAGGTGGCGAAGAAGGCGGCCGCGAGGATGCCGGTCGAGCGCGTGAGCATGTTCGCCGCGCCGCGTCCCGTCATGAAAGCGCCGGCGCCGCCGATGCCAAGCGCCCCCCCCTCGGAGCGCTGCAGCAGCACCAGGCCGATCATGGCCACGACCACCATCAGGTGGATCACGATGACGACTGTTGTCATAGAACCTCTTCCTTGGCACAGCGCGCTTCTATATGAGCCGGCCGATGCTTTGAACCCTCATACGGTCGCGGAGACAATCGCGAGAAAATCCGCAGCCTTCAGGCTTGCGCCGCCGATCAGGCCCCCGTTCACCTCCGGAATCGCCAGGATTTCCGCGGCATTCTGGGGCTTCATCGAGCCGCCGTAGAGGATGCGAACTCCGTTGCCGGCAGAACCGAAGCGTTCCGCCAAACGGCCCCGTATATGGGAGTGCGCAGTTTCGATGTCACTATTGCTGGGGGTGCGGCCGGTGCCGATCGCCCAGACCGGCTCGTAGGCGACGACCAGGTCGGAGGGGTCCCCGTCCGGGAGTGATTTTTCCAGCTGACGCGAGAGGATAGCGAGCGTTCTTCCAGCATCGCGTTCGGCCTCGGTCTCGCCGATGCAGACGATGGCCACCAGCCCTGCACGGCGCGCCGCCCTGGCCTTCGCCTGGACCATGTCGTCCGACTCCTCGTGATCGGTGCGGCGCTCCGAATGGCCGACGATCACGGCGGTCGCTCCGGCATCCTTCAACATCTCCGCCGCGATATCCCCGGTATGCGCGCCCGACGCGTCGGGATGGCAATCCTGCCCGCCGATCAACAGCGGCGAGTCCTTCGTCGCCCAGCACATCTGCGCGATCAGCGTCGCCGGCGGGCAGAGCATCACGTCGCATCGCGCGGCGGCGGCTTTCGCTCCCTCCGCGATGCGCCGGGCTTCTTCAAGGTTTGCCGCCAAGCCGTTCATCTTCCAGTTCCCGGCGATCAGTTGACGCATGACGGACGGCACTCCTCGGGCGCCGGCGAGGCGCGGCGCGCTTGGCAGCGCGGGATGGGGGTTCTATGTATGAACGGCCGGGGCGGGACGCACCCGGCCTTCTCTTATCGGCTATCGGCGAGAGGCTCTTTCATGCTCGACACGCTGCGTCAAGGCGCTCAGGGCTGGGTTTCGAAGGTCCTCATGGGACTGCTCGTGCTGAGCTTCGCCATCTGGGGCGTCGGCGGCTTCGAGGGCTACGGCTCCGGCACGCTCGCCACGGTCGGCGACAACGAGGTCACGGTACAGGAGTTCGCCACCCTCTACGACCAGGTGCAGCGGACCGCACAGCAGCAGCCCGGCCAACGCGTGAACGCCGACCAGGTGCTGGCGCAGCTTCTCGCGACCGCGGCGGTCGACGACGAGGCGGAACGCTACGGGCTCGGCATCTCCGGCGATCGCGTGGCCATGGAAATCGCCAAGAATCCGGCTTTCCAGAACGCCAGCGGCGCGTTCGACCGCGAGCGCTTCCAGGCGCTGCTCATGAACGCGCGGATGAATCCCGACGACTTCATCGAGGACACGCGACGAGTCCTCGTTCGCGGCCAGATCGCCGATTCGGTCCGCGCCGGGATGGAGGCGCCTCAGCCCATGGTGGAGGCGATCTATCGCCTGCGGAACGAGGAGCGCACGATCTCCTATCTCGTCGTCGACGATACGGCGATCGAGGCGGTCGGCGAGCCGAGCGAGGTGGCGCTTCAGGCCTATTTCGAGGAGAACAAGACCCGCTTCCGCGCGCCCGAATACCGAGAGGTCGCCCTGCTCACGCTCGACCCGGCGGCGATCGCCGAGCCGCAGGCGGTGAGCGAGGACGAGCTAAAGGCCGAATATGAGCGCCGCAAAGCGGGCTTCGAGCAGCCGGAGCGCCGCCGCGTGGAGCAGATCCGTTTCGACGACGCTCCTTCCGCCGAGGCAGCGCTAGCGAAGGTTCAAGCCGGCACGGCCTTCGCCGCAGTGGCTACCGAGAGCGGCAAGGAGGTGACCGACCTCGGCCTCAAGACGAAGGCGGAGTTCATCGACGCCGCAATGGCGGAAGCCGCCTTTGCGGCGGCGGTTAACACGCCGCTCGCGGTCGCCGAAGGCGCGCTCGAGCCATCGCTCATCCAGGTGACGGAGATCGAGCCCGGCAAGGTCACGCCGCTCGCCGACGTGGAGGAGCGGCTGCGCACGGAACTCGCGACACGGGCTGCGCGCGAGAAGGTCAACGACCTCTACGACCAGGTCGAGGACGAACGGGCCGGCGGGGCAACCCTCGAGGAGGCCGCGAAGAAGTTGTCACTCCCCTATCGGGTCATCGAATCCATTTCGGAGGACGGCAAGACGCCGGACGGCGGCACGATCTCCGACATCGCCAACCTGCCGCAGCTCCTGCGCGAAGCTTTCGAGAGCGACATCGGCGTCGAGAACAGCCCGATCCGTGGGCAACAGGATTCCTGGGCGTTCTTCGATGTGCTCGACATCACGCCGGCGCGCGACCGCACGCTCGACGAGGTGCGGGACGACGTGGTCTCCGCCTGGAAGGCCGCGGAGACCGAAAGCCGCGTCGCCGGGGCCGCCGACAAGCTCTTCGAGCGGCTGAAGGCGGGAGCGACGCTCGACACGCTTGCCACGGAGACGGGCAAGCCGGTGCTCAGCGTCGAGCAGGTGAAGCGCGGCCCGCCGCCGGCCGGGCTGACGGCGAACGCCATCGCGCAGGCCTTCGCCGGTCCGGAGGGCCACATCGCCAATGCCGACGGCGACGGCCACAACCGCATCATCCTTCGCGTCGACCGTGTAGTCGCTCCGGCTTTCTTCGCCGAGGCCGACGACGCGAAGACGATCCGCGAGCAGTTGAAGTCCGCGTATGAGAACGACGTTCTCGGCACCTTCAACCAGGTGCTCCGCGAAGGCCGCGCCATCAACGTCAACAACGCCGTCTATCAGCAGGTGGTCGGACAACTGTCGGGCCAGATTCCGCCGCAGTGATGCTGATCGAGCCGGACTTCGAGGCGTTCGAGACGGCTTACCGGCAAGGCGAGCCGCAACTCGTCTGGACGCGGCTCGTCTCCGACCTCGAGACGCCGGTCTCGGCCTTCCTGAAACTCGCGGGCAGTCGCGAGAACGCCTTTTTGCTGGAGTCGGTCGAAGGCGGGGCCGTGCGCGGCCGCTACTCTATCCTCGGCTTCGACCCGGACCTGATCTTCCGCGCCGAGGGCGCCGAGGCGGAGATCGCGCGGGTGCCCGACCTCTCGCGTTTCACGCCCTCGCCCGAGCCGACGCTCGACGCGCTCCGCAAGCTGATCGGCGAGAGCCGCATCGCGGTCCCCGAAAACCTGCCGCCGATGTCGGCCGGCGTTTTCGGCTATCTCGGCTACGACATGGTGCGGCTGATGGAGGAGCTGCCGGAGCCGAAGCCGGAGGCGGTCGACGTGCCCGACGCCATCATGGTCCGCCCACGGATCGTGGTCGTCTTCGACGCCGTGAAGGACGAGCTGACGGTGGTGACCCCGGTCCGGCCGGAAGCCGTCGTGACGGCGCGCTCCGCCTACGACCGCGCGGTCGACCGTCTGATCGAGGTGGTGGACGCGCTCGACCGAGCGGTCGAACACGCGCCCGCGCCCGACGGCGTCGCGCTTTCCGGCGACATCCGCTCCAACACCACGCCGCAGGAATTCAAGACGATGGTCAGGCGCGCGAAGGAATACATCGCCGCCGGCGACATCTTTCAGGTCGTGCTGTCGCAGCGCTTCGAAGCGCCCTTCCCGCTCCCCGCCTTCTCGCTCTATCGCGCGCTCCGCCGCGTGAACCCGTCACCGTTCCTCTATTTCCTCGCCTTCGGCGAATTCTCGATCGTCGGCTCCAGCCCCGAGATTCTCGTGCGTGTGCGCGACGGAGAGGTGACCATCCGCCCGATAGCCGGCACGAAGCCGCGCGGCGCGACGCCGGCGGAGGACAAGCGCCTCGGCCAGATGCTCCTCGCCGACCCGAAGGAGCGCGCCGAGCACCTGATGCTTCTCGACCTCGGACGCAACGACGCCGGGCGCGTGTCGGTGCTCGGCTCGGTCAAGGTCAGCGACCAGTTCTTCCTCGAGCACTACAGCCACGTGATGCACATCGTCTCGAACGTGGTCGGAAAGCTTCGCCCCGATTGCGGACCGCTCGACGCGCTCGCCGCCGGTTTCCCGGCCGGCACTGTCTCCGGCGCGCCGAAGGTGCGCGCGATGGAGATCATCGACGAACTGGAGAAGGAGAAGCGCGGGCCCTACGCCGGCTGCGTCGGCTACTTTTCCGCCGACGGGGCGATGGATACGTGCATCGTGCTACGGACGGCGATGGTGAAGGACGATACGGTGTATGTGCAGGCAGGCGCGGGAATCGTGGCCGACTCAGTGCCGGAGTCGGAGCAACAGGAGTGTATCAACAAGGCCGCCGCGATTTTTCGAGCTGCGGATGAGGCGAGGCGGTTCGCGAACGAGGCGCAAAGGGGGCAGTAGGGCTCGCGGTCACGCGCGAATACCTCATGGAACAAGCACCTGCTTCCCAGCCGCTTTCGATGCGGCAATCACCTTAACCTTTTGAAATACGAAGGTTTTGGGGACGCTTCACAAAGAATTGTAGCAAGGCCTCAACTTTATCTTGAATCTGCCCAGTCTCGTTCCCAATCATATGACCGCGCCGTCTCGTGCGCCTTGTTCGGGGGGCTACGGGAGGTGAAGATCATGGCTACCGCTGCTGTGAACGCTGTGGATCGCTTCAGCGCCGAGCTTCTAAGG
>JBOHKB010000140.1:0-3555 GCA_050728815.1 Propylenella sp.
GGTGCCTCCCGCGGGCCGCTGAGCCCATCAACAGCCACATGGGTGGCGACAAAGAACTGACGTGGATTCTGCGCTCCCGTCCACTCATCCACCTCAGTCCCCAGGCGTTTTGACACGGCCAAGACCCGCAACGGACATTACTGGGTCGTGTCCCCTGTGATGATGGTGTAGCGCGCGCCAGCGAAGCCGCTCGCGAGCGGACCACGATATCGTGGTCCGCTTTCCAAGTCCTGGCACCACCCTACTTCGCGGCGGCAGTCGTGATCTTGTCGAGGGTATCAGCCATCACTTGCAGGACCGGCGCATCGGAGGGGATGCTCCACTCGGAGAGCATGTCAGCCGGAACCTCATAGGCCATCGCTGTGCCGCCTCCGGTGTTGTAGACGAGTACCTTCCGCGGGAAGATCGAGTGCCGCCATCGGATCGAGGGACAGCGTGTGTACGCCGATCCTCGGGTCGCCGAAGATCACGAGCTGGAGGTCGCCTATCCTGGCCGGTGCTTATCGCGCCGCCGCCGAAGTCAACGACGGAGAAGACCCGCGCACCGGCATCCTCGACCGGTGCTCTCAGTCGCTCCACTGTTTCCCGAACGGAACCGGCCGCGGGCACGACCACCGTGTCGGCGAGCGAAGCTGCCGGCAGCAAGCGAGAATGGCCGCTGTCAAGCAGCTTCCAGCGATTGATCCGGATGGAATGTTAAACCAAGTGGGGCGCGCCTGCCTGCCGTTTGGCGGTCCGGGCGTTCGAGAGGCGCTGCGCTAGGAGCTGAGGATCGATCGACTTGCCGCCAGCGGATCGTCGGCAATGGGCACGCGCATCCACATCGCCGCGATGGCAAACCCGAGCGTGAGGTGGACGACGCCCCACAAAATGGACGTGATGGCGACGCCGGCCAGCTGCGGAAAGAACGCGACCGCCAGTCCGATGGCGAGCGCGACGTTCTGGAACGCGACCTCGAGGGTCACAGCGCGACGGTCGGCCGCCATCAGACCCGAAATCCGGGCGAGGCCCCAGCCCAGCACCACGGCGGTGGCAAAGGTGATGAACACCGGGAGAAGCGCAATCTGGGCGAAGCTGCCGAGGACCTTGACGTTGCCGAGGAGCAGAATCGCCACGACGACGGTGAATACGATGCCGGCGATGCGGCGCGCCCACTGCCGGATCTTGTCGGCGATCTCCGGGCGTCTGGCGCGAATAATCATGCCAGTGGCGACTGGGACGATCAGCATGATAAGAAGCACCATGACCACTCGCTTGGGATCGATTTCGATCTGTTCGAGGACGGCCTTGGTCTCGGGGTTCATTGAGGCCCAGAATGCGAACAATAGGGGCGTGACCAGGACGCTAAACAACGTGGAGATCGCCGTCATGCTCACCGAGGTGGCCACGCTCCCTCGAGCCACTCCGGTCAGATAGTTCGACAGCGCTCCGGCCGGACAACACGCCACGAGCAACAAACCGAGCGCGATGCTCGGCGTGCCAGCCATCAATAGGCCGACGCCAAAAGCGACCCCGGGCAGGAGGAGGTATTGCGCCAAGAGTCCGATGCCGGGCGCCTTGGGCTTCTTGATGACTCTCCGGAACTGATCCCACGTCAGGTCCAGCGCCACGGCAAAGACGAGAAAGCCGACCATTACTGCGACAGCCAGCCCGCTCTTTGGGCTGAAGTTGAACAAAGCCTGATCAATCTCTTGCATGGACCTCGCCTCACAATACGAGAGGTGGATCTGGCGTTCAGGTTCTGTGACTCAGGTTAGTGACTGGCCGCAATCCAATCGGCGACGCGGCGCGCGTCTCGCCCAACTCCCGAAACGAGCGGCGATGACACCGCGTATTGGAAAGGAAGTCCGGTGAAGTAGAGCCCTTCCATGTCGCTCGCCTTCCCGAAGCGGTGGCGGGGAGTGCCGTGCTCGTCGAGCACTGGAAGGTCGATCCAGTCGAAACCGGAATGGAAGCCGGTGCACCAAATCACGGTGGTGCACGCGACTTCCGTGCCGTCCTCGGATACAGGCCGGCCGCGCCGCACGCCGGTGATCTTCCCGATCCGGCGGACCCCGGCGCGTTCGAGCTGGCCGGGACGCGTCCGGATTAGAGGCATGCCATGGCCGTGCATCTTGGACCGGAACTTCCGCCCCATCGGCGTCCGCATCGTCAGAACACGATGGAACAGTCCGCGGATGACGAGGCGATCCAGCAGCTTGCGCCCTGCGAACCCCTCGATATTGAAGGGCACGTGTCCGACGTCGCGACCGGACAAATAAACCTCGTGCGTTTGTGCTAGGTCCATGGCGATCTCGGCGCCGGAATTGCCCGCGCCCACCAGGAGCACTGCGCCGTCCGGAAGCTGGGCGGGGCTGCGGTATTCGTGCGAGTGCATTTGGACGACGTCAGCCGCGAGGTCGCTCGCGAATTCGGGCACGCGCGGCTTCTGATAGCTTGCGGCCGCGACCACCACTTGGTCGGCCGTATATGCGCCGCGGCTGGTCTCTATGCGGAAGCGACCGTCCACCTTGCGGAGCCGGTCGACACGGGCGTTCAGGTGAACCGGCAGGTGCATGTCGGCGGCGTAGCTCTCAAGGTACTCTGCCATCTGGTCCTTGGTGGGAAACGTGTCTTTGTCGGCCGGGAAGCGATAGCCGTCGAGCCCGTCGAACTTCGCGGGGGTGAAGAGCCGAAGTGAATCCCACCGCTGTCGCCAGACGTCACCGACGCGGGAAGCGGCGTCCAGAATGACGTGGTCGATGCCCCTTTGCTTGAGGTGATAGCCGACCGACAGCCCAGCCTGGCCGGCTCCGATCACCACGACGTCGTGGCGTCGCTCGGCGGTCCGGGTCCGCCCGCGGGTCGTCGAAGCCTCTGTAAACGCACCGGGCTGGGTTCTCAGCAGATTGCCGGTTTCCACCAGGTCTGCCGGATGGCGACCGGTCGGGGTGCGAACGATTGAAGACGAGGGTGAGGTGGTCATGAGCTTGCTCCAATCTTGCGTTCCTGGAGACAAGCCTAGTCACGCGCCCACCCACCTACATCGTGAGGACGACCCATGCCGCAGATTTTCTTTGATGGGGCGTTTGACCCATTCCGCAGGCGTTAGATCATGCCGGATTTCAGCGCTTTGGCGACGGCGGCGGTCCGCGAGGACACGCCTAACTTGCCGAAAATGTTCTCGACATGACGGTTCACGGTTTTTGGGCTGAGGCCCAGCTCCCCGGCAATCGTGCGGTTGGAGCCGCCCTTGGCCATCAGCGCCAGCACTTGCCGCTCACGCGCGGTGAGGATGTCCGAGTCAGCGGTCTTGCTTTCAGTCCGGAGCGTTCGGATCCGCGCCAGGTCGGGTTCGGCGCCGAGTTCGTGGAACAGCTTCTCCGCCGCATCGAGTTCCATCGCGGCACTCGCGACGTCGCCAAGCTCGGTGCATCCGCGCGCGATATCGACGCGCAGTCGTGCCACGAGGTAGGGTGCGCCGAATTCCGACCAATACTGCCGCGCGCGGATCAGCGCAGGAACCGCATCCGCATAGGCCCCGCGCGCCAGTGCCAGCGACCCATAGCCCTGGTC
>JBOHKB010000141.1:0-36977 GCA_050728815.1 Propylenella sp.
GGCCCGGCGACGTGGTCGAAATTTCCGGGCTCGACGGCGGCGGGCTCGCGCTCCCCGGCGTCGGCGACATCGGGCTGGGCGGCGCGAGCGGCGGGACCCCCTACCGCGCCACGACGATCCGCCACTCGTTCGACGGCATGAGCGGCTTCACGACCGCGCTCGACCTGGAAGGCACGGGCGAGGACGCCTCGCTGCTTGGCGCGCTCGGCGCACTGGCGGGAGGGCTCGTCTGATGCGGGACATCGTCCAGATCATCCGCGCCATCGTTCGCGAGGAGCTTGCCGGTCACCGCGCGCCCGACCTCGGCGTGGTCACGCAGGTCTTTCCCGGGCCGGGCGACAACAATCACGAAGTCAGCGTCCGCCTGCGCGACACCGGCCTTGAAATCGAGCGCGCGCCGGTGGCCGTGGCGCGGCCGGGCCTCTCTGTCCTGCCGCGGGTCGGCGACCTGGTGATTGTCGCGTTCGCCGGCGGAGACCTCAACGCCCCGGTCGTGATCGGCTCGCTCTACGACTCGGACAATCGACCGCCGGAGGCGGGCGCGCTCGACGCGGTCTACGAGCCGCCCGACGATTCCGACGATGCGGTGCGCCGCGTCTTCGTGCGGACGCCGGGCGGCGGCGAGATCACGCTCACCGACGGCGCGCTCACCATCGCGCTCGGCGGCACGGAGGTGGTCGTGAACGACGGCGGCGACGTGACCATCACCTCGCAGTCGAAGATCGTCATCGATGCATCCGCGGACATCGAGATCACCGCTTCCGGATCGATGTCGCTCGAGGCCGCCGCGGGGCTCACGCTGAAAGGCGCGACGGTCAAGGTCGAGGGCCAGGGCCAAGCCGAAGTGAAGGCCCCCGCGATCGCGCTCGCCGGCATGACGCAGTTCCGGTCGAGCTGAGGGGGAAACGCGCGATGTCCGGCCCTCCTGTCTCCATCGGCTGCGCGGTCACGCTCAACCCGGGCGCGGCGGGACCGCCGGATTCCGGCTTCATCAGCGTCATCACGCAGACGGCGGTGACCGCCAACGGCATGCCGCTCGCGGTGACCGGGTCGATGTGCCAGATGATCAATTCGGTAAGCGGCGCGCCCTATGTGCTGCCGATCGGGCCGGCGGGCGGGTCAAGCTCGTTCAAGATCGACGGCATGGCGCTGGTGCGCGTCGGCGACCAGATCCCGTCCGGGCCGGGAATCCTCCTCATCGTCGGTCCGCCCGCAGCGCCCTTCATGATCGACCAGGGAGCGCCGTGATGGCCACCCGGCTCGATCTGATGGGGAAGGACCTGAAGCTCGACTACGCGTTGGGCGGCGGGTTCTTCGAGGACGCCGACCTCGCCACCGCGCTCGACGACAAGCGCATACCGCGTCTCCGCGACCTCCTCACGACCGACCGCGTCGGCGCGATCGAGCAGGCGATCGTCAACCGGCTGAAGACGCGCAAGGGCGAACTCGCCCTACTCGGCCACGCGAACTACGGCTCGCGCCACCACGAGCTGATCGGCGAGCCCAACGTCGAGCGCGTCCGCAACCTGATCAAGCTCTACGTGATGCAGGCGCTCCGCGACGAGCCGCGCATCGAGAGCCTGCTCAAGGTAGACGTGCGGCCCGACCACGACCCGCCGCGCGAGACCGTCCGCATCGTCATCAACGCGCGCCTGATCGGCGAACAGACGCCGCTCAACCTCGTCGTGCCCTTCTCCCTGGAGACCGGCGCATGAGCTTCGCCGCGGAACCCTACGGCCAGTTCGTCGACGATCTCCTGTCGGCGCTGACGGGCGGCACGATCCGCGAGAGTTTCCGCTTCGAGCCGGAGCAGCCGAGCTACGAACTCGCCGCGACCGGCCCGGTGGCGCCAGCGACGGTGCGCATCTTTGGCCTCGCCGGCGGCGCCTATCAGCGCTTCCAGCGCGGGCGCGACTTCGAGCTCGAGGCGGACAACACGTTCGCATGGAAGCGGCAGGCGAACGGCACTCCGGCGGCCGGCGCGGTATGGCCGGATTTCGGCACGACGTTCTTCGCCAACTACGAGACGGTTCCGGACTTCATCGCGACACCGCGGCTGACGGACCGCAATATCGGCTCGGTGACGCGGCTCCTCGCCGAAAGCTTCGCACGCGAATACGCCGTGCTCTCGGGGCAGCTCGAAGCGGTCTACCGGTCGGCGTTCCTCGATACTGCGGGCGGGCGCGACCTCGACAACCTCGCTGCGCTCGTCGGCATCGCGCGGCGCGGCGCGACGTTCGCGACGGGGAGCGTGGTGTTCAGCCGGGGAAGCCCGGCGCCGGGCGACATCGAAATTCCCGCCGGCACACGGGTTTCCACCACCGATGCGAAGCCCGCGGTGTTCGAGACGGTTGAGGCGCGCACACTCCGGCGCGGAGAGCTCTCGGTCGAAGCGCCGATCGCGGCGCTCGAACCGGGGAGCGCCGGCGTCGTCGCCGCCGGCCTGATCGGCGTGATCAACCGCCCGATCCTCGGGGTCAGCCGGGTCGAGAACCCGCAGGCGACGCGCTTCTCCGCCGCGGCGGAGAGCGACGAAGCGCTCCGGGCGCGGGCAAAGCGCGCGCTCGAACACGCGGGCAAGGCGACGACGGGCGCGCTCATCGGCGCGCTCGCCGGGCTGCCGGGCGTGCGCGAGAAGGACGTGCTCGTCTCCGACGATCCGGTGGCCCGGCCGGGGATCGTCGAGGTCAAGGTGGCGCTGCCGGAAATGAGCAACGCGGAACGCGATTTCGCCGCTCAGCGCGCGGTCGAACTGATCGAGGAGACGCGGCCGGTTGGCGTGCGCGTGGTCGCCAACATCGATGCGCCTCGTCCGCTTGGACCGGGAGAGCCAGGGCCAAATCCCGGCGACGATATCGGCGAGGAGCCGGCGGTCACGCTTTTTTTGCCGGTCGACGCGCATGTCCAGCTTGCGCCTGCGTCGCTTTCGCTGACGCCTGCGGAGCGCGAGGCGCTGCGCGGCGCGGGGGAAGCGATGGTGCGCGCCTTCATCGCGGAGGCCGGCATCGGAGAGACGCTCGTCTATAACGGCCTCGTCGCGCAGCTGATGGCGCTCGATGGCGTGCTCGACGTTTCGGTGGAGTGGGCGCCGGCTGAAGGGCTCGACGATCCCGATCAGCCGAAGCGCAAGAACCTCGTGCCGGACGCGTCGAAGCGTCCCGTCGCGGGCGCCATCAACGTCGAGGTCGGCGGCGCGCTCATCATGCTCGACGTGACGGTGACGATCGTCATCAAGGGCGTCGGCCTGCTCGACGACCCGGAGAGCGCCAAGACCTCGGCGCTCGGCGAGATCGAGGCGCAGCTGAAGGAAGGGCTCCGGACATTCTCCGGCGCGACGCTCACCAAGGCGGCGCTCAAGCAGATGCTCACGCTGTCGGAGACGTATGACGTGCCCGACCTCCACTACAAGGTGGAGTACCAGGACGCCGGCGCGCGCATCAACCAGCAGGACGTCGAGCTGCCGCTGTCGGGCCTGGAGAAGGTGTGGCTCAGGCGCGTCTCGCGTGCGGATGGGGCTGCGTGATGGCGCGCGCCGACAGCATACTTTCCCGCTTCCCGGCGCATTTCGAGGCGCTGAAGCCGGGCAAGGTACTGCGCAATGTGGTCGGCGCGCTTGCGCGCGACCTCGACGTGCAGGCGGCGGAGCTTGCCGCGATACGCAGGTCGCACCGGCTGTTCGAGGCGGACCAGCTTTCGGACCTCATCCTGATCGCGGCACGGCACGGGGTTTCGGCGGCGTCGCTCGAAATTCTGACGATGCGGTTCGAGCGCGCGCGAGCCCTGCTGAAGGAGCTGCGCGAGGCCGGAGACACGGCGGCGCGCGACGAAGCGGCGGCGGCGCTGCTCGCCCTCTGGGGGATCGAAGGCGAGGAGCCGAAGCTCGCGCTCTTCGCCGATGCGAACGAGGACGGCTCGCCGATCGACCTGACGGGCGAAGCGGGCGACGCGGCGGCGGAACGGCTGATCGCCGCGGCGACCGCTGCCGTAGACCGCAAGGCGCGGAACGACGCCGCGCGCACGCGGATCGCGACCACCATCCGCATCGCCGCGAACGGCAACGGCACCGTGCGCGCGCTCCTCTCCGGCGCGGCGAACGCGCTCGACCTCGACATCGGGCCGATCAAATCGAGCGACGATCGCTACCTGCACGCAAGCTTCGCCTTCGACCGGCTGCGGCTGAAGGCCGAGGGCAAGGACGGGCCGATCGCGCCGGCGGCCGCGCGCGAGGTGATCGGGCTCGAAGAGAACCCGCTCTACCGGGTCGAGACGGACGCCGTTCCGCGCAAGCACACGGAACTGTTCGACCAGCTCCGCCGCGGCTTCGAACGGGCGACGCTGCAGATCCGCGTGACGGGCGAAGGCGAGCGAACGATCGGGCCGATGGTCGTTAACCGCGACGAGGGTCACGGCGTGGGCTACGCCGGAAAAGTTCCCGGCGCCGAACGGTTGACCTTCGAGGAAGGCGGGCGCGTCAAGCTCGGACCGGACGACGTGACGCCCTTCGCGTTCGCCTGGAAGGGCGCCTGCTTCGCCGACGCGGCAACGCCGCACGCCAACGACTATGTCTTCACCGAGGATGATGCGGAGAATACGCGCGGCGCGGCGTTCGCGGTTTCCTTCCCGGATGGCGCGCTCGATCCGGATTTCGTCTTCCCGCATGCCGGCGACAGCCTGCCTATGCCGGGCGTTTCGGTCGGGCGGACACGCTTCGCGTTCTTCGTGCAGGAGGCGCACGCCTCGCTCGGCCCGACATCGGCGTCGCCGGCGGGACGCCGCGTGCCGCCGCGGCTGGCGGTCGGGTTCCTCGACGGATCGGTGTTCGCGCCAGGGCCGGACGAAACGCGCACGCCGTTGGCGCTAGTCTCCTTCTCGTGGCTCGAGCGCCGTGCGCACGCGGTGCGCATCTTGATTCCGCCGCGCTTCCGCACGTTCGACACCAAGCCGGAGGCACCGGACGTGCGCCGCCGCCTTGTCGAGGCGGCCGGCCGCTTCAAGCCGGCCGGCATCTTCCTGGAAGCGGAATTTCTCGACGACCGCTGGACGCTCGGCGAAGGCGCGATGACCGCCGCGGCGGCCGACGACCCGGTCGCAGCATTAAGCGGGGGCACCGTGTTGTGGTCCGCGCCCGATCAAGGAGGGACATAGGCCCATGGAACTGGAACCGTTCGTCGCCAAGCCGGTCAGCCCGGGCGAGCCCGTCACCTCCCAGGCCTGGAACGAGATCGTCAACGGCCTCGCCAGCGTTGTCGCGTTCCTGCAAGCAACCGCCGGCACCAGCGCGCGCGTGACGATCAGCAACACCGACGCCCGCCTCTCGGAGACTCGGGTCGTGGCGATCGCCGACAATGGCGACGCGATCGACGCCGCCCGTCCGGTGGGCGCCGCAAAGGAGTTCACCCTGCGCGGCCTCGCGCCCGGCGCCTACACGATCAGGGCCGAGAGTCCGGGCTTCGCGCCCGGCGAAGCGAACGTCACGCTGCCGACCGATCAGCCGATTGCGCTGTCGCTGCAGAAGACCGCGCCGTTCATGCCCGACGTCTTCGGGCAGGAGCTGCTCACGGCGCTCGCGGCGCTCAGCACCAGCAACATCGTCGTATCGCGGATCGTCGACATAACAGGACGCGAGGTGGCGCCGGCCAATCCGGGCGCGGAATTCGGCTCGACGACCGTGCTCGCGCAACTGCCGGAGCGAGAGGCGGCCGTTCCGCCCGGCGCCACGGCGCAGCTCGTGGTCAGCGCTTCGCTCGAAATCGAGGCGACAGTGGAGATGCCGTCGCTCGCCGGGCTGACGCTTTCCGAGGCGCGCTCGGTGCTTGAAGAACTCGGCCTCGTCCTCGGCAAGGTCACGACGAGAACGAGCTAGGACAGGGAGTACAACATGGCCAGAGGGGTGATTTCCAAGCAGGCGTCCGGCCTGTCGGGCCTGAAAGTCATCGATGTGAGCGATCAGCCGCTCAAGTCGAACGTCGTCCGCCAAGGCAAGCAGGTTCCGGCCGTCGAAATCGATCAGAAGATCGTCGATACGTTCGTCACGGCCGACGTGCTCGTGACGCCGACGCTTGCGCCGCGGGTCGTGTCGCAAAGCATTGCGCCGGGCATCAAGGTGGCAAAGGGCATGAGCGTCGACCTCGTGCTCGCGCCGCGCATCACGATTCCGATCGAGATCATCAAGGGCGTGCACGAAGGTTTTGCCGGCCGGAACGTCGGCAACGTCGTGGACAATCTGCTGGGGCAGCCGGAGGTCGCCAACGCGGTGCTCGACTTCGACGAGCCTGAGCAGGTGCCGGCGGCGTCGCGCGCCGCCATCGAGCAGGCGCTTTCGGCAAACGACATCGGCATCGTCGCCGACGATCCCAAGCGGGACTTCAACGCGGCGTTCCGCACGCTGAAGGGCGCCGCCGCCTTCAAGTGAGGAACGCGCCGAGATGGCCATCATCACGCAAGAGATCGGGAACGCGTTTGGGGGCGGAGCCGCGCCGGCGACAGGCTTCGATTTCGCCTATCAGATCGAGGCGGTGACCTTCGACGAGCTGACCTACTATTACTTCGGGCAGTTCGATACGTACGGGGCGGTCCAGTACGCCGGCGGGATCACCCTCCCCCGCAACGCTATCATCGAAGAATTCGACGTGCTGGTGACCGCAGCCCGCGCGACCGCCGTCCGCGCAAACGAGGTCGCGCAGGTGCGCACGGGCGCATCGAACGAAAGCGAGATTGGCAGCAAGGGCCTGTCGGTCGCGGTGGATTTTGGCACGCCACGCACGGTGAGCGCGGTCAGCGTGCCCAGCCCCTACAAGATCGCGAAGATAAGGATCTGGAACGGCGCGCAATTCGTCACGAACGCGCTCTATAACGCGCTTGCGAGCAGCAGCACTCCGAATAACCCAGTCATCACGCCGCCGTCGTCGAGCCCGAGCTCATCGGCGACGCGCGCGGTGCTCAGCGCCGAGCCGCGAACGGAACGGCTGCAGATCGAAATAGCCGGCTCGTCGGACGCCGGCCCCCTGGTCGAAGAGCTGAGCCTCGTCCTGCCTGACTCGCCGGGAGACCTCGAACTCCGGATCAATGGCGGCGCCCCGGCGTGGTCGCACCCCGGCCCGGTCGCGCCCAGCGAGGAAGCGACACGGAGCGATTCCGCCTGGAACGAGGATTCCGAGCGGATCGTTCATCTCAAGGACGCGCTCAACGCGCTGACCGGCGATCCGACGGCAAGCGACGATGCGACGTTCGAGCTAAAGCTCACCAGCCGCGCCCCCGGCCTTCTAAAGGTGGAGGAGCTGTCGCGCGACCTTCGCCGCATCCGCCGCGTCTCGTTCGACGGACGGGCGACCACGACGATCGGCTTCGAGGAAGAGGGCCTCGTCGAGCTAGCGCTGAACGCGCCCGGGCTCCCGGCGGGGACCACCGTCTACGAAATCCGCCTGACGATGGAGGGCGATTTCGAAGAAGAGCGGATCCTGCCGCCAATCGGTCCCGAGCGCTTCGAGACCGTCGATCTCAAGCTTGATCAGGAGCGGGCAGTCGCGATCCGGCTCGCGGCGAACACGGGACTCGCCGAACTCACCGGCCTGAGGCTGCCGCTTTCCGCCGAGGACGACGGCGCCGAAGTCCGCGTCGTCCTCTGGTCGAACGCCGAAAACGGCGCCGACCCGGACGCCCCGATGGAAAACGCAACGAGCGAGCCGCTGGTACTCGACGCAGGCTCGGAAGACGCATTCCGCACCTTCCGCCTCGAGACGCCGGTTCCAGTCAAGGCGGAGAACATGCCGTGGGCGGCGATCCTTGTTACGCGCGGGCGGGCTGTCCTTTCGCTCGCCGCAAGCAGCGGCGATGCCGATCCACTGGCTGCGCAGGTCCTTCGGCTCGGCCCGCATGCCGGTCCCTGGACGCTCCTGCCGGCAGGGCTTCGCAGCGGCGCGCTCGCCGTAGTGCGAGCCCGGGCGCGGCTGATCGGCACCGCGGCGAAAGAGACTCCGATAGCTCCGCTCACGGCGAGAGTGGACGGCGCTGCCGGCGGCGCGGTCGAGCTTTTCCCGGCGCGGAAGCCCACGGCGCTCACCATTCCCGGTGGAACCGGCGGCACGGCGAAGCTGAGCTTCGTGGCGCGAGCCGCCGGCACCATCACGCTTCGTGACGTTGATATCGTTTCAGCGAGTTGAGTCATGGCCGACGATCCCAGGACCGAGTTCCGCGACGGCATGCGGGTCACTTCCGACCACATGCGCCACATGCAGGATCGTTTGCGCGAGGCGGTCCTCGACGTGCGCCGGACGATCGGCCTCGGCCGCATCGGCTGGGGCCTGAGAACCACCCTCGCCGACCGGACGGTCAACGTCACGCCGGGCGTCGCCTACTCGCCGAGCGGACTCCGCCTTTCGCTCGACACCGCGGCGGCGGTGACGCTCCCCGACGGCGACGGCCCGTTCCACGTGACGCTTCGCGCCGAGCATGGCGACGTAGAGGCGCTTCGGCACGCCGGCGAGCCGACGCTCGTCACACTCGCGACAAAGCTCGAGGCGGCAGCGGAAGACGAAGGCGATCCCGGAAGCGACGCCATTACGCTGGCGCGGGTCACCGCCAACGCCGACGGGCTTTCGCTTGTCCAGGAAGAGAGCTGGTTCGTCGCCGCGGGGCACCACACGCATACGGGCAAGTTCCTGGAGGACGCGGAAGGGCGCTGGTACTATGACGGCCCGCAGCTTGCGGAGGACGCCGGCGCGGGCCCTCCCGGCCCGCAAGGCGTGCCGGGTCCGGCCGGTGAAGCTGGACCTAAGGGCGAGGACGGCGCGCAAGGGGAGCCGGGACCGCCGGGACCGCAAGGGGCACCAGGACCAGCCGGATCGGCCGGCGCACAGGGCCCCGCAGGCCCGGCGGGTCCCGCAGGGCCGGCAGGTTCCGCGGGGTCGACCGGTGCGCCAGGAGCAGTGGGACCTCAAGGACCGGCTGGACCTCAAGGACCGGCCGGAGCCGTCGGACCTCCCGGGCCGGCCGGCGGGTTCGATCCGGACTGGCCGTTCATCGTCAAGGTGAGCTGGGCGCAAGGGCGGCGGGAAACGATCGACGCCGCACTTGCCATCCTGCGCGAAGCGCAGGTCACGCTCTCGAAGCTGCTTCACCAGAGCACGCTCGACGCGCAGCCGGCGTGCGTTCAGGTGTGGTTCGAGCCCAACGCCCGAATCGTCCTCGGCAATACCGCGATTTCGATCCCCGCGGCGATCCTCAATTTCCACGTCAGCACGAAGCTCGACGGCGACGTCATCGTGTTCGCCATCGCCGACGGGGAAGCGCAGGTCCGCGACATCATGCGGCCCGGCGGCCGCATCCTCATCCGCATCCATTGCGGCCAGCTCCTGGACACCGACGCGCGACCGTTCTCCGCCTCGCTCGACGCCATCGTGGGAAGCACGTCGCCGCATGCGCCGGGCGGCGTGCACGAGACCTGGTTCTTCGTGACGGCCGGGTGAGGCGCGCCCGTGGCGGACGAAGACGACCCGCTCTTCTCCGACGACGCCGACGCGCGCGGCCTGGCGGAGGAGCGGAGCGCGATATCGGAGGGCTTCTTCCAGGGCCTCTATCTCGACGCGGCGACTTTCGCCGCCAACCCGGCAAACGCCGACGCTCATTCGGCGAACCTTCCCTGGGTCGCACTCGGGCCGCGCAACGTCGGCGGACGCATTCGCTGCATCGCGCAGGACCCTATCAACACCGCGGCGCTCTATGCGGGAAGCGCCTTCGGCGGATTGTGGAAGACAACGGACCGCGGCGACATATGGACGCCGATCAGTTTCTTTCTGCCGGCGCACCCCGGCCGGGAAGTCTCGCCGCCGATCGGCGCGATCGGGATCTGCCATCGCACGCCGAACACCATCTATGTCGGCACGGGCGAGCCCGTCCCCTACAAGCCGCCAGGAATAGGGCTCTATCGATCAACCAACGGCGGCGGGATCTTCGACCAAGTGGATGCTGCCGGGAGCGGAACGATCGGCGCGAACCGCTACGAGCGCATCCTGGTCGACCCGTGGGACCACGACCGCGCCTGGGTGGCTTGCCAGGCCGGGCTGTGGCGCTCGAGCGCCGGCGCGCCGATCGCATTCGCGCAGGACATGATCGCGACGGCGGCCGCGGTCCCGGCCGCCGCGCAGGATGTGACCGACGTGGCGATCAACTTCGGGGACCGGGGCGGCGCAGCGCCGCCGCCGACGTTCACCGTCTACGCCGCGATCCGCAATGACGGCATCTATCGCGCCGCCTTCGATCCCGCCACCAACGGCTATCGCGATCTCAACGCCGCCAACCATCCGTTCCAGGCGGCGGGCGCGGCGCCAGGCGTCAAATGGGCGAAGCTTTCGGGCGATTTCCCCGATCCAATCTCGGACGCCGGCAAGGTGAGCTGGGGAGGTCTCGGCCGCATCAAGCTCGCCATTTGCGAGCGCCTGCCGGCGAACGTCTACGCGATCTTCTGCCTGGAGGACAAAAAGGCCTCAAGAGTCTTCGTCTCGACCAGCTCGGGCAACAGCTGGAAGAAGACGGACAGCCGGTCGGGCGACGACGGCGAGCAGGCGAACTACGACTTGGTGCTCGAGGTGCATCCAGACCGGCCGGAAATCTTCGTCGTTGGAATCGTCGACCTCTTCCTCACCGTCAACGGCGGCGAGGACTGGACCAAGATCATCGACTGGCTGAAATACAACGCCGGCGACCGCGCCCAGCACGCCGACCAGCACGGCTTCCTCTTCGACCGCGCCGATCCGCGCGCGATCTGGGCCACGAACGACGGCGGCATCTCCTACAGCGCCAATCTTGGCCATAGCTGGCGGAAGCGCAGCCACGGCATCCTCGCCGTGCAGTTCTACGACATGACGAGCCATCCGACCTATCCGCACATCTACGGCGGCGGTTTTCAGGACAACGGCACCTGGGTGAGCTACGGCGGGCCGACCTGGTACTACCTCTCCGGCGGCGACGGCGGCGCGATGGCCTTCCAGCACGGCGAGGTGCACCGCTTCCTCACAACCTGGCAAGGAAACGAAGACACCAAGCGCAGCCTGATGCGGATCGCGGTCACCTCGCGGCCCGAGGCGGCGAACCTGCCGGAGATCGTGTCGAGCCTCCCCGACATACCCGGAACCGGCGAAAACGGCGGGCCACCATTCCTGAAATACGTCGCCGTCGATACGGACATCACCGACGACTTCGCCGGCAAGCACTACGGGATTTTCGGCGGCAAGCTTCAGGGACACCCGACGCGCGCCAACCACTGGATCATGGCGCGCGTCGGCGGGGCCTATGTCAGCAAGGCGGGCGCGACGATCGAATCCACGGACGGCCCGGAGTTCCAGAAGCTAGGGCTCAGCGACGACGACGTCGAAGTCGACGAAGATCAGAAGGTGCAGACGAGCGCGATCGCTTACGCACGCTCCAACGCGGACAACGAATGGTGGATCGGCACGAGCCATGGCGGGCTCTTCCGCACCGACGATTCCGGCCAGCACTGGAGCGCCAACCTCGCCCCGATGGGCCGGCTGCGCGCGACCTTCACCAACCAGTCGGCGAATCCAGCGGGCGGCATCACGGCGAGCGGCTCGGTGGCTGTCGTCGCGGACGACCTGATCGTCGTCAACTATGCCACGCGCGGCGCTATTGCCGGCCTTGGCATCACCGACAATCTCGGCAACGCCTATACGGCTCTCCCAGTCGCGGGATCGGGTGCGGGGCGCGTCCAGCCCTTCTTCGCGCGCGTCACAGTGCCGGGCACGCTTACCGACGTGATCGCGGCGCACGCAAACTCGACCAACCACGCCGCGCTCGTCGCCGCGATCTTCGCCGGGCCGTTCGACGCGGCGCCGCTCGCGAAGAATCCTTCCCCCGATACGGACTCAGACTCGCCCTACGAATGCCCGAAGACCGGCGATCTGCCGAAAGACAAGAACAAGCTCGTGGTCGGCTTCGTGGCGCAGGGCGACGGCGCGGCTGCCTACAACGCGTCCGTGCCCTTCTCGCTTGCGGGCTCCGCCACCTCCGGCGCAGGCGCGAACACCGTCAGCGGCGCGATCAACTACCGCGTCGTCACCGGGAGCGAGTCGCAGACCCCGGTGTTCACCACGGCTACGAATACCAGCGGTTCGACCGGCACGGCCGCCTTCACGCTGCCGCGCCAATGGATCGCCGACGTCAGCGTCCATCCACAGAATCCCGCGATCGTGGCCGTGGCGGTCGCGAATCGAAACCGGCAGGTCTACGTCAGCGGCAACAGGGGCGCGACCTGGCGCGACGTGACCGGCGGAAATCCTCTGCTCGGCGGAACCGGCATGTTCCGCGCCCCCGCGACCAGCGTCGTCATCGATCCGCGCGGGCCGATCGGGACGGGCGCCGCCGACCTGCAGACGCTCTATCTCGGCTCGCTTGCCGGAACGTTCGTCTCACGCAACATCACGCCCGAGCCGGGCGGTCCGCCCCCGGCGTGGCGCACGCTCAACAACCAGCTACCGCTGACGCTCATCCGCGACATCGAATACGGGCGATACGAGAACCCGCCGGGCACGCTCGCACGGCACTTCCTCAGAGTCGCGACCTACGGCCGGGGCGCCTACCACCTCGAACTCGACACCGGCGCGCTTGCCGCGGGGCCGGCGACGCCCACCACGCCGAACGTGCGGCTTCTCATCCGCTCCACGCCGATCAATGACGGCCACCGATACGCCGGCGCCGCGCGGCTCGCCAACGATCCGCGCCTTCGTCATCCGGAAACCGGCGCGCAGACGGCGCTTACGCCGAAAATCGCCTACGACATCCGCATCGACGCGCCGCCCTTCACCTTCTTCGATCGCACCCTCGACGGAGTCGAGTTCGACGAGGACGTGCGCTCGAACAAGCTCGTGATCGGCGAGACCAACCTCGTCTACGTGCAGGTGCACAACACCGGGTTCGAGACCACGCCGGCCGCCGGGGTCGGGCCGCCGGCGAGCAATGTCATCGTGCGGCTCTATTTCGCCGACGCGCCGGGCGGCAACGCGCCCGACCTCGACGCCGGATTCTGGGGAGCGTTCCCGGCGGCGCCTGCCGCGGGCGCGACCTGGCAGCGGGCGGGAGAGGTTACAGTGCACGCGCTCGGCCCCGCCCAACCGCGCATCGCGCGCTTCGAGTGGCAGCCGCCGATCACGCTCGGCAACCGCGTCGCGCTGCTCGCGCTCGCCTCGCAAAGTCTTCACGACGACCTCTCGACCACGAACACCGGCAACCTGCACGTCGACCCGGGCGTTCATGCCGATGCTGCGCTCGTCATCGAGGAACGGCGCGCGGCGCTCCGCATCGTCGAGGCCGAGGTCTTCGTCCCCGATCTTTATGTGCGCGATGCCATCGACGATTCCGGCGAGCGCGGCGCGGTCGCCTGGGGCGCGCGGGCAAGCGACATCGTGGTCGTCGCGGCGAGCGAGGCCGACCCCGCGACCGCCTTCGCCAGCATCGCCGACGCGCGCGAGGCCGACGTCATCCGCGGGCAAGCCGCGGGCGCGGCGGCGGACGCCGAAAACTTCATCTACGTCAGGGTGTGGAATCGCAAGAGCGTGCCGCTATCGACGACGGTCCGGCTCTACTATGCGTTCTTCGACAAGCTGTCGTCGCCAGCCGATTGGGTCGAGGTCAAGGACGCGGGCGGGAACGCCGAGGTGCCGGTGAACGACATCCCGCCGCATGGCCATAAATTCTCCGCCGAGTTCCAGCTGAAGAATCCGGACGATCCGGCGCCGGGCCAAGACTACAAGGCGGCGGCGCTGATCGCGGTGGTTAGCGCGGCGCAGGATACGACGCCCGCGATCAACACGATCACCGACCTGAAAACGTTCTGGGATTTCTTCCTCGGCGCGGCGAGCGCCAACAACGCAGCGTTCCGCGGGTTGCGCTACGTCGTCGAGCCGTGAGCAGGCGCCTCCGGGCGCGGGCCGTCGAGCGGAAAGCGGCGGAGCCCGACCGCGAGCGCAAAAGAAACGGCTGATAGCCCGATCCCTCCGGGCTGGTGCGCAGCCAGGCGATCGAGAACGCCGACGGGAGCCTCCGTCTGACGCTCAACGGCGCTGAAAACAGCCGCACGCTCGCCGGCCACTTCATCACCGAGACCTTCGGCTCGAGCGTCCAGCACATCGCCTTTGAAAGCAGCAACATCTTCTCGGCAAGGGCCCGGATGCGGTCTCTCGGCTTCAAGCCCCTCGCCATTTCGTCGAACTACTACGACGACCTGGAGGCGCGCTTTGGCCTCGACGCCGCGTTGACCGCGCGTCTTCGGGCCGACAACCTCCTCTACGATCGCGACGATCGCGGCGAGTTCTTCCAGTTCTACAGCCAAACGATCGGCGAGGGCTTCTTCTTCGAGGTCGTGGAGCGCCGCGGCGGCCATGACGGATACGGCGCCGCGAACGCCCCGTTCCGCATCGCGGCGCAAAAGCGGCTGCTGCCGAGCCGGGTGATTTAGTCGCTCCGCTGACGGAGATCGATCCCGAGCGCTGTTCTAGAGTCATTCGCAGCAGCGCGGTCAAACTCAAGGACAGTCTCGGTTTTCACTAAGCCTACGATCTATCGCAACTCGACCCAAGCGGGTCATAGCGCAAGCACGGTGCGAAACACAAAGCGATGCGGGTCCGCTGAGGTTAGAACATCAAGCCGAACCACCACATGCGACGGCGCGCCAGCAGTCCAGAGAGGGACATCAATGCCATACCCGCTCTGATCCTCGAACAGAGTGACGTCCGAATATCTGACGAATTCTACGGGAGGGTCAACGAACTTTAAGTTACGCTCCTCCAAATATTTCCATAGCAGGTCGGGCCTATGGACCTCGTTGTCTACCAAGCCCATGAGCTTCTCACGATTTCTGCTTATCACCGCCTGAACTATAGCTCGGATTGTGGCGGCGTCATCATCGCTCACGACTGCTGTGCTCACTGGGCTAACCTCGGCTGCTCTATCGGCCGGTCTTCGAGGGATCAAGAGGATCCGACAAATCCTTGCCCGGAACAGTACGCGCTCGAGTCTCAGGAGAAAGACTTAGTTCGCCGTAGACATTGCGCTCCGCTTCCTGAATTGCCGCATCTATGGGTGCATCAGCTTCGATTGCCAGGCCCATCGTCTGCGACAGACTCTTGCAGAAAGTCGAAGTCGCAACCGAGGTCGGCCTGCAGAACGTGGTCGAGGAACAGCCTGGAGTAGCCTCGAGACGGCGGCCGCGTAGTCTGATGGCTGCAGGTGTCGCGGGCGGCGAATTCCTCCGCCGCGACAAGGACGTTCAGCGTTCTGTTGGGCACATCGAGCTCGATCCGATCTCCCGATCTCAGGCGCGCCAACGGGCCGCCGTCCGCCGCTTCCGGCGACACGTGAAGCACGACCGTCCCGAAGGCCGTGCCGCTCATGCGCGAGTCGGAAATGCGGACCATGTCGGTCACGCCCATCTGCGACAGCTTGCCCGGAATCGGGAAGGCGCCTGCCTCCGGCATGCCGGGCGCGCCTTTCGGGCCAGCATTGCGCATGACCAGCACATCGCTGGGCGCCGCGTCGAGGTCGGCGCGATCGATGCGATCGATCATGTCTTCGATGGAGTCGAATACGATCGCGCGGCCGGTGTGCCGGAGGAGGTGCGGGCTGGCGGCCGATTGCTTGATGAGAGCGCCCCGCGGCGCCAGATTGCCAGTAAGGACCGCGATTGCGCCGCCTGAATGCAACGGCTTCGCCTCGGAGCGCACGGCCTTATGCTCGAAGCCGAGGTCGCATTCGGCGAGCAGCTCGCGAAACGTCGTCCCGCCCACGGTCGGGATGTCCAAGTTCAGCCGATCCTGCACGGCGGATATGACGCGCAAAAGTCCGCCGGCTGCGTGCAGGTCCTCCATGTAGCCGCCGCCCGACGGCTTCACGTCCACGACGACCGGAACGTCGTGGCCGATCCGATCGAGCTCGCGAAGGTCGAACTCGATCCCGGCGCGCCGCGCGATGGCGGTCAGGTGGACGACCGCGTTGGTGGATCCCCCGATCGCCTGCAGCAGCACCTGCGCATTGCGCAGCGAATCGCACGTCACGAGCTCGCGCGGCCTGGGGCTGTTCGACTGCGCCATGCGAACCGCAGTGACCCCCGTCGCGTGGGCGAGTCTTTTGCGTTCGCTGTGGGTTGCCGGGATGGTCGCGGCCATCGGCAGCGTCAAGCCCATGCCCTCGACAATCAGCGCAATCGTGCTTGCCGTCCCCATCACCGTGCACGTACCCGGCGTCGCCGCGAGGCGGGCGCCGACACTGCGAAGCTCGGCCTCGCCGATGCGCCCGGCGCGAAACTCGGCCCAAGCCGAACGGCAATCGGTGCATGCGCCGAGCACGCGCCCCCTGTGCCGGCCGGTCGCCATCGGCCCGACCGGAAGGACGATTGCCGGCGTGTTTGCGCTCGCGGCGGCCATGATCTGCGCCGGCAGCGTCTTGTCGCAGCCGCCCACGAGCACGACGGAGTCCATCGGCTGGGCGCGGATCATCTCCTCCGTGTCCATCGCCATCAGGTTGCGCAGCAGCATGGATGTCGGATAGGCGAAGCTCTCCTGGATCGTGATGGTCGGGAAGACCATCGGAATGCCGCCGGCGGAGAGGACGCCCCGTTTGACGTGCTCGATCAGATCGGGGACGGTGCCATGGCAGGCGTTGTAGTCGGAGTAGGTGTTGGTGATCCCGACGATCGGCCGGTCAAACGCCTCGTCGTCCCAGCCAAGCGAATGCAGGAAAGCTCTGCGGAGGAAGAGAGCGAACTCAGGGTCCCCGTAATTGGTCAGCTTGCCCCTCAGCCCGTCAGCCATCAGCATCCCTCGAGACAGACAATAATCGCCAATCGGATGACTGGCCGACACCGCCGAGAGCAAGTTTTCCGCCTGCGGACGCCCGCACCTATGGGCTAAGGCAATGTGGAAACAGCCCCTTTTAGGAAACACTACTCGGAAGACATGTTTCCTAGCCAGAGCAATTTATCGATAATGTCGGGAAACTTCGCTGGGGGTAATCGACAATGTCACCGCCGCTTCGCGTTGGTCTGGCCGGCGCCGGCTGGGTCAGCGAACACCATCTGAACGCCTACGCGGCGCTCGGCGGGAAGGCGATCGTGGTCGCGATCGCCGATCCGAACCGCGCCGCGGCGGAGAGGCGGGCGGCGGCCTTTGGGATCGGACACGTCTTCGCATCGGTCGAGGACATGCTCTCAGCGGTCGAGCTCGACGCCCTCGACGTCGCCGCGCCGCGCGAAACGCATGTCCCGATCTGCGTGGCGGGCGTCGGCGCCGGCTTGCCCATTCTCTGCCAGAAGCCGTTCGCGCCCACCTTCGAGGATGCGTACGCGTTCTTCGCCGCCCATCCAACCGCCCGCGTCATGGTGCACGACAACTGGCGCTTTCGGTCGCACTATCGCCAGATCGCCTCCTGGATCCGCGACGGCAGCGTCGGCCGAATCCGGAGCGTCGAATGTCACGTCAAGACGTCCGGGCTCATCAGGGATGGAAGCGGCCGTTACCCCGCCCTCGAGCGGCAGCCGATGCTTGCCGGACTAAAGCGCATGCTTCTCATGGAGGTGATGATCCATCATGTCGACACGCTGCGCTACCTGCTCGGCCCGCTCAGTCTCATCGGATGCGTCGCGGGGAAGTCGTGCGACGCCATCGCGGGCGAGGACCGGGCCACGCTCCTGATGAAAGACGCTTCAGGCGCTTCGGTTGCGCTCATAGGCGACTTCATGTCGCCGCTGAGCCCGCCAACCCTCCGCGATGCGCTCACGATATCCGGCGAGCGCGGATACATCATGCATGCCTATCGGGTTGACACATACAGCCTCCAATGCTAGTGTTTCGTCATTGGGCGATCCCGCCCTTTGATGGAGAGATTGATGGCCGATCAAAAATCCATGCTCTGCGTCGGCGGCCCGCGCGCGGGCCGTCGATATGCGGTTTTGCACGGTTCCGGGTTTCGCGTTCCGATCAAATCGGACGTACCCGAAAATGATCCCCGTAGCCCCGAATGGCAGCCTAACAAGCCGGTGAAGGTCGAATTTGCCGATTACCGCGAAGAAACCTTCCACACGCCGCAGGGCGACGTGTCGTTTTGGGTTCCCGAAGGGCAGACGCCTCTTGAGACGATCAAGGCATTGCTCGAAACCTATGAAGGGTCGTTCACGGACTGGCGCGATATCGAGACGGCCCCGAAAAATGGCACCCGCATTCAAGCGCGGCGCGTTCTTGATGGGGAAATCGTGTTTGAGGGTCCGGCTGTTTGGCGTTCCGTCAGATTCCCAGCCCTCAATGACCCGATCTCGCGGAAGCAATTCGCCGAAGAACATGAGGCCGAAGGATGGATGGACCCGGATCAAGACAAGCGGGTTCCGACGCCGACGCATTGGAAAGCCGGGAGGTAAAGCGCCATGCCTCCCCACGCCGACGTTCTCCAATGGGAACACCTGCCGTTCCCCAAGTCCCTGAGGGACTTTCAGCGACTTTTCCCGGATGACACCGCGTGCGCGCACTACCTGGAAGGCGCGAAGTGGCCCAAGGGCTTCGTTTGCCCTCACTGTGGCGAAAAGGGCGAGCCGTTCCGCATGGCAACGCGGACCAGCGTCCTGACATGCCGCAAGTGCCGCAAGCAAACGTCCCTGACGGTCGGGACCGTGATGCAAAGGACACACTCGCCGCTCACGACGTGGTTTTGGGGCGCATACCTTCTCGCCACCATCACGCCGGGTATCTCTGCAATGCAGTTCCAGCGCCAGCTTGGCCTGACGGTTTACGAAACCGCCTTCCAAATCCTGCACAAGCTGCGCGCGGGCATGGTGCGCCAAGGCCGCGACCGCATTGGCGGCAACCTCAGCCGGAACGACCACGTTGAAATCGACGAAACCTACATCGGCGGCGTCACGCGCGGCGAAGGCAAGGGCGTTCATGCCGATGATAAGACGCTTGTCGTGGCCGCCGTTGAGGTCCGCACCCGCCCGGCCAAAAAGGGTGACAAGCCCATGCGGCGCGGCGGGCGCTACGCTGGCCGGTTGCGGCTGGAAATCGTCCCCAATCGCGGCGCGCGCGCCCTGACAACCTTTGTAGAAGAAGCGGTTGAGCCGGGTGCGATGGTTATCACGGACGCATGGGGCGGCTACAATTCGCTCGGGGCGCGCGGCTACCAGCACTTGCCCGTTGTCGAGTCCGGCCGGCCGGAGGTCGCCGAAGAGTTCCTGCCCATCGTCCACTTGGTTTTCAGCAACTTGAAGGCTTGGCTGGCCGGGACGCACCACGGCGCGATCAGCGCCAAGCACCTGCAAACCTACCTCAACGAGTTCACCTTCCGCTTTAACCGCCGATTTTATCCCTTCAATGCCTTCCGCAGTTTGCTCGGCATTGGGACGAACGGCGAAGGCCCAACCTATGACGGGCTCTACAGCGGCGAGTGGAAGCATCCGACGATGGCGAGTCATCATGACTAGACCCGATCAACCCGTGGGGGCTGTATGTTCAAACCCGATAGGCATGACATCATGCTTCGCGACCAGACGCTCGTGCTCGACGGAGCGAGGAAGGAGACGATTGCCGTCGACCTGGAGGCCAACTACCGCGCGTCCTACCGCAACGCCATCGCGCACTTCCTCGAAAAGACCATGAGCGGCGCGCCGTACGAGACCGCGCTCGCGAGCAACCTCGACACGCTGAAGATCGTCGAAGAGGCCTACCGTATGGCCGGGTGAAGCGGCCGGTTCCTGCCCGCGTGGAGTATAGAAACTCAGTGCAATGGGGCAGGAGCCGGCACGCCGGCGAGGGTCAGCTCGGCGGCGCGGTGGCACCGGGCATAGTGGCCCGGAGCGACTTCCTCCAGCGCCGGCGTCCGCTGCCGACAAATTTCGACCGCGTACGGGCAGCGGGGATGGAAGTAGCAGCCGCTTGGCGGATTTGCGGGATTGGCGATTTCCCCTTTGACCAGGATACGGCGCGAGCGTGCGCGCGGGTCGGGCTTCGGAACCGCCGACATGAGCACTTCGGTGTAGGGGTGCCTCGGCTGCGAGAACAGCGCCGCAGTGGAGGCGATCTCGACGATCTGGCCGACGTACATGACCGCCACGCGGTGGCTGAAATGCCTGACGACGCTCAGATCATGCGCGACGAAGAGATAGGCGAGCCCGAGCTTGCTGCGGAGATCCGCGAGCAGATTGAGCACCTGCGCCTGCACGGATACGTCGAGCGCCGAGACCGGCTCGTCAGCCACGACAAGCCGCGGATTGAGCGCGAGCGCGCGGGCGATACCGATTCGCTGGCGCTGTCCGCCGCTGAATGCGTGCGGGAAGCGGCGCATAAATTCGGGCCGCAACCCGACCAGGCGCAGCAGCTCGGCGACACGGTCTCGGCGCTCCGACCGCGACCGCATCCCGAAGTTGAGCAGCGGCTCGCCGACAATGTCCAGGAGCGTCATGCGCGGGTTGAGCGACGAAAACGGGTCCTGGAAGATCATCTGAATATCGCGGCGCAGCTCGCGCATCTCGCCGGTCGACTGCCTGGCGATGTCGACTATCGAGCCGTCTTGCGCAAAGAAGCGGATTTCGCCCGATGTCGGCTCTATCGCGCGCACGATGCAGCGCGAGGTCGTGGTCTTGCCGCAACCGCTTTCTCCCACAAGGCCCAGGGTCTCGCCCTCATCGACGTGGAAGCTCACATCGTCGACGGCCCTCACGTGGCCGATGACGCGCTTCATCACTCCCTTGTGGATCGGGAACAGCTTTCGCAGGTTGCGAACCTCGAGCAGCCTCTTCTGGATGACGGGAGCGGCCGCGGTCACGGTTCCGATCCCCCGCTGCCGTAGAGGAAGCAGCTGACTTCATGCCCCGGCCCGACCGTCACCGGCCGCGGGGTATCGCGGTCGCACACGCCGGGCATGAAAGCCGGACAGCGCGGGTGGAAGGGGCACCCCTGCGGACGGTTGTGCGGATGCGGGACGCTGCCGGTGATGGTCGCAAGCTTCTCGCCTGGCGCGGCGGTTATGCTCGGAATCGATGCCAGCAGCGCCTTGGTGTACGGGTGTTTTGGCGCATGGAAGATGTCCTCGACGGATGCGCGCTCCGCCACCCGCCCCAAATACATAACGACAACGTCGTCCGCCATCTCGGCCACCACGCCGAGGTCGTGGGTGATCAGCATGATCGCCATGCGGTGGCGCTGCTGAAGCCGGCGAAGGAGGTCCAGGATCTCCGCCTGAGTGGTTACGTCGAGCGCGGTCGTCGGTTCGTCCGCGATCAACAGGCTTGGATCGCAGGAGAGGGCAATCGCGATCATCGCGCGCTGACGCAGCCCCCCGCTCAGCTCGAAAGCGTAGGCATCAATGCGCTGCTCAGGCAGTGGAACGCCGACCGCCCGCAATGCCTCGACACCGAGGCGGCGGGCCTCGCCTCTCGTTACCTTGCGATGCAGCCGGATGGCCTCCGTCAGCTGCGTCCCGATCGTGTGAACGGGACTGAACGACGACATCGGCTCCTGAAACACCAGGGCGATTTCGGCGCCGCGGATCGAACGCATCTCGGCGCCGTCGGGATCGAGCGTCGCGAGATCGAGCAGCCTCTCGCTTGCGTCGCCGTTGCTCGCGCGGAATCGGATCTCGCCGCCGACGATGCGGCCGGGCGGGTCCAGGATGCCGAGGATCGACCGCGCCGTCACCGACTTGCCGCAGCCGCTTTCGCCTACGATTCCAAGGGTCTTGCCGGGGAGCACGTCGAAGCTGGCGCCGTCGACGGCGACGACGGTTCCTTCGTCCATCGGGAAGTGCGTCTCCAGCTGACGTACAGACAGCAGTGGCGGGGACGCGGGCGTCATGGGCTGCGGCTGGCTCCTACCGGGCGTAGGGATCGGCCGCGTCGCGCAGCCCGTCGCCGAGGAAATTGAAGGCAAGGACGGCGACAATGACGGGGATCGCCGGAACCATCAGCCATGGAGTCGTGGCGACGGTTTGAATGTTCTGCGCCGCCTGCAGCATCACGCCGTAGCTGACCGCAGGCGGCCGAAGACCCAGACCAAGGAAGCTCAGCGCCGTCTCGGCTATGATCATTTCGGGAATGGCGAGGGTGCTTGCCGCGATGATGTGGCTGTAGAAGGACGGCACCATGTGCCGAAAGATCGTCCGCGTTCGACTGGCCCCGCACAGAGTCGCGGCGGTGACGAAGTCCTCCTCCCGCAGCGCCAGGAACCGGCCGCGTACGACGCGCGCAAGCTCGGTCCAGCCAAAGATCGAGACGATGATCGTAATGGCGAAATAGATCTGCAGGACCGACCAGCTGCGGGGCAGCGCCGCCGCGAGCCCCATCCACAGAGGGATGGTCGGAATCGAGCGAAGAATCTCGATTGTCCGCTGAATGACCGTGTCGATGATCCCGCCGAAGAAGCCGGATATACCGCCGAGCACGACACCGAGGAAGAGGCTCAGGAACACGCCCACGAGCCCTATCGACATCGAAACCTGGGTTGCGAACATCAATCGCGACAGGACGTCCCTGCCCTGCACGTCGGTGCCGAGCAGGAAGAGGTTCTCGTCCGCCCGAGCGCCGTCGAGACCGATCAGGTGAATGTTCGAGGGAATGAGCCAGAAGAGCTTGTACGGAAAGCCGCGCACAAAAAATCGGATCGGGTACTTCTTGGTTTCGTCCTCGACGTAGACCCGCTTGAATGTCGCAAGATTGCGCTTGCCCACCATGGCGTTGATGTGCGGGTTAAACCCGTCTTCGTCGAACCAGTGAATGGCCACCGGCGGCATGAGCGAGCGCTGGGCTTCGGACTTGCTGGGATCGGCGATCGCAAGGAAGGGCGCAAAGGCCGCAACGATGTAGAAGAGCAGCAGCAGCACGCCGGAAGCGACCGCCAGCCTGTGCTTGCGGAAGCGCCACCACATGAGCTGCAGCGGGGTCGCGAGATAGACCTCCTCCTCGGCTTTCGCGCCGCTGACGACGACGGCGGCAACGCCGGCAGCTTCGGGAAGCGCTGTCATCTGCGTCCCGCGAAGCGGACGCGGGGATCGATCCAGACCAGGATCAGATCCGAGATCAGGGTGCCGATGACGGTCATGACGCCGATCAGCATGATGATCGTGCCCGCCAGGTACATGTCCTGGGCGAGAAGCGCGCGCAGAAGCAGCGGACCGACCGTGGGCAAGCTCAGGACCACGGACACGATAATGCTGCCCGATACGATGTAGGGGAGGATGTAGCCGATTGTCGACGCGAACGGGTTGAGCGCGACGCGTACAGGATATTTCAGGATTAGCGCCCATTTTGACATGCCGCGCGCCTTGGCCGCGACGACGTAGGGCTTGCGCAATTCATCGAGCAGATTGGCGCGCATGATGCGAATGAGGGAGGCGGTGCCGGCCGTCCCAAGGATCACGGCGGGTATCCAAACGTGGCCAAGCAGATCCCAGACTTTGGCGAGGCTCCACGGGGCGTCCACGTATTGGTTCGAGAAGAGTCCGCCGACATTGGCGCCGAAGTAGCGGAACGAGAAATACATGACGATAAGCGCGAGAAGGAAATTGGGCACCGCCAGCCCAATGAAGCCGATGAGGGTGAAAGTGTAGTCGCCTACCGAATATTGGCGGACGGCCGAGTAAATACCGATCGGCAAGGCCATCAGCCAGACGAAGAGGACAGAGGCGAGGGCAACGACGACAGTCAGCCACAGCCGATCGCCGATCACCTGGCTGACGGGCCGACGGTACTCCAGCGACAGGCCGAAATTGCCGGTGAGGGCGTCGCCGGCCCAGCGCAGGTACTGCACGTACATCGGGTCGAGCAGTCCATACTGCTGGCGCAGCGTGATCTTGCGGTCCTCGGTGACCATGTCGCCCATCGACTCCAGGATTCCCGCGTAGGCATCGACGTAATCGCCGGGCGGAAGCTGGATGATCGAGAACGCGATGATTGAGACGACGACCAGCGTACCCAAAGCGAGGAGCAGGCGCCGAACGAGGTATGCAAGCATGTGTCGCAACGCCCCGAGGGTCGGACCGTCGCAAAAGACTATCGCGGGTGGGGGCGGAGTCAATCGCGGCGGGCAACATTATCGATTATCCGAGCCGCTTGAGGGAGCGCGCGAGGCGCATCCGGCCGCGCGAAGCAGCGCGACGTGCCCGCTCGCCGCGTTTGGACCGGGCGCACAATCCTGGCAGATTTATGAGGATCGGAAGGCCGTTCCGGCGACGCGTCGCCGGTTCCCGGCACGACCGTAGGAGGGAGGCTGCCTGATTCGACGCCACGATAATTATTGACGATCGGGACAACATGGTATGTGCTGGGGCGCAGAGCTAAGCAAAACTGCCCCGCAGTCGGAAAAGCTTTTCCCAAGCAGGGCCGCATCCGGGAGGGAACGATGAAACGATTGATCTGGGCATCGGTAGCTGCCCTTGTCTTTGCTCCGCTCACCGCCGCCGCACAGCAAAGCCCGCTCGTCGGCGAGTTGGAGGGCGTCACCATACTGACGGATGTTGTTCCGGCGAAGTACAGCGAGGCGCCGGCGCTCGCCGAGCTGGTCGCCGCCGGGAAACTGCCTCCGGTCGAGGAGCGCGTGGGCCCCGAGCCGCTGGTCATCCGTCCGATCCACGAGATCGGCAAGTACGGCGGCACGTGGCGGCGCGGATTCCTTGGGCCGAACGACTGGGTGAACGGAACCCGCGGATGGCTGCACGACCGCCTGCTGTTCTGGGACTACACCGAGACGGAGATCGTTCCCAACATCGCCAAGGGCTACGAGGTGAGCGATGACGGCAGGGTCACCACGGTCCACCTTCGCAAGGGCATCCACTGGTCGGACGGCACTCCGTTTACGGCGAACGATTTCGTGTTCTGGTTCGAGGACATCGCTGCCGACCGGGAGATCAATCCGAACCCGCTTCCCGATCTTCTGGTCGCAGGCAAGCCGGTTCGCCTCGAAAAGGTCGACGACTACACCGTCCGTTTCGTCTCGGAGAACCCCTACTTCGCGCTGCCGATCAAGCTGGCGTCGGTCTCGACGCTCGGCGGTTTTGCCCGGTTCGGGCAGTACGGCCAGGGCAGCTACGCGCCTGCGCACTACCTGAAGCAGTTCCTGCCGAAATACGCGGGCAAGGAAGCTGTCGAGAAGATGGCCAAGGACGCCGGCTTCGATAACTGGGTGACGTTCTATCTCGACAGATCGAACGGCTTCCGCAACGTCGACCTGCCCACCATGGCCGCGTGGAAGCTAGTGAAACCGATCACCGGCGACGTGTGGGAATACGAGCGCAACCCGTATTCGATCTGGATGGACGAGGCCGGCAACCAACTGCCGTACATCGACCGCATCGTGCTGACGAAGGGCGAGAACCTCGAGGTCATCAATCTCAGGGCCATCGCCGGCGAGTACGATTCGATGGCGCGCCACATCGATCTCACCAAATTGCCGGTGCTGCTCGAGAACCAGGAGAAGGGCGACTACACTGTCCACCTCGACACCTCGCGCATAGGCGGCGAAGCGTACATGTGCGTGAATACGTCGTACACGGAGGATCCGGAGAAGGGGAAACTGCTCGCGGACGTGAACTTCCGCCGCGCGCTGTCGCTCGGCATCAATCGCGACGCCGTCAATGAGGTGCTGTTCCTCGGACTCGGAACCCCGGGGTCGATCGCGCCTGTCGAAGGGTCGGTCTTCAGCCCGGGTCCTGACTCGATCTGGCGGGTGAAGTGGTCGACGTTCGAGCCCGACAAGGCCAACGCCATGCTGGATGAACTCGGGCTGACCAAGCGCGATGGCGAGGGCTACCGGGTATATCCGGAGAGCGGCAAGCGCATATCGCTCGAGCTCCTCACCTATGTCGCGTTCATGGACTACACCGCATTGGGTGAGATGATCGCCCAGAACTACAAAGACCTCGGCATCGAGATAAACGTGGTCGAGATGGAGCGCACCGCCAGCCAGACGCGTCGTCGCGCGAACCTGGTCGAGCTCACCATCGACACGACGTGGGGCGCCGAGAACATCTTCGGACATCCGACCGAGTTGTGGCCTATCTCGTCCTACTCGTGCGCCGGTCCGGAATACGGCCGTTACGTCGCAAGCCAGGGGAAGGAAGGCGCTCCGCCTCCGCCGGAAATGGTAAAGCTCGACGAGCTCTACCAGGCTGCGACACAGGCTCCGCCGGACAAGCTGAAGGAGATCGGCGCTGAGATCTGGTCGATCCTGCTCGAGAACCAGTGGGCGATCGGCACGGTCGGACTGTCGCCGGCCATCCAGGGCGTTCGCGTCGTCAAGAACAACATGGGGAACATCCCGGCCCGGCAAACCAACAGCGCCATCATCGACAACCCTGCCGGCGCTCGCCCCGAACAGTGGTTCTTCAAGAACTAGCCTCCCAGGCCTTGCGACTCCGTGGGTGCCGACAACTCGGCACCCACTTCTTTTCGTCTGCGAATCCTGAGGTTCCTCCGTGACCGCTGAAGCTTTCACGATACGAGCGGCGAGCGACAGCATCATCGCCATCGACTGCCACAATTCCTACACGCGTTCGAAGCGGTCCTTCATGGTGCCGAAGGCCGACTCAATCGCCACCGCCACCGCTAGCGACGGGGGCTGGTCGCTCGAAACGAAGTCGCTCCGCGTGACGGGCGACGAAAAGCGCATCACCATCTTCCGGAAGTCAGGCGGCAGCGATCCGATCGCCGCGTTCCGCAACTTCTCGCCGGCCGGCGCCACCATCGCCATCGACCGCGGCTTTGCCGCCTATGGCCTCGGCGGGAACAACGCGTGGCAGTTCCGCGATAACCAAGACATCGACGAGCTGACCGATGTCGACATCGACCGCTGGGGACGTTCCTACCGCATCCACCACCGGCACACCGGTCAAGGCAACAACTTCTTCCCGTGGATGCTTTCAGGCCATGGCTTCGGCCTCTTCTTCGACTGCAGCTTCCCGATGACCGTCGATCTTCGCGACGGCTTCACCGTCGCCGGCAAGAACATCCGCACCTTCTATTTCATCGACGGGCCGACGCCGGCGGAAGCCGTCCGGAACTACGTACGCCTCACTGGCCTCCCGCCGATGCATCCGGCGTGGGCGCTCGGCTACGAACAGTCGACGCGCGCGTGGATGAACTTCGGCGAGCTCGACTTCGTCACCACGTATTTCCGCGAAAAGAAAATCCCGGTCGACGGCTTCGACCTTCTCACCACGTACGGCGGACTCGGGGGCATCGGCCGGGGCGCCAAAGGCTTCCACGCCGGCTACCTCGATTACTATCAGGGCTGGCACGTCAAAGGCGACTACAAGACCTACAACCCGAAGCTCCTTCCGCATGGCGCCGACGACATCAAGATGCTCCGCGAGCGCGGCTTCCGGCCGATCGCGCACGGGTACTGGGTCGGCGATTTCTCGGACGAGGATGAGAACGAACGGCTCTGGCAGGACTATTGCGGAATGCTCGATCACGGCTGGTCGGGCTGGTGGCTCGACGGCACCGAATATTGCGACATTGCCGACGGCACATCGTTCGACCAGTCGTTCGCGCCCAGGAACGCGAAGAAGTTCACCGACGAATTTCGCGAGGAGCATGACAACGTCTGGGCGTTGCTGCGCGCCAAGGCATTCTACGAGCGGCAGCGCCGCGACTACCCCGACCAGCGCGTATACATCCTGAACCGCACCGTCTTTCCCGGCGTGCAGGCGTACGCGGCGGGCGTCAATCAGGGCGACTACTGGTCGAGCTGGAAGCTGATGGGGATCGAGACCGTCTGGCTCCTGCAGATGGGCATTTCCGGCATCTTCTTCCCGGAGACCGACATCGGTGGTCATTGGCCGACCGAGGAGCTGACCGACGAGCTGTTCATCCGGTGGGCGTTTCTGGCGACATTTTCGCCGCTCATGCGCTCGCACGGCCACAACTGGCGCTGCCGGCTGCCATGGGGATTCGGGCCGGAGAACGAGGCGCGTTTCGTGCCGCTGATCAAGCTCCGCTCGGCGATGTTCCCATACAACTACACGCTCCTCGCGGAGGCCAACCGGCACGGCACGCCGATGATGCGGGCGATGGTGCTGGAATTCCCCGAGGACCACTACGCGCGGCGGCTGTGGGATCAGTTCATGTGGGGGCCGAACCTTCTCGTCGCGCCGGTCTACCAAAAAGGCGCGCGGCAGCGGGACGTATACCTCCCCAAAGGCACGTGGGTGCACTACTGGACGCTCGCCAAGTTCGAGGGGCCGGGGCGTGTCGCCGTCGATGCGCCGCTCGGCAAGGACCCGCTTTTCATTCGAGCGGGAAGCGTGCTTCCGACCCGCACGCACTCCGATACGATCCCGGCGAATTCCGACGACCGGTTGACCCTCCTCGTCAGTCCCGGAGGGAGCGAGGCGACCTTCACCCTCTACGACGACGACCGGGAGACCTACCGCTACGAGAAGGGCGAGTCGTCGCTGCAGGTGTTCGCCGTGTCGGCGCTGAAGGGCGACGAGTTCTCGCTGACGATAGGGGCGGTCGAGGGTTCGCACGCCGGCGTGGTGACCGAGCGGAGCTACCGGATCGAAGTGCCGACGTCGCTCGCGAGGCCGACGCGCGTGGCGATCGACGGCAAGGAGATACCGATTTCGGAAGTCAGCGACGCCACGGCGCCCTCTTTCGCGCATCTCGGCGACCGGGTCGTCGTCGAGGTTGCACGGACGAAGGGCCCGGTTACCGTCCACTTCGCCTGAACCTGAAACCCGAGCGCCAGTCCGTGCGACCTGCGATTCCCGTCACCATCAACGTTCACGCCGATCGCGCGCTCGGCGCGTACAGGCCGATATGGAACTGGTTCGGCTACGACGAGCCCAACTACACATACGGGGAGCATGGCCGAAAGCTGCTCGCCGAGCTGGCGGAGCTCAGCCCCGTGCCGCCGCGGATACGCACGCACAATCTCCTCACCAGCGGGGACGGCGTGCCGGCGCTGAAATGGGGCTCGACCAACGCCTACACGGAGGATGCCCGCGGCGGACCGGTATACGACTGGGCGATCATGGACAGGATCTTCGACGCCTACGTCGAAGCGGGCGTCATCCCGTTCATCCAGGTCGGCTTCACGCCGCAGGCGCTCTCCGGCGACCCCGGTCCCTACCGGCACAATTTCTCGCTGAGCGATCCATATTCGACGATCACGACCGGATGGGCGGCGCCGCCGAAGGACCTGAAGAAATGGCGCGCTCTGGTCGAGGTCTGGGCGCGGCATCTCTGCGATCGCTACGGACGGAACAAAGTCGCCGGCTGGCCCTGGGAAGTATGGAACGAACCGGACGGCCACTACTGGACTGGCACCATCCCCGAATTCTGCGCACTCTACGACGTGACCGCCGCGGCGATCCGTGGCGTTCTCCCGGAAGCGCGGATTGGCGGGCCCCACACCTGCGGCGCGTTCGAGAATCCGAAGGCTCAGGACTTCTTCCGAAAGTTCCTTGAGCATTGCGTCCGCGGCAACCCCGGGACGCCGCTCGACTTCGTCGCCTTCCACGCCAAGGGCCGTCCGTCGGTGCATGGTGGACGAGTGCGGATGGGGATCAGAAAGCACCTGAAAAACGTCGAGACCAATCTCGAGATTCTGAGGGAGTTTCCCGAGCTCGCGGGCAAGCCGGTGATCATCGGCGAGTCCGACCCGGAGGGCTGCGCCGCCTGCTCCTCCCGTGTCTATCCGCAGAACGCCTACCGCAACGGCCCGCTCTACGGCGTCTACGTGGTGGAAGCGATGATGCGCACCTACGAACTCTTCCGCCGCTTCGGTTTCGACTTGGAGGGGGCGGTGACTTGGGCCTTCCTCTTCGAAGGCCAGCCGTGGTTCGACGGGTTTCGCGATCTTGCCACGAACGGCGTCGACAAGGCGGTCCTCAACGCCTTCCGCATGCTGGGCAAGCTCTCCGGATCGTGGATCGGTGCAGAGAGCAGCCATGGTCTGCCTCTCGCCAAAGTTCTCGATGCGGGCGTGCGCGAGACGCCGGACATCAGCGCCGTCGCGACGCGCGACGATCGCGGCGTCAGCGTCCTCGTCTGGCACTATCACGACGACGAAGCGCCAGGCGAACCGGCCGAGGTGACGCTCACGGTCCATGCTTGGCCCGAGGCTTCGGCCGGGTTGCGCCACTACCGCATGGACGCCGATCACAGCAACGCCTTCGCCGTGTGGCAGGGGATGGGCTCGCCGAGCGTGGTCGAGGGCGAGGATTATGCGCGGCTCGAAGCGAGCGGGCGGCTCGCCGAGCTGGCTCCGCCCACGAGCTTGTCCCGCGAAGGCGACCTGCTCCGCTTCAGCTTCACCCTGCCACCCCAGGGCGTCTCACTGATCCGGCTCGAGCGGTAGCGGGGGCAGCGGTTTAGCCGCCTTCATCAAGGCCGGGCGAAGACCGGACCCGCTCCAGGTAGCTGTTCTTGCTGGGCTGCAGGTGATCGACGCAAAGCTGGGCGAGCACCCAATTGTCGGCACCCGCAAGCATCTCGATCATCAGCCGATGGTGCTCGCGCGAAATCGCAAGCATCTGCGGGTTCGCCATCGAGTTCGCGCGAATCGGCAAGGTCAGGCGCATATAGAGTTCGATCAGGTCAACGATGTACTTGTTACCGCACGCGGCGAACAGCATCAGGTGAAACTGGTCGTTCGTCTCGTGCACGCCGCGCAGATATCCATCGTCGATGTGTTTTGAGTACGCCTCGAATATCCGCGAGAGTTCGTCGATCAGGCTCTGCGAGGCGGGCAGCGGAATCCACAGCGCCGCCTGACGCTGCAGCAATTCGCGAACCCGATAGACATCCAGCACCTCGCTTGGCGTGAACGAACGCACCGTCGCGCCCTTGTTGCGCTTGCGGACGACGATGCCGAGCTTCTCCAGCTCCACCAGGGCCTGCCGGACGAAGTGCCTGGTGACCGGGAACCGCGCGAGCAGCGCGTCCTCGGTGAGGCGCGTTCCAGGCGCCAATCGTCCGAAAAGGATATCCTCCTCGAGCGCTCCCACGAGATCGATCCCGTCCACGGGAGACGTAGCGGAACCGGTCTCGGCCGAAACTATCGCCACGAACGTTCTCCTGCACTCCAGCGTCAGCGAGCCGTTTGTCCGGGAGCGGCCAGCGCATTCGCATGGATCTTCGATCGAAGGCCCCCAGCAGACGATCAGCAGTTGAATTGCCAGTGACACTACAGCGCGTGCCGCTTGGCTGGCAACGAGGAGGCACAAGCGACGGCGCTCGGCGCCATGTGCTCCCGCGTTCCAGACCGCCTGCTCGCGTGTCGAGGTCAGCTAGAGTCCCAACGCAGAGGGCTGCTCGGAAACTACCAGTTGGTGAACGACCCATCGCGCCGGCGCAGGTGCGGCGCTTCCCAGAACTTGAAGGCTTCGCGCGTCAGTCGCGCCTCATCGACCTCAACGCCCAGGCCCGGCGCGCTCGGCGCCACGTAGTGTGCGTCCTCGAGCTTGACCTGGATGGGGAAGATTTCCCCGTCGTCAAAGCCAAGATGAGTTTCGCTGGGCGTCGCCCGGCATTCGAGCCAGGAAAAATTCGCGACCGCCGCCGCGAGATGCACCGTCGCGGCGGTGCAGACCGGGCCGAGCGGGTTGTGGGGCATCAGGTCGACATAGTGCGCCTCGCTCCAGCCGGCGACTTTCATCGCCTCTGTAAGCCCTCCGACATTGCAGACGTCGATGCGGTTGAACTGGTGAATGCCGCGCTCGATGTAGGGCAGAAACTGCCACTTCGACGAAAACTCCTCGCCGATCGCGAAGGGAATATCGGTCAGCTTCCGGAGCGCTTCGTAGGCCTCCGGTGTTTCGTCGCGGATCGGCTCTTCGAGGAAGTCGAGGGTGCCGCGCGGCATTTTCTGACAAAAGCTCGCCGCCTCGGCGATCGACAGGCGGTGATGGTAATCGATGCCGAGGACGACGTCGCCGCCAAGCGCCTCGCGAACCTCGATGCAGCCGCGCGCCGTAGCCGCGATGTGCTCGCGCGGCTCGTAGATTTCGCGATTCTGCTGCCCGTCCGGGAAGAGGCGCACGCAGTTCCAGCCGCGGCGGACAAGCTCCCGCGCCTGCTCGATCATCTCGGGACCCGGCCCGGCGCTGGTCGAAGCGAAAGTCGGAATGCGGTCGCGCTGCTTGCCGCCGAGGAGATCGTAGACTGGCACGCCGAGCGCCTTGCCCTTGATGTCGTGCAGGGCGATGTCGATCGCCGAGATGGCCGCAGAGAGCACCCGCCCGCCCTCGAAATACTGGCTGCGGTACATCTCCTGCCAGAGCGCGCCGATGCGCATCGGGTCGCGCCCGACGGCGAATTCGGCGAAGTGCTCGACCGCGCCGGCGACGGATTTCTCGCGACCCGACAGACCCGACTCCCCCCAGCCGAACAGACCCTCGTCGGTCTCGACCTTGACGAGGAGCTGATTGCGGATGCCGACCCAGACGGGGAAAGGCCTGATGGCGGTGATCTTCATGATCCGCTCAGCTCCAGGTCCGATCCCAGGACCATTCGTCGTCCCATTGGTCGGTCGGCTGCCAGATGCCCGAGACGCCCGGCTGCAGGTGCTCCGCTATCACCGCGTCGTCGATGTCGTCGATGCCGAGGCCCGGCTTGTCGGGCACCTCGATGAAGCCGTCACGGACGAGCGGCTTCGGTAATCCGATCGCGATGTCGTCCCACCAGGGGACGTCGACCGCGTGCTGCTCGAGCGCCATGAAATTCTCCGTGGCCACCGCGACGTGCGCCGCCGCCATGGCGGCGATCGGGCTCTCCGCCATGTGGATCGCCATCGCGACGCCGTGCCCCTGAGCCACGTCGCCGATCTTTTTCGTCTCGAGGATGCCGCCGCTGGTCAAAAGGTCGGGGTGAATGACCGAAACCCCACCGCTTCGCAGAAGCGGCATAAAGTCCTCTTTCAGGTAGATGTCCTCACCGGTGCAGATTGGGACCGATGTGCTCTTCGCGAGGCGCTCGTACTGGCTCGTGTATTGCCAGGGAATGACGTCTTCGAGCCAGGCCGGATTGTACTTCTCGATCCGCCGTGCGAGCCTGATGCCGTCGTTCAGCGAGATGTGACCGAGATGGTCGATGGCGAGCGGAATCTCGTCGCCGATCTCGGCGCGGACTTCCGCGATGTATTGTTCGAGGAGGTCGAGTCCCTTCTCGGTGAAATGCAGCCCGGTGAAAGGATGGCGGACGTTGTGCACGTCGTAGCTCGTATTCCTGAGCCGCCGATCCTCGAGCGTCTTCAACGGCATTCGCTCCGCGTGCGTCTTATACCCGTCGAGGATGCCCGTCGGCGAACCGACCGCTCCGGGCACGCGCATGATCTGGGCAAGGCCAAGGTCCATCTTCAGGAACGTGTAGCCGAGCGCCATCCGCTCCTTCAGCCGCCTGCCGGTCTCGACGCCGCTCGGCACGCTTGCGTCGGTATCGCAATACATGCGCACCCGGTCGCGGAACTTGCCCCCAAGCATCTGATAGATCGGAACGCCGTAAGCCTTGCCGGCGAGATCCCAGAGCGCAATTTCGACCGCAGACACGCCCCCGCCCTGGCGTCCGTGCGCCCCGAACTGCTTGATCCTTCTGAAGATCCGGTCGACGTCGCAGGGGTTCTCTCCGAGCAGCCGGCACTTCAGCATCAGGGCGAAGGTCTTGCTGCCGCCGTCGCGCACCTCGCCGAGACCGACGATTCCCTGATTGGTGTAGATCTTCAGGAGCACGGACTTGAACGGCGCGCCGACGATCTCGGCAACCCGCATATCGGTGATCCGCAGCTCGGACGGTCTCGAGTTCGTGTTGACCCGGTCGAGGGCTTCTTCCGACGTATCCTTCTTCATACTGCCGTCCCGATCCTCATCACACTGTCATTGCCCAGACTCGCGTCCATGAGTGCCCACCTGCCAAGCCATCGCATTGTCGGATGCGAAGCCTCGACAAGCCCCATTAGTCCGCGGTCAGCGCCTGTTGCGTCTTCGCGTCGAAGAGATGGAGTTTCTGCTGGTCGAACTCGACCCACACCCGGTCGTCCGGCGCCAGGCGAACGTCCGGTGGAACGCTCACGACCAGAGTCGCCGAGCCGAGAGTCACGTGCGCGTAGGTGATATCGCCGGTCGGCTCGACCGTATAAATCCGTCCGGCAATCGTCGACGGCGACTGCTCGTCGCGGAGCCTGATGGTGCTGTGCCTTGCGCCGAGCACGACCTCGCCGGATGTCGCCCGCGATGCTTTTCGCGTATTCTCCGGCGAAAGCTCGTATCTCCAACCATCCCCGCTCTCGACAAAGACGCCGTTCGCGCTTGACGCCACGTTGACCTGAACCAGGTTCATCGCCGGACTACCGACGAATCCCGCAACAAACGTGTTGACGGGGTGCGCGAACACGCGATCGGGCGTGTCGTATTGCTGCAAAGCGCCGCCATTCATCACCGCCATCTTGTCGGCCATCGTCACGGCTTCGAGCTGGTCGTGAGTCACGTAAATGACGGTTGCGTTCAGGTCCTGGTGGAAGCGCTTCAGCTCGGAGCGCATCTGCACACGGAGCTTGGCGTCAAGATTGGATAGCGGCTCGTCCATCAGGAACGCGCGCGGATCGCGAACCAGAGCCCGCCCGAGCGCGACGCGCTGCTGCTGCCCCCCCGAAAGCTCGCGCGGCTTGCGCTCAAGAAGGTGCTCTATATCGAGCACCTTCGCCGCAGCCATCACCTTCCTCTCGATTTCCGTCTTGGGCAGCTTTCGCATCTGTAGCGGGAAGGCGAGATTCTTGTAGACGGTCTTGTTCGGATAGAGCGCGTAGTTCTGGAAGACCATGGCAATGTCCCGATCCTTGGGATCGAGATCGGTCACCAGCTTCTCCCCGATATAGATGTCGCCGCCGCTCATCGGGATGAGCCCGGCGACGAGGTTCAGCGTCGTCGTCTTGCCGCAGCCCGACGGACCGACGAGGGCGTCGATTTCGCCGTCCTCGTCGGTCAGCGAGAGATGAGTGACGGCGTAGACGCTGCCGTAGGTCTTGACCACGTCTTGCAGGATGACCCGAGCCATTAGCGGTTCCCTCAGAGCCGCCGTAGCCCGGATGAAGCGAAGCAAAATCCGGGGAACCGGAACCCCGCATTCCGCTCCGCGCCATGCGGCCTACGAGGTTCTTCAATCACGATTTGACTGCCCCCTCGGTCAGGGCACGGACAAAATACTTTTGCAGCACCAGGAACAGCACCACGACGGGCACGCTCATCAGGAACGTCGCCGCCATCAGCCCCGGCCAATCGGTGGCGTATTCGGTGAAAAAGCGCTGGATGCCCACCGGCAGGGTCATCGACTCCTGCCTCGACAGAAAAGTGTACGCGTAAACGTACTCGTTCCACGCGCCGACGAACGAGAAGATCGAGGTGGCAATGATGCCAGGCGAACTGAGCGGCATGACGATCAAAAAGAACGCCTGGAAGCGGGTCGCGCCATCGATGCGCGCCGCCTGCTCGAGCTGGATCGGGATGTTGTCGAAGAATCCCTTGAGAAGCCAAATCGAGAGCGGCAGGCCGAAGGTCAAGTAGGTCAGGATCAGCGAGCCGTGCGTGTTGACGAGCCCGAGCCAGCGCATGAGAAGGAAGAGTGGCATCAGGAAGACGACGGCCGGGAACATGTTCCGGAGCAGCACCGAGAAGAACAGGAAGGTGCGGCCGGGGAAGCGAAAGCGCGAAAAAGCATAGGCCGCCGGCACGGCCACCGCGACGCCGAGAATCGTGGTCGCCAGCGACACATAGAAGCTGTTCCAGAAATAGCGCAGGAACTCCTGGCCGACGTCGCCGGTGGGGTCGAGCAGCTTTGTGTAGTTCTGCAGAGTGGGCTCGGCCGGCCACCATTGCGGCGGGTACTGCATCGCCGCGAACTGCGACTTGATCGACGTCAGCACCATCCACGCCATCGGCAGAACGGTGAAGATCAAAAGAAGCAGGAGGACCGCGCGACCGGCCCATCTCCACCAGTCGACCCCTTTCCGGCTGGTCGGGCGAGCGGTTTCGGCGTCGATGCTCATCCCGCCCTCGTCTCATCGCCGCGCGTCAGCGCCTTCACGTAGAAGTATCCGAGCGTCATCATCACTATGAACAGGATCACCGAGTAGGCCGATGCGGTGCCGAAGCGCTGCCGCCCGAACGCAAGGTTGTAGATCTGCGTGATCCAGATGTCGGACGCGCCCGCCGGCCCGCCGCCGGTCATGATCCACGGGATGATGAAGGAATTGAAGTTGGCGACCATCAGCAACAGCACGGTGACCATCGACACGTTCTTCAGATGCGGAAAGGTCACGTGCCAGAAGCGCTGCCAGGCGCTGGCGCCGTCCACCTGCGCCGCGCGCAGCAGCTGATCCGGCACGGTTTGCAGCCCCGCCATCAGCATGATCATGGCGAAGGAGAACTCTCTCCATATGTTCACGACGATCAAAGAAGGGAGCGCGGTGTGGATGTTGTCGAGGAAGTTGATTGGACGCTCGGTCAGGCCGAACTGCACCGCCAGCGCCCCGATGACGCCAATGTCGGAGTGATAGAGCCATTTCCAGACGTACGAGGCGGCGACCGCGCTGACAACATAGGGAATGAGAAGAAGGGCGCGCAGGATTCCGCGGCCAGCGAACTCACGGTGAAGCGCGAGCGCTGCGCCGAGACCGAGGATGAAAGAGAAGAACGTCGAGGCGACCGTCCAGATCAGGGTGTTGACCGTCACCTCGCGAAAGGATGAGCTCCCCAGGATCGTGACGTAGTTGTCTACCCCGGTGAATATCTTGTCCTTCATCTGCAGGTTGGCGGGCGTTCTGTAGAAGCTCAGTTCGATGGTGTAGTAGATCGGGTAGGCGATCACGACCATCATCACGACGAGCGCGGGCAGAACATAAATGTAGTCGGCCCGATGCACGAACGCGCGCCGCAGCACGCCCTCGCGCCTGCGGGCGGAAGCCGGAACCGACAACAAAGCCGCCTGGCCTGCGGTAACGGTCACGAGC